>JAGPCC010000353.1 GCA_018058245.1 Verrucomicrobiales bacterium
AGGGAGACCATTCTCGCCGGGGACCGCGCTCGGGGGATAGGCCCTGACAATGTAACAGGGCTGACCGACCGGGTGCGCCATCGCCGTGGTTTGGAAAAACGTCCGCCGCGATCCGAAACCGGGATAGACTTCGAAACCGGAATCGGGGCCTCGCGGGTAATGCCAGAGTTTCACCACTTCACCGTTCACAAAGAGAAATTCATTCAACTCCATTTCCGCCCAGTTTTGCACCCGGAAATCCGTCGAGGTCGAAGAATCTTTCCCGCGAAAGGTAAGCCACGAATCCCGGACCGCCTGGAGCACGACCTGCGTGACGGGTTTTTGGTTCGCATCGAGGATGCTCAAGCGCGAATCGAGTTTTGACTTGGACTGGGCTGCGTTGACTTCGAAGATCCAACTCTCCCCTTTTTTCGCGGAAAACGGGAAAACATCTTCCTCGCCAGGACGGGAGATCACTCCCTTTATTTCCGAACGACGGACCAAGTCAGGGTTCACACCTCCCACTTTCTCCTCCAATCGCACCGTCGTGGCGACCACCGACGTGGCGGCCACCGTCGCTGAATTAACCGCAGGGTTCTCGACGGTGGCCCGACCAAGATCTGCCCTCCCGACTCCCTTGCCTTGAGAACGAGAAACGTGGACCGCATAGTTTCCCGAGGATCCATCGAGACGCGAAACTCGCAACTCTCTGCCATCGTGGGTAAACTGGACTACCGAAACCACATCGGTTTGCGTTTCCAATGTCTCGAGCAACTCCAGTTCGGGAACACTCCAGAGCTTCAGCGAGCGATCGGCGGATGTTGTCGCGAGAGTGCCGCCGTCGGGACTGAGATCCATCTCCACAATCGCTGCCTCATGCCCGAAACGAGCCTCCCGGAGAGGATTGATCGTTGCTTTCGTTTTCGAAAGAAAACTCCAGAGACGAATGCGATTGTCCGCACCGGCGGCGATGATGGAATTTCCATCCGGGGTAAAGCAGACTCGATATTGCTCCGCCTCGGGCTGGTTTAACGTATCGAGCCTATCCCCCGTGGCGATCAGCCAGATCTTGCACGTGCCATCTCCGCTCGCGCTGGCAAGAACGGTGCCGTCCGGGGAAAATGCGAGATCGTAGATCGCCGCATTGTGACTAGCGAGAGAACGGAGAACTTTCCCAGTCGCCAGATCCCAAAGGTGAATTACCTGATCGTAGCCGGCGGTGGCGAGCAAAGTCCCGTCGGGCGAAAACTCTGCGTCGAACAAAATGTCCCGATGATGGCCCTCACCGAGACGCATTTGGATTTCTCCGCTCGTTGCATCCAGAAGGAGCGCCTCCCCTTTCAGCCCGGTGATGCCGGTCGCAAGAACGATGCGTTTTCCATCGGTCGAAACGTGCATTGCGTTGATCTTCCCCTCCCCAACCTGGATCCGATGGACCGGTCCGCTCCCGTCGCTCTGCCTCCACTCGAGGTGCCCAAATCGGGCCAAAAACTCCCACTTCCCATCGGGAGAAATCGCACGAGCCGTGACCGATTTCGCCGCGGTCGGAGATGCCGCAATCTTTGGAACGCTGAGGGTGGAGAGCATCGAGAGATCCTCCCCGGCGAGCGGTCCTTTGGCCCCTTCCGCAATCCACCGAGAGATCATCGAAATCTCTTCGGCCTTGGGCTGCGGTTCCTTTTTCGGAGGCATCGCAGGTTTTGTTTTCCGGAGGATTGTCTGCATGAGATACGATTCCTCCGGTTTTCCGGGGACGATCATAGTCTTTTCCTCCGTCTCCCCACCCTCCCTCAGAGCCGCAAAAGTCTCGACCGAAAATTCTCCCTCGTAGTCATCGCCATTGTGGCAGCCCACACAGTATTCGCGGAGGAGTGGAACGATCTCGGCATGGTAGTTCAGGGGCACCTCTGCCCGAAGCGGGAGAATCGAGACTACCGCAATACCAAGGAAAATGGAAAGGAACCGGAAAATAGTCATTCAAAATCAGTGTTGAAAGAGAAATTCACGGGAGGTCATGAGCGCCCAAAAGAGATCCTCCACCGCCATCCTTCGTTCAGCCTCGCCTGCCCCAGCAAGCAGGGAAAGGAAACCAGCCCGTTCCTGCTCTGTCGGAAGGCGCGAGAGCGTCGCGAGACAGGCTTCCTCGACGACTTCTTGATTCGTTTTGCTGCTGCTGACAAGTTGCTCCACGATCGACTCCTTCGCTGCGAGTTTGTCGTTGATCGCCTCTCCGTTTGCAAGATGGAGCACTTGGATCATGCTCGGTTGATTGGAGCGCTCACATTCGCAGGTGATCTCTCGATCATTCCGCCCGAACGTTTTCAGGAAGTAGGACTGCACCGCCGAATCATATAACTCCAGAGCGCGAGTACCCTCTTTGTAGGCAGCAGTGTCCTGCGTGCTCCCATCATTGAGGGCGATCTTGTTGAAAACATCCGATTTGCCGGTGACATCCGAGATCGCATCGTTTAAGACTTCCGCCATGAGCCGACGAGGGAAATTCCGCGAGAGATATTTGGTATCATCTCGATTTTCGGAAAGAACCTCACCGCTCCGCTGGTAGGTCTCACTTTCCATGATGACTCGCATCAGCGTTTTGAGATCGAATTTGTTCTCGACCAGATAGTCCGAAAGCGCCGCGAGGAGAGGTTCATTGCTCGCGGGATTTGAGGCACGTAGATCATCGACCGGATTCACGAGTCCCTGGCCAAAATAGGCAGCCCAGACCCGGTTCGTAATGGATCGGGAAAAATAGGGGTTGTCCGGTGCGGTGAGCCAATCGGCGAGGGCTTCGCGTCGATCCCCGGTGCCCGTTGGGTCGAGCGGTTTTCCGTCGAGAGGGGCCGGGATTTGCGGTTTCCCAGTCCGTGGCTGCATGAGATCCCCGCGCTCTTCTACAAAAACAGTCCGGATCCCATCGCCGCTGCGAGGATCTCCACCCCAGCCCTTTGCTCGAACTCGTGAAAAGAGATTCGCGAACGCGTAATATTGATCATTGGTCCATTTTTCGAGCGGATGATTGTGACACTTGGCACAACCAATCGAGAGACTTAGAAAGGCCTGGCTCACATTCTCCGCAACGGTCTCCGGATCCTGATGAACGGCATAAAAATTGGTCGCCCCATTCTCCGTGCTGAGTCCTTTTGCGGTGATGACTTCCCGAGCCATTTTATCCCAGGAGAGATTACGAGAAACACCCGAGCGGATCCACTCGTAGTAGGCCTTCACGGCATCGGGCCGCAGCAACTGTCCGTTGACGAGGAAAATATCGGACCACCGGTAACTCCAATAATCGACATACTCCTCCCGCTCCAACAGTGCCGCGATGAGAGTCTTCCGTTTTTCCGGAGCCGGATCGACCAAAAACGTCCGAGTCTCCTTGATCGTGGGAAGTTTCCCGATGGTGTCGAGAAAAGCCCGACGGAGGAAATCCTCATCCGAACACCTCGGCGAAGGCTGCAACCGGAGTTGTTCCAACTGCGCGAGCACCAACTCATCGATAAAATTCGCCCTCGGTGCCTCACTGAAAAGTTCCGGCGACAGTTGATTTTCAAAAGGGGAGCGCACCCGCGCAATTGCAACTTTGCTGGAAAAAAGCGCGGTCACAGCACCCTCACCGCAGCCGATGATTTCGGTGAGTCCGTTTTTGTCGACTACCGCGATCGTTTCATCCGCCGAGGCGAATTGTGCCCAATCGGTCACATCCTGCGAAGAACCGTCTTTATAGAACGCCGTCACGATCAGCTCCTGTTTTGCACCCTTCTTCACGATGGAAAGGTCTGGCGACACTTCGATCCGATCGATAACCACATCCGTCGCGGCGGGAGGAGCACATCCGTCGGCGATCCATTCCGCAAGGATCCGATATTCCCGGGAATGCGGGTCGAGCCGTTTCCCTCCTTTGTGAGCCGTCGCCATCGTCGGTTTCGTGAGGAGAAGACTCCGTCCTGGATCAGCCATCTCGACCCTTCTTCCGAGAGTCTCGCGAGTGATCCGATAAAAATCGGTAGGCGGATCGTAGGCCCCCAGGCTGAGCCGGAACCCGCCTTTGCCGGCCACGGCACCGTGACAGGCACCCATGTTACACCCTTGTCGCGTCAGAACCGGGAGAACATGTTGTCCGAAACCCCACGAAAACTCCCCGTCAAATCCACTCACGACGACATCCCGACTCGTGCGTTGATCCCCCAGAGTTGCGTTGATCGTTGCCTTGCCGTTGCCACGAGCGTAGACCACACCATCGACCACTTCGGCGACGGCAACATTGTCCGATTGCACCTCTGCTTCGGCAATCTGACCGACAACCCGCTCTTCGCCGTCTGTCTGCTGAACGAGAATGTGCTGGATCGCCTCAGGCCCTCGCAACTCGATCGTCTCGGGCAGGATGCGCATGTCACCAGCAAAACTGGCGCTGTAGGAGAGCACCCCGATGAAAAGGGAGAAAATGGCAGGTCTCATGATCCAAACAGTTCCTTCACGGGTTCTCTTCCGAAATCGACTATCGGAAACGGTCTCCCTGCTGGACCGGGAAGGTGCGTCTCTAGATCAAAACCCAATCCGTGAAAAATCGTT
>JAGPCC010000098.1 GCA_018058245.1 Verrucomicrobiales bacterium
CATCGTCTGCGCGATCTTAAAAAGCCGGTATGACGATCTGATTCAGCGATATCGCCAGCTCGAAACCAGAGTCCTCCGTGAGAAAGGCACGGTCTCCCACTGATCATGGCGAGGCGTTTCCAACGATTTGGCGAGACGGATGTCGAGACGCCGAGTGAGATCAACATCTCTCCGCTAATTGATGTCGTTTTCATTCTGCTCATCTTTTTCATCGTCACGACCGTCTTCGTCGAAGAAACTGGAGTCGAGATCGACAAACCCCGAGCTGCCACGCAACAGGATCTGGAGAAGAATAGCATCCTCCTCGCAGTGACCCGCACTGGACAGGTTTTTTACGGTGGACGAGACATCGGTATCTCCGGAGTCCGAGCCGTCGTCGCCCGACTGATCAAGCAGGAAGCGATGCCGGTGATCATCCAGGCAGACCGCGCCGCTCCCACTGAAGCGACCGTCTCCGTCCTCGACGAAGCCAAACTCGCCGGGGCTCCCAACGTATTTGTCTCCACGATCGATGACTAACCGTTCCGCCATTTCCATCCTGGGGATTCGCCGGACAATTCTGGCGGCCGCTCTCACCACAGGTCTCCTCCTTTTTCTTGTCGCGATCCGGATTCATCTTTCCTCTAGTTCGCCCCTCCTGACGATACGGTCTCTCGATAGCATCCAACCCGTCTCCCTCCCGGCACCTCCCCCGCCGCCATCTCCAGAGACACCCCCGCCTCCGCCAGATGCGATCGAACTTCCAAAACTCAAAATCGAGATCGATTCCGTCGCCCCCCCGGTAAAAGCGAGTCTCACCCGGGATCTGGAGTTGAAGCTGAATCCCTCCGAGTTTGCCCCCGTGCAGGATGCCCCACTCGCGCAGATGACCTTTTCTTCCGTGGATCTCGATTCCCAGCCAAAGCTGGTCAACAAACCGACATTTACCTTCCCTTCTGCACAGCGGAAAAAAGGAATCACACAGGCGAAAGTGGTTCTCGAAGTCATGATCAGTTCGTCCGGCACTGTCGCAGTGCAGCGGGTCCTGGAGAGCCCCCACGACGACTTTACGCAAATCGCCCGTTCCTTTGCCACCCGGGCACGATTTACCCCGCCAAAAAAGGATGGCCGCTCCGTGCAGGCCCTTTTCCGCTGGCCCCTCACCTTGAAACTCTGATGCGCCTATTACTTCTGCTCCCCGTTTGTATTCTCCCCATCAGCCTGCGTGCCGCGGAACCACTCCCGATCGATCCTTTGTGGAAAAGTGAAACCTTCCGCAAGTCGATCACAGCCAGTTACGGGATCGATTCGCGCATCGAACCGCGCATCACCAAGGACGAAGCGTTTTACCTCGATGCCTCGGCCGCCGCAATGGCGAAGGAAGATCAGGCGACTGCGATCAAGGTTCTCACCGATTCCTCCCTTCTCGCGACCAGTCCCGCGATGCTCTTTACTCTCGCCGGACGCCAGTTTGAAGCAGGTCAGACCGACGAATCTCTAAAGAATTTTGCGGCAGCGATCGAACAATTTCCAAATTTCCGGGACGCGCACCGGAACTACGCCGTCGCGCTGGTGCAAACCGGGAAATTTGAAGAGGCAAAACCTCATCTGATTCGAGCTCTCGAACTCGGATCGCAGGATGGGACCACCGCAGGTTTACTCGGGTACTGCCACGCCCGAGAGGAACATCACCGCCCCGCCCTCGACGCATTCCGCCTCGCCATGCTCACTCAACCCAAGGAGAGGCAGTGGCGCATCGGGGAAGCACAAGCCCTCGAGGCCCTCGGACAGAGTCGGGATGCGGCGGATCTCTACCAATCACTCATCGAAGAAAACCCGTCCGATTCGAACCTTTGGCTGACTCAGGCCGACACCTGGATCGCCCTCGATTCTCCACTGAAAGCCATCGTGAATCTCGAACTGGTGCATCGCCGCGGTTCGCTCAGCGCTGCTGCGACGATCTCTCTCGGACACCTCTACCTCCAGAGCGACCTCCCTGCACTGGCATTTGATCGTTACCGTTCTTCGCTCCTGGCTGCGGAACCACCGAAACTCGATGACGCGGTGGACGCGGTCGAGATGCTTCTCAATTCCGGTGAATGGAAAAGCGCCGACGACATCGCCACTCTCATCGGGAAAACCGAGAATTTTCGGCCACTTCTTGAGGCGGAAAAACCTGACAAAGATCTCCTCTCCCGGCTCACGCGGGCGCGTGCCATCATCGAACTGGAAACCGGGGATAGCGCCGCAGGAGCGAAACTCGTCGAAGCCTGGCTTGTTCGTGAGCCACTCGATGGACCGTCCCTGTTGCTCCTTGCCCGTTTTCGTGAGGAATCTGGGCTGCGGGAAGAGGCCGAAATGCTTCTCGAACAAGCCGAAGGCATTTCCGAGATCGCTTCCGCTGCCCACCTCCGTCACGGCAGGCTCCTCGTAGGCGAACGAGACTATAAAAAGGCCCTCGAACACCTGGAAAAATCGCACGAACTCGAACCACACGATTCTCTCGCCGAATACATCGAGGCAGTGAGAGAGTTGGCTCCTCCTTCGCGTTGATCTCCCCCCCCGCTCTGAGTTTTTTCCGAGGGAACTTGTCAGGTGATTCGTAACCCGATCACTCCGGCCAGAATGAGCCCCACACAGCACAGACGCATGACTGCGACCGGTTCGCCTAAAAAGACAATCCCACAGACAACAGTGCCTGCGGCTCCGATCCCGGTCCACACGGCGTAGGCCGTGCCGATGGGAAGAGATTTCGAAGCGAAACCGAGAAGAGCTACACTCACGATCAGTGCGATGACCGTGCCGATACTGGGCCAGAGACGGGTGAAACCATCCGTATATTTCAGACCCACCGCCCACGTCACCTCAAACAGGCTAGCGATAATAAGAAGAACCCAAGGCATGGCGTAGTTGGCTGATTGCCAGGGTCGTCCCTGATCTCTATTGGGAGTGGCGAAGTCGTCTTCGCCTCCGAGGAAGGTTAAGATAGGAATGAAGGCGGTCTCGTCAAGGGAAGGATCGTCGCATCACAAATGAGGTGCAGAGGACTTGTCTGTTGCCGCAGCTACCTGTTGCCGTCAGCGCAAAAAGACACCATAGCGTGGCGTGTTGGAGCGAGAGGGAGGTTGCGTAACGTCCCCGATAGATTCACTATTGACGGAACGCATCATGCCGCAACCTGCTTCCCTCCCATTTCTTGCCCGGCGGCACGACCTCTCGATTCAACTGATGAGCACGGGGAAGTGCCTCCCGGAACGCATCGTTTATGCCGACGAGGTGGACAGACTCGCTGGCCGAGCGGAGGGCTGGACCCTGCGCCACACCGGAGTGGCGGAGCGGCGTTATGTGACCACGGAATCATCAGCCTTTCTCGGGGCCGGCGCTCTCCGCGAAGCACTGGCGGGAACCGACGGCACTCGGCCAGATCTCCTGATCTCGGCCGGCGGAACACCTCAACAGGTCATCCCCTGTACCGCATCATTGATCGCTCGGGAGGTGGGCTGGCATGGTGTGCCGTGTTTTGATGTAAATGCCACCTGTCTTGGGTTCATAGCCGCTCTGGAAGTTGCCGCGGGTCTCCTCGTCACGGGAACCTACCACCGCATCGCCATCGTTTGCGCCGAGATCGCTTCCAAAGGTCTGAACTGGTCCCAGCCGGAAGCTGCCGCGCTCATGGGAGACGGAGCGGCGGCGGTGATCCTGGCCCGCAGTGAGGAAAATTCTCCTGACGCCTCATCCCTTCTCGTCTCGGCGCTCGAGACCTGGCCTGAGGGCGCCGCCCTTACCGAAATCCGTGGTGGTGGCACCAGTCTCCCGGCGATCTGCCACCAACCGGGAATCAACTCCGAAGACTTTCTCTTTCACATGGATGGGCCCGGCATCTTCCGACTCGCTGCGGAAAAAATCGAGGATTTTGTGGATAGGCTCATTGGTACATCGGCGGATCGCTGGGAGGGAATCGATCTCGTGATCCCCCATCAAGGAAGTCTCCTCGCGATGCGACATTTGCGGCAACGCATCGGAGCACCAGCCGAAAAGATGATCGAAATCGCCCAAAATCACGGAAACATCATCGCCGCAGCCATGCCTCTTGCCCTCCATGAAGCAGTTGTCCAGGGACGACTGCAACGTGGCCAACATGCACTTTTTCTCGGAACTTCGGCGGGGTTTTCTCTTGGCGGTGCTCTGATCCGGTACTAAAAACATGAAACGGGTCATCGTCACCGGAGCGACCGGATTCCTTGGCAAAGTGACCGCCCAGAGAATGAGGGAGGCAGGATGGGACGTGATCACGACCGGCCGAAATGAAACCGCCGGGGCGGCGTTGCGGGAGACGGGGTTCCCGTTCACCTCCTGTGATCTCGCAAGGGATGGCGAGACTTTCACCCGACTCGTGCAGGGCTGTGACCTCGTGATCCACTGCGCCGCACTGAGCCGCCCATGGGGAAAACGGGCCGACTTCGTTTCCGCAAACGTGCTCGCGACGGGCACGGTTTTAGCAGCCTGCGAGGCAACGGGAGCAAGGCTGATTTCCATTTCCTCGCCAAGCGTGACTTTCGAATACCATACTCGTCGAAGTCTCCGGGAAGATGCCCCGTGGACGATGCCAGCAGCCAATCACTACATCGCCACCAAACGCGAGGCAGAAAAACTCGTCCGTAACTGCGCTGCTGTCTCCTCGGTGATTCTGCGGCCCAAGGCGATCATCGGCCCGGGCGATACGACTCTGCTTCCGCGTGTCATCCGCACCGCACGAAAGGGATTCTTCCCCACCTTTCCCGGTTCTGAGGCACGACTGGACCTCACTGCGGTGGAGGACGTCGCCGAAGGAATCCGACTCACCGCAGAGGCGGGGGAAGCCATCGCCGGAAACGTCTATCACCTCACCGGTGGGGACCCGATTCCCACCACAGAAGCTTTTGCCCTTTTGTTTGAAGCCTGTGGACTGAAGGTCCGTGATCTACCGATACGGCCCGAAACAGCGCTCTTCCTCGCCGGGTTTCTCGAAACCGCCTCCCGCGTTTTCACTGCGGGAAAATGGGAGCCGCCCGTGACCCGCTACTCGATCGGATCTTTGATCTACGAACAGAGTCTCGATATCTCCGCAGCCCGTCGTGACCTAGGTTATGATCCCAAAACCGATCTCCGAAAGACTCTAATCGAATGCGGGAAACGCTGGAAAAAGGCCAATTTGCTCTCATGAATCCTCTGATTTCCTGGACCGCCCTGAGCGACGGATGGACTTCTGCCCCGGAGGGAGCGGTTCTCATCGGTGGCTCCTGGATGAAAAGGATACGATTTCATGCCGTCGCCTTCCTCCTCCGCCATCCGACAGAGGGTTATGTCCTTGTTGATACAGGGTACTCGACACGTTTTTGGGAAGAAACACGGCGATTTCCGAATCGGATCTACCGCCATCTCACCAAAGTTTCCCTGACCGATCCGCGTGGCATCGCGGGCCAACTGAGTTCCCTGGGGATCGATCCTGCGGAAATTCAGCATCTTGTCATTACTCATTTTCATGCGGATCACATCGGTGGACTACGAGACTTCCCCGCCGCAAAACTCTACGCGGCGGAAGTTGCCTGGGAATCGGTCAGAAATCTCCGAGGATTTCGGGCGCTGAAACAGGCCTTCCTACCCGGTTTGCTGCCCGAAGACATCACGGAGCGACTCCGCTTTGTAAAAGAAGGCAGCGATCTCTTCGGTGACGGGTCGATTCAGATTCTGGATCTTCCGGGACATGCTCCCGGACAGATCGGTCTGCGATTTCTCGACGATACCGACCGCCCCGTCCTCCTCGCTGCAGACGCCGCCTGGTTGAGCGATGCCTTTCGGGAGAACCGGATGCCGCATCCCCTAACCAAATTCCTCAACGACTGGGAACCCTACCGGGCAACCCTGCAACGGCTGCACGATCTCTACCGGAAGGAGCCGGATCTCCTCATCCTACCGACCCATTGCCCGGAAACGGCGGCATTTTTGAAATGAGGGAGCGACTCTCCATTCTTCGTCACTACCTCGAAGCTCGCAGCAACTTCACACGGTGGAGGTCACGAGGAGATCTGGAAAGGTGGCAGAACGATCAAGTCCAGACGCATCTGGGACGGGTTCTCCCGGGGTCAGGTTACTATCGGGATCACTTTGCGGGGAGATCAGCGAAGCAATGGAGCGAGTTCCCCCTTTCCCGAAAAGCGGAACTGATGGCAGATTTCGACCGATGGAACACACTCGGAATCCCCCTTGAGAAGGCTTCAGCAGTAGCGCAGGAAGCGGAACGAACCCGCGATTTTTCCCCGACAATCCAGGGGATGACGGTGGGGTTGTCGTCCGGGACCACAGGAAGTCGCGGTCTCTTTCTCGTTTCGCCCGAGGAACGCCGACGTTGGGCCGGTATGCTCCTTGCGCGAGCGTTGCGGGGAACATTGCATCGGCGGCATCGGGCCGCGCTCTTCCTCCGTGCCGATAGTCCGCTCTACCAGACGGTCGGTTCCCACCGGATGGCATTCTCGTTTTTTGATCTCTTTGTCCCCTTCGAGACGCACTGGCCGAGACTACAAACACTCCGACCGACCCTCCTCGCAGCACCGCCTTCGGTTCTGGTTCAGCTCGCCTCCCAGCGGGATGCCCGTTCCCTTCTCGCGCCGCCATCGATTCTGCTCAGTGTCGCTGACGTGCTCGATGACGCTGACCGCCGCATCATCGAAGCCGGCTTCGGCCAGGCCGTAGGGCAACTCTATCAAGCGACAGAAGGATTTCTCGCAGCAACCTGTCCCGAAGGAAACCTACATTGGAACGAGGACGCCGTGGTCGTACAAAAGGAATGGATCGATTCGGCAAAAACTCGCTACACTCCCGTAATCACCGATTTTCGCCGTACGAGCCAGCCCATCCTGCGCTTCCGACTCGATGACGTGATCGTTGCGGGGGATCAATCCCAGTGCGCTTGCGGTTCGATCTTCGAACGTCTGGCTAAGATCGAAGGTCGCCACGATGATTTGCTCTACCTCCCGTCCCTCGACGGTGATCGCCTCGTGACGATCTTTCCTGACTTCGTCCGGCGGGCGCTCATTCTCGCACTTCCCGCTGGGATTGGGGTTGACTACACCGTGACGCAGACGGCTCTCGACGAGTGGCAGATCGGAACGAGTAGACTCGGTTTTGAAGAGCAAATCTCATTAGAAATCGAGTCGCTCTGTCAGGATCTCCGTGCTCGACCAGTGAATCTGCGCTTTACTCTCTCGTCAGCCCCACCCCCTGATACAAAACGACGACGAGTGCGTCGCACCATTCCTGCTCCATGACCATTCTCCTCACCGGCACCCGCGCTCCGGCCACGCTCGACCTCGCACGAAGACTTTGGCGCGAAGGAGTTCGCGTGATTGGTGCCGATTCCCTCCGGTATCCGCTCGGGAAATTTTCTCAGGCCTTTGCCAGTCACTATCGTGTTCCCTCCCCTCGCCTCGATCGCCGTGCCTACCTGAATGCGATCCTCGACATCGTCGAGAAAGAAGGTGTCACCCTCCTCTGGCCAACCTGCGAAGAGATTTTTCACCTCGCAACAATCCACGGAGAGTTTCCGGATGGATGCCGACTGCTCTTTGATCCGATTGCTGTTCTTGATCCGCTCCACGATAAACTGCGATTCGCCCGCTTCGCAGGACATCATGCGCCCGAGTCATGGGACGGCCCCGACGCGCCGGATCGACGAACTACTGTCTGGAAACCCCGCTATTCCCGATTTGCCACTCGAGTCCGCTTCGGACTAAAACCCTTCAACCCCAATGGATGGATGGGGCAGTCCTACGTGAGGGGAGACGAGTTTTCCTCTTGGTCCTTATGCGTTGAGGGTGAAATCCGAACGATGACTTTTTACGACTGTCCAGCGAGAGTCTCGCACGGGTCTGGATGCGCTTTTGAGCCGATGTGGGAGGAGAATGCAGCCGCCATGATTGCGGAATTTGCCTCTTCCCTGAACTTCACTGGATCGCTCGCATTTGACTTTATCCGAGGGTATGACGGCAAGCTCTACGTGCTCGAATGCAATCCTCGCCTCACCAGTGGCATTCACGTGTTGGATCCAGCGGTTCGGATTTCGGATCTTCTTGCGAGACCAGGAGAACTCCCGCCGCCGATGGTTCCGGCACAGATTCGGATCGCCACGATGTTCTCCAAACCTTCCGTGGCATGGTCCTCGCCCGATGTCATTGCAGCAACGGATGACCCCGGACCGGCACGAGGCCAATTCGCAGGAATCGCGGAATACCTCGGAATCGCGATCCGCCATTTCCACTCGCTCACATCCGCGACTACGAGGGATATCGAATACAATGGCGAAGCGGGAGAAGATGGTGCCTGAAGTATCCATTTCCCCGACTCCTTGCAATCCGTTTTTGCAAACCTGGTTTGCCCCTCTTCTGGAGCATGGGGCTACCTTTTGCGCCTCCAATCTGGACACTTCGATCTCGTTTCTCCGTGCCGGTGACATCGAACTGCCGCTAACCTGCAACGAAGCGGAATGGGGGAACTCGTGGATCTGCTCTCCCTACACCCACTATGTCTCCTATGCTCGCGAAGAAATCGAGCGTGCCGCAGGACCCGCGACCCAGAGCATCGTCGGAGCAGCCCTCAGCGGAATCGGTGCCTGGCTGAAACGGGTGGAGTTCAACCGAGTGGTAATGGTGAACAATTGGCTTCTTTCCACCAATCCGTGGCCGAAGTGGGACGGAGAGAACCTTCCCGAAGTGTTCCGTGTCCTTACCACGCAGTGGCCCGATCATGCGTTGGTCTTCCGCTCGCTGAACGAAAAAGAAAGCGCCCCACTGCTCGACAGGCTCCGTCGCGCTGGAGCACGGATTGTGCCGAGCCGTCAAGTGTGGTGGTATGAACCCGACTCCACCGCTGTCTCCCGCTCGCGCGATTTCCGAAAAGACCGGAACCTGCTTCAGCAAGACGATCTCGTCGTGGTCCCGCATGAGGAATTGCGAGCATCAGATTTCCCCGCGATCAAGACGCTCTACGACAGCCTTTATCTCAAAAAATATTCTCCGTACAATCCACAGTTCTCCGTGTCCTTGCTGCAACACTGGCATCGGGAAAATCTCGCGAAATTCACTGCTTTGCGAACGAAAGGAGGAACGTTCGTCGGTGTCGAAGCCTGCGTGGCGCTCCACGGGGTTCTGACTTCGCCCGTGGTGGGGTATGATCTGACTGCCCCGCTATCTCTCGGACTTTATCGACGGCTTGCCGCGATTGCCGTCTTGGAAGGGCGACGAACCGGAACGCCACTGAATCTCAGCGCGGGAGTGGGCCGGTTCAAGGCTCTCCGTGGCGGCGAGGCGACGATGGAATTTATCGCCGTTTACGACAGTCATCTGCCGCTACGACGAAGACTCCCGTGGAAAGTCATTGAGCAAGGGAGCGTGCGCGTGCTGGCACCCTACGTGCAGAGCCGACAGTTGTAATCGCCGATGGAGCGAACCTCATGGTTTCTTCCGGTACCCCTGGATCGACAAGGGAAGTCCGTCGGCCTCGACGTAGATACTGCTCACATCAGCGAGGTGCGCAATCATCCAGGGAGCGTAGATACTCCTCCCGTTCTTGGTGTAGACGATGTTGTCGGCGAGGTAGACGCAGGAGTGATGAGCCGTCGCTTTTTCCGTTACAAAAACGAGGATATCCCCGTAATTGTAGGGAGCATCGACTTGATCGAAGTCCCCAAGAAGACCAGAGGCCGCAAAATACTCGTCCAGATAGATGGGTTCAGGATTGTAGTTGTAGAAATTCAGCGCCGTCCAATGACAGTCTGGCATCACTCCATCCATCGCCATGCTGATATCCGGGTAGGTGTAGAGCAACTTACGCGGCAAGGGTGGAAGGAGGTGAACGATGTCGAGACCCGGGACGCCGGGTGTCAGCATCGAGGAACGGATCAGAGACTCTACTTCCTTTCGACGCAGTCCAAGCCCCGTCGTCCAATAACGGAGCACCCCTTCGATTTCCGCTTCGCTGCCCAAGTCGAGTCGCAGCACCATGCTCCGCACACGGGAGGAATGCCGCTGCAAGGCCCGGATCTCTTCTTCCGAGTTTGCGAGCGAAATCAGATAGGGAAAATCCGCAAAAAGCATCAAGTCCGCGTGATAGAAGACCATTTTCTTCATCGCATCGATGATCTCCTGCCGAATCGTGGTCCCGGCAGCCCATTCATCAACCGATCCTGAGAGGACTCGAACGGGATCCTTGATATCCGCATTGACCGCGTAGCTACTCAGAAAATTGTAGAGCGTGCTGCGGGCTGCGGGGTTGAGATTGAGCAGGACATCGGGTGGAGGGAAAATCGTAAATAATCCCTCCGCCTCTCCAGAGTTGTCCACGTCGAGGAGCGCGGCCCGGTGCTCTGGTGCCATCGGAGTCGTGCTGATGAGCGTTCGGATAGACTCCTGACGGTCCAGTGGGACCGCCCAGCGGGTGCGCGGACTCCGCAAAGGAAATGACTCAACGAGGTGAGTAGGCGCTTCCAGATAAAAATAATAGTACTGTAGCCGTCCCCAGGGGCCCTCATTCGCTTGGTAAAGAACCCCCACTCGTTCATGGGTATGCACTCCGTTACCCGCTGCGCTCTCATCCGCCTCGCCCACCCCAGCTATGGTGATGGCCCCGGAACCAGCAAAGGCACCTAGCATGGAAAGAAGAGATCTTCGAGAAAGAGGCGGCGTGTCGGGCATCGAAAATGGGAGAGGAACCTAAGATGATGGTAAATTGGAAAAATTCAATGCGCTTGCTCCGTCAGGAGCGACTTCGGGAATGATTCCCCCCTCCTCCCCAGTCACCCGAATTCGTCGAAACGGAATCGGTAAATACGCCATTTTTTGCATTTCCCTTTTCGGCGGTGCTTGCTAGGGTCTTCACTTTCCAGAACAAGTTCACATGAGCCAGAATATCGAATCCCTCCAGAAAGAAGACCGCATTTTCCGTCCGTCCGAAGCATTTTCGGCAAAATCCCATGTGAAGTCCCTGGAAGAGTATGAGGCGATCTACAAACGTTCGATTGAAAATCCGGAGGGTTGGTGGAGCGAACAGGCTTCCGAATTAACGTGGCAAAAGCCTTGGGACACGGTGCTTGACTGGTCCGACGCTCCCTTTGCGAAATGGTTCGACGGAGGAAAGCTCAACGCTGCGGAAAACTGCCTCGATCGCCATGTCGCCGCTGGAAATGGAGAAAAAGTCGCGATCCATTGGGTCGGTGAGCCCGGAGATATCCGCGACCTCACCTTTTCAGATCTCCTCGCGGAGACATGCCGCTTCGCAAATGCCCTGAAGAGCCGGGGGGTCAAAGTGGGAGACCGAGTCCTCATCTACATGCCGATGATTCCCGAGGCGGCCGTTGCGATGCTGGCTTGCGCAAGGATCGGGGCGGTCCATTCGGTGGTTTTCGGCGGATTTTCGGCGAGCTCGATCCGTGATCGTCTCGAAGACTCCGAAGCAACCGTGATCATCACCGCTGATGGTGGATGGCGTCGCGGAGGTGTCGTTCCTCTAAAAACGAATGTCGATGAAGCGATGCAGAGCTACGACAAGGTCGATACCGTGTTTGTCGTGAAGCGTTGTGAAAACGAAGTCACTATGAAGCCGGGTCGCGATCTCTGGTGGCACGACGCGACGACCGGTGAGTCAGACTCCTGCCCGGCGGAAGGATTTGACGCAGAGCATCCCCTTTTCATACTCTACACCTCCGGTTCCACCGGAAAACCCAAGGGAATCCTCCACACTACCGGCGGGTATCTCACCGGCACGGCATCGACCTTCAAATACATCTTCGACTACCAGAGCAACGATATCTACTGGTGTACTGCCGATGTCGGATGGATCACGGGCCACAGTTACATCGTCTATGGTCCAATGGCGAACGGCGCGACCCAGATTATGTACGAAGGTGCCCCGAATTTCCCAGACTGGGATCGTTTTTGGCAAATCATCTCGGACTACAAGGTCACGATTTTCTACACCGCTCCCACCGCGATTCGTGCCTTTATCAAATCGGGCGACCATCACGTCGAAAAACACGACCTCAGTTCCTTGCGCGTCCTCGGGACCGTCGGAGAACCGATCAATCCAGAAGCGTGGATGTGGTATCACGAAAAAATCGGCGGCGGACGCTGCCCCATCGTTGATACATGGTGGCAGACGGAAACGGGAGCGATCATGATTTCTCCTCTCCCCGGAGCAATTCCGACCACTCCAGGTACAGCGACCCGCCCATTTTTTGGCATCGATGCCGCTATCCTCGACGAAACCGGAGGCGAGTGCGGGCCCAATGAAGGCGGTAAACTGGTGATCCGCAAACCATGGCCGAGCATGTTGCGCACGATATACAAAGATCCAGAACGCTACAAGGAAACCTATTGGAACGAATACGAAGGCATCTACCTCGCCGGGGATGGAGCGAGAACGGACGAAAATGGATATTTCTGGATTGTCGGTCGTCTCGACGACGTCCTGAACGTCTCCGGTCATCGTCTCGGCACTGCGGAGGTGGAAAGCGCCCTCGTCTCGCATCCCGCAGTCGCCGAAGCCGCCGTGGTGGGACGTCCACACGACATCAAAGGCCAGGCCATTGTTGCTTTTGTTACGTTGAAAGAAGGAATCGAGCCCGGAGACGACCTCGCAAAGGAACTCCGGAACCACGTCGGTCACGAGATCGGAGCCATTGCAAAACCGGATGACATCCGGTTTGCCCAGACCCTTCCGAAAACACGGAGTGGGAAAATCATGCGCCGACTCCTCAAAGAAATTGTGGCCGGCGGTGAGGTCAAGGGAGATACCTCCGCACTCGAAGACTTAGGCGTTGTCGCCAGCCTGCAAAAGGAGGACTGATCGCCGGTGAATTATCAACGATATTTAACGGATTCTCGAACTTGACGAATTGGGCTTAGCCCCCTAGCTTAGCGGCTTTCCGCCCATAGTGGGTGGTAGCCCCTTCTGAAACTCATATCATTTACTATGCCCGACGTCGAAATCAAAAAAGGCGAGCCGATTGATCGCGCTCTCAAGCGCCTCAAGAGCAAAATGGAAACCGAAGGAATCATGGAGGAAATGCGCCGCCTCCGTTCTTTCGAGACTCCTGCCCAGAAGGACAAGCGCAAAGCTCGCTCCAACGCAAAGCGCAACAAGAACAAATTCCGCTTCACTCTCAGAACCCCGGCGAACGCGACTTCTACCGGTTCAAGCGAAGGTTGAGACATCTCTCTTTCAGAAGGGAAAAGGCTACCAGCAATGGTGGCCTTTTTTTGTGTCGTTTTCTGACCACATGTGCATGTATGGCCCTTACGCATGGCCCTTGCTAGTTTCTCGAAGGGGCACTTACCGTGGGGCTGGCACCGGGTTGGTGTATGGTAGCGGCGGGCCGTTGGCCCTCCACAGAAGATACTCACCCCACCAGCAAGGGCCAAAGGCCCGTACCATACCAGACCGGGGCAGCGCCCCGGGATAGAACGTCCACCCTTCCAAAAGGGCTGAAAGCCCGCCCTATCCCGCAGTGCCACATCAAAATTACGCAAAGCGCAATTCGCTATCCCGATTTACCGCCGATTTAGCTCGCTCGAACGCTCTGCGCCCGACAGACTCCCAAGCGTAAGGGCATACTCAGCCGGCCGAGAGCGCGACCGGTCGTTCATCTTGCGGCGCGTTCCCTGCACCTGCAACCCACTCCGTGATGCGCAGTCCAGTCAGATAGTCCTTTAGAAAGGCCCGGCCCGCCTTTGCGACAAAGTCCAGCTCATTGCTGTCGTAATGAAAAACGACGAGCCGATATTCGTCTGCAAGCAGAATCAGAAGACTCCCCCCATCGAAACCGAAGGCTAATTGGTCAGGGTTCCGCTTCTCTTGGGTAAAATAGTAAGCGATGTCATCGAGCGTGATCGCCAGCTCCTGCACCCCTTCCGGAGTGAGCGAAGTATCTCCAAAAATGACTTCCTGCCCCTTTGCCAAGATCAAACCAAAGACCGACCCGGCATTTCGGAGCGATTCCAACGACGATGCGATTGCTTGCGGACTCATGAATTGATAAATTCCCGGATGGAATGGAGAAAGTCACTCATGGGGATTCTCTGGTTGATGATGCCACCGGCCACATCAGGATTTTGCGAATTGGAGTTGGGATCAAAACAGAACCCTCCGGTCTCTTCCCCTTCGTAAAAAACAGCATGGGCAACGGCATTCATTTGAAGTTTTTCGCCGAGGAGGAGCGCACACTCTTGCAAGATCATGAGATTATCCGCAAAACGACCGGTATCGGACGGTCCCGTACGGCCTTTCGCAGCCCCTCGACTCGCACGAAAATATCGCATTTCATTCGCCTGAAGTGCCACTTCGAGCGCCGGATCGATTGTTGTTGTTTCACCTTCCATAACCTAACCGCTCCGAATAATCCAGAGGACGGCAAACATAAACGCCCGTCCCCTGATGTCGAATCATTACACTACCGCCTTGGGTTTTGCAGTGTAGAGTAATCCGTCGGACTGAGAGCGTCCGACTGGCTGCTAAAATGACCCTCGCCAATAAGATCACCATCACTCGAATGCTTTTGATTCCGGGTTTCATTGTTTTTGCTGCGTACTACAGCGAAAGCATCACGGCTGGGAAAGAGGACGTCTCTTATCGGATCATCGCGCTTTTGTTCTTCGCAACCGCAGCGCTGAGCGACGCCGTCGACGGTTACATCGCTCGGAACTACAATCAGAGCACCGCTCTGGGACGGGTCCTCGATCCCGTCGCGGACAAGCTCCTCCTCCTGTCCGGCATCCTCATGCTCAGCCTTACGAATTGGCACTCTGGCCTTCCGATATGGTTCGCCGTGCTCGTGATCGCCCGCGACGTGCTCATCACCAGCGGCGTGCTCATCATCCATTTCACCACCGGAACAGTCCGTATGAGACCCATCATCACCAGTAAAATCTGTACAGCGCTACAGTTAAGTTGTGTTTGTTGGGTTTTAATCGACTTTTGGAGCTTCCACTCCCGTCCTTGGCCGCTTGAGGGATTGATCTTTCTCGCTGCGGCGTTCACCCTGATTTCTGGGGTTCAATATGTGAGAGAGGGAATTCACCAGCTGAGAGAAGCCGGCCATACCAGTCCAGATAACGATGTCACGTAACCGAAAACCTCAAGTCGCCATTGTCGGCCGTCCCAATGTTGGGAAGTCAGCCGTCTTCAACCGTCTCGCCGGTCGGCGCATCGCCATTGTTCACGATGAACCGGGAGTCACTCGCGATCGCATCGCAACGGAATGCAAGAACGCTCGCATCCCGTACGAACTCACGGATACCGGGGGTATCGGAGCGGTTCTGACCGATGGGTTTGCCGATCAGGTGCGGACCGAAGCGGACATCGCAATCCACGCTGCGGATCTCATCCTTTTTACCGTCGATGCACGGGAGGGCGTCCACCCGATCGACCTCGACCTTGCCAATGTCCTGCGAACCAGCGGCACGCCCGTCATTCTCTTGGTCAACAAAGTCGATACGGCAAAGACAGACAATGATACGGCGGAGTTCGTGACCCTCGGATTCGAGACGCAACTCGATGTCTCTGCTGCCCATGGTAGGAATTTTGGGGAACTGGAGCACTCTATTTTCGAGGCCTTCGAGAAGCTCGGGTTTGAAGAAGCGGGGGAGACGGATGGCGAAGAGGAAGTCCCGAGCGACCCAGTAAAAATCGCAATTGTCGGTCGCCCGAATGTCGGGAAATCATCGCTCGTCAATGCCATCCTCAATGACGAGCGTAGTATCGTCTCCGACATCGCCGGGACGACCCGCGATGCGCTCGACGTTCCTTACGAACGGGAGGGAATACCCTATTTACTCATTGATACTGCCGGGATTCGGAAACGCACTCGTCGGGACACGTCCGT
>JAGPCC010000099.1 GCA_018058245.1 Verrucomicrobiales bacterium
GGATGGGAAATTGCTCCTGAGCTATGGTGTGAGAATCGATGGTCGCCGTGGGGTTTGTGCAAAGACCAGCAGCGACGAGGGTCGCACCTGGGGGCAAGTGTGGCGACTCGCGGACACCGTCGATGGCGGCGACTGCGGTTATCCGGCAAGCGTACAACTTCCGGACGGGGCCCTCGTGACGGCCTGGTACTCCCGACACACTTCCACTCACGATGGCTACCATCTCGGAGTCTCGGTCTGGAAGGAACCAAAGTAGAGGCACTGAACTTACTCCACGACAAGGATGCCGTTCATTACCATCCAATGGCCCGGGAAGGAACAGAGATAGGGATATTCGCCCGGCTCGGAGGGAGCGGAAAAGTGAATCGTGAATTCCCCCTTTGCATTGACCATGTCCGTGTAGGCGAGGACTTCTGGTGAATCGGGCACGTAGTGTTTCGCGAGACCCTTCGGATCGGCGATCAGGAGATTGCATTTTTCCCCCAAGGATTGCAAAGACCCGGGTTTCGCCAGGATCCAGTTGTGAGGGACGACGTCGGGATTCTGAAATGTGAGACTGAGGCGTTCACCTGCTTTGGCCGTCAGTCTTTTTTGCACATATTGAAGCCCGAGTGCGGCCTCGACGAGGACAACCCGTCCGGGTTCGCCGCCGGCCCAGGGATTGGGTTGGATTGCAGGCGGGGAGGTGAGACCGATTTGAGCCGCATGGTTCGTCTTGGCGATCATCGTATACCCCGGAAAATCGGTGAACGGTTCGCCGAGCGAGTGGGCGGTGAGAAAAAGATCGTGGCCAGTGCTCAGATGCAGATGGATCTGTCCGGCAGGGAGAATCTGAGGAATTTCAAGAAAGAGCGTTTTGCCGTCGTCGAGAGACTGCACACTACGGATCTCCAGAGGATCGTGGCCGGGAGTGTCGGCATACCGGAGTGAATACTCCGGGGATCCGTAGGCGGCGCTGTAGTGATAGTCCCAGCACTGTGCAAAGCTCGAGGCCACCTCGGCGTGCTGGACGGGTTCGTTGAAACGAACGAGCACCCCGTTGTCACGAGCCTCGAACCCTACGGGCACCGGTTTGCCCCCGCCCGTGAAACGCACCCGCTGGAAACAACCATCTTTCGGCGTGTAGCTTCCCCAGCCCTGCATCCCGTTTACGTAGAGGTGACCATCGCGAGGATGGAAGCGAGCACCCTGTGGGCCCGAATCAAAATTTCCACTGATGCGGTAGGCCGCACCCTGCCAGACATCCTGAACTTTTTGTCGCATCACGAGCCAGGCGCTGCCTCCGCCGGAGGAGAGATGAACCAGATTTCCGTCCCCCGCGAGTCCAGCCCACGCCTTTCCAGAGACAAAGGCCTGACTGCTCGCGCTATTGTCCTCCCCTCGCGGAAGATAGAGGAGGACGGGCTCCGGTGTCTCTCCGTCCCTGGGTCCTCCGGCCCCAAAATGGGCGCCCTCATTTCTTCCTAGCTCAATCTGGCAGAGACTCGTGGCAGGGGTCCAGTCGCCCTCCTGAACGCTCGTGGTGAGAAAGTGCCCATCGTTCGAAAACCCGAGACCGTTGGGATTTCGGAACCCGGTCGCAAGAACCTCGATCTGATCGTGTCCCGTAATGCGGCAGACCCCCTGATTGCCAGAGGCAAAGATCCATCGGCCTTCGGCGTCCTGTTCCAATCCGACGAGGAAATCATGACCGCCCGGGGAAGTGGTCATCGCATTCGTGACACATTCGTAAAAATCGGCTTCGTCGTCGCCGTTTAGATCATGCAGACAGGTGATCTGATCCCGTCCCAGCACGTAGAGTTTCTCGTCCACGATGCGGAGACCGAGCGACTGATTCAGACCGGTCGCGAACCGCTTCCAGCGAATCGATTGCAAGGTCTCGTCGATCCCCTTCACAAGCCAGACTTCGCCTGTCATCGTCGCCACAGCGGCGGTCCCATCATCGAAAAAATCGTGAGCCGTTAGGAAAAAAATCGTCCCGTAGGGATTCTCAAACGGAATCGTGATGCGGTCAGTCGCAAAGGGCGTCTGCGTGCCGAGCTCCCCCTTGGTCTCCAGCCACTGCGGCCACTGGACCGGGCCTCCTTTCGTCAGATCCGCCAGGCCCGTTTCGCTACCGTGCGCAGTGACGAGATGCTCTTTTCCTTCGATCGAATAGGAGAAAATCACTTCCTTGCCATGACGATAGAACCCGTGGTATTCGCCCTTTTGCCGGAGATCCGATTTTGAAACGACCGTTCCCTCCATCTGCCCTCCCCCCATGAAACCGTGGCGGTTGTCGTTCAGCTTCACAAAACCGCCCGACCAAACCACGGGAAAGGAAAGCGTCTCTGGATCAAATACCGCCGCCTTGTCGTCGAAACGGACGCAGACCCCTTTGGGAATCGTCAGTCCTGCTCCTTTAAAAACGGTGCTGAAAACACTGCCGTGATCACTCGCAGCAAAGCGGCCATCCTTCCAGGTTTCCTGATCGTTCTGGTTGCCCCAGTGCCCTTGACGCCCTCCATCCAATCCTGGGAATGCGGGAAGGAGAGCGGGCAGCCTCTTTTCTTTTCCAAAGTGAAGCGCCTCTTTGCCATAGAAATCGAAGACCCGTTCGCGATTCACATACTCCAGCCAGTGTTCGTTGTCGGATTTGTTGAGCGGGGCGAGGTCGGGGGTGAAGGGTGCTGGATCGGGTGCCTTCTCTGCCGTGACAGTCGTTCCGATAGCATCAAAATCCCAAAGCCCGAGAGTATTGTCCATACGCAGGCGGGGAGCGTTTCCCGGACGGGGTTTCATGACTCCCCGGGAAAGTCGGGCATCATCAATCAATCCGTCGCAGGCGAGAGTGCCCTCGACGAGACGTCCAAAAGCGATGGACTCCGCCCTGGCAGGGCGCGCCGTGCCAGCTGAGCCGATCGGTTTTTCCAAAACCATTTTCCCGTCAATCCAGAGCGAGACCTTCTCCTCCGAGACACTCGCGACGAGATTGTGCCATTCGCCGTCGCACAAATTCACACCGGAATCATAGTCTCCGCCTCGACCGGGCAGGTAGAGTGCGAGGGAACCGCGTCCCGCGTGGGTGTAGAGTTCCCAGTGAGTGCTTGCCGATTTAGGATTGCAGGCCACCAGAATGTTGTAGCGATCTTTGCTTTCCAGTTTTGCGCGACACTCGATCGTAAACGGCAGGGTGTGATATTCTTCTTTTCCGTCAAGGAGAAGCCCGCCTGAAAGTG
This sequence comes from Verrucomicrobiales bacterium, assembly GCA_018058245.1. Classification (GTDB taxonomy): domain Bacteria; phylum Verrucomicrobiota; class Verrucomicrobiia; order Verrucomicrobiales; family DEV007; genus Arctic95D-9. The sequence goes on from JAGPCC010000099.1 coordinate 3,219, forward strand.
CCTGGCCAAATTCTACGTGGAGCGAGGGGACTCCACCCGCCTCTCTGGGAGCAGTGGAGGAATGGGGGACCGTTTTCGGGCTGGCTTCGTCCCAGGTACGATAATTCGGTTTCGCTGCGGGCGGTGCATCGTCGAGTTGCGGGAGGAGCCAGTTCAATCCGTCGAGATTGTCGAGAAGGCGTCCTTCCGCATCCTCATTGGTGTGATTGAGAATCCCTATCGGACCGCTGTAACCGCTCGCGCGAATTTGGCGCAGCACCTTTACATCTTCCGTGCCCTCACCAAGCGGGAGGATCTTGCGCCCTTTCGCATCGCCGTCCCGGTCCATGCCATTGAGATTGAGGCAGAGCAGATACGGTTTCATCGCCTCGAGTGCGGCAGGGAGACGATCAAGATGGCTGTGGCCGTGGTGGAGATTGTAGACAATGCCGATGTTCTCCACCGCGTGATTCTGTCTCAAATCGTTGCAGACCGCGACCATGTTTTCCGGTTCACCGCCCCAGCCGCCATGATTGTAGATCCCGACTTTACTTCCGAGCGACTTCGCCCGTTGGAGGAGGGGGAGCAGGCCATCCACCGCATTTTTCACCTTTTCCTTCTGCGTCACGCCCTGCGTCACGCCCTGCGCTACGCTCTGCGCCACGTCCGGCTCTTTTATCATGACCCAGAGTTGTGGACTGAGCTTGTATTTTTCGAAGAGCTGGAACGCTTCCTCTTGCTGCCCCCAGAAGGCAAAAAACTCGATCCCATGTTTCTGATAGGCGAGGATCTCGCGCTCGAATTCCGGGATGTTTTCCGCCCTCCAGTCATACGCAATTTTCCCAATTCCCATTTTGGCGACCATCTCCGCACGGGCTTCCGGGGTGCGTTTTGCGGCATCAAAAGGAACGATGCACCAGGCCGCGAGATTGGATTTATCAAAGAGATCTGCACTCTCCAGTCGAGCGACGACTGGAGACAGGAAAGAAATAAGGAGCAGTGCAAAGGAGAGTTTCGTTTTCATGGAGTCAGGATGAAAGATAGTGATTTACGGGGGAAACCCGAAGCTCAATTTCACGGCAGCGTATTCGGGATGGATCTCGCCATCGGCTTGCCGTATGATCAAGGGCGGCTCCTGCCAAGTTCGGTCGTGCATCGCCTCGGGCAGATCGCAGCGAGACATCATCACAAAGACGGCCAGTAGTGGTGGCTCCCCTTCCCGGAGAACAATGGGGCGCTGGCGAACAATCGTGAGACCGGCTTTTTGGGCTGCAGCGGTGACTCGATCTGCCTGTTCCTTCGGAGTCACGGGGAAGACACAAGCAAAGGTGCCTCCGGTTTGCAAATGGCGCGCGGCGGTCTGGCAGTAGTCGTCTATGCAGCCGCGCACTTCAAAACGACAGGCGATTTTTTGGGGATGATCTCCCTCCACCCCGCTACCGAGCGGAAAGTATGGTGGACTTCCGAGGACGAGGTCAAACTTCTCCCCGACCGCAAGGATCGCAGGATCACGGAAGTCCCCCCTGCGAAGATCGAAGCGATCGAGGAGGCCATTCCATTGCACGGACTTCCGGGCCAGTCGGACGCTTTCTTCCTGAGCTTCGACGGTCACGACGCGGGTTCCGGGAAGTCGCCACGCCGCCACCATCGCCACGGTCCCGATTCCGCTGCCGAGATCGAGGATGTTTTCCGCGCGGGGACACCACGATGTCCCGTACCAGGCAGTGAGAATGTCGTCAGTCGAATAGCGATGCCCTTTCTTCAATTGAAAGATGCGAAAGTGACCGCAGAGCACATCAAGGGTCTCTCCCTCCTCACGAGCCAGTTCAGGAGAGGCGTCTTGCCCTGGCACCATCGGCCCGGGATTGGCGTATCCTCGGAAATGGCTTTTGGGGGAAATGTCTTTCGGGCGTCTTTCGGCCATACCTGCCTCCTCTACTCCGCACCAGGGGAAGTCGCAAGCGCCGAGACGCAGCGCTGCCGGGAGATCACGTCTCCGACGGTTCCTCTTCGAGAGCTCGGGAGCTCCCACCAGCCCATGCAAACAGATATTCTCTCTCGAATCACTTCACGGGCACGAACCGGATTGCCCGAAGGTCAAAGAGGGCTTTGGTAATCGTTCCGACAGATCGCACCACGATCTTGTTGTCGCCCCCGTCCAGTTTTACTTCACCGAGTGAAGAAGTTCTGAACGTTTCCCAGCCGCCGCTGCTCTCCACTTTCCCGGACAGGACTCGTTCCCCATTGATAAGAATTTGCCATTCGTTTCCAGCCGCATCCGGCGCAACCGAGTAATCCCACTCGACGGAATAGTTTCCGGGACGATCGAGAACGGCGGTCCATTCCGCCCGGTCTTTTTCGGAAGTCCACCAACCAAGAGCATCGGCATCTGGCAAAAATTCGAGCCGTTCTCCGGAAACCCGACATTTCGAGGCGCGGAGATCGACGACTCCTTTCCCGTTCGGACCAACTCGAGCGGCAAGCACTGGCTCTGGCTCAGGAGAGCCGAGACTTCCCAAGTAGGCAATCAAGTCCGCAAGTTGTTGTTTTGTTAATGTCGCTTCCAGCCCTTCCGGCATAAGAGACATTCCCACGGACTGCATCGAAGCGATGTCGGCACGCAGGAGTTTTTGCTCACTACCATCCGCCGCCCGAAGAGTGATCCCACCCGCACTTTCCTCACTGATCAAACCCAAGATCTGCATTCCCTCTTTGGTTGAAATGCTGTAGTTCACATACTTGTCTTCTACCGCACGATTCGGATCAAGAATCGCGACGAACATGGACTCAGGCGACCGGTCGGTGAGTGCAGTCAGATCGGGGCCGATCGCATTCCCGACGCCTTCGAGGATATGACAAGCAGCACACACGATCGCAAAGGCACTTTTGCCGGCGGCAGGATCACCCTTTATCGTCAGAACCCCGGCGTGATCCTTCAACACCTGATCCCGACTGGCATTGCTGGCAGTCTGGAAAAGCTCGCGACTCCGTTTTTGGATCTCGACGTCTGTGCTCCCTATCAGTTGTTGACGAGTCGCCGCATCGATCTGGGCCACCGGAATCCTGCTCGCTTCGAGCCCACTGAGAAGTCGCGCCGTCCACGCCGGGCGACTGATCAGCAGTTTCAGCGCGGTTCCCCGATCCGACGGACCGAAGGTCGCCCAGAGTTCGATCAGTTTTTCCGCCACGAGCGCATCATCGGAACGCCCCAAAGCATCGAAGGCGGCAGCGCGAATCCTCTGGGAATGCTGTGGTGAAATCTTCCCGGTGATAAATCCGAGATCGGTCGAGGCATCAAAAACGGCCTTGGTTTTCAGAAATCGGATCGTCTCCAGTTGCTGCCACTCGAGAAGGTTCTCGTCCTTTGCGAGAGTACGGACGCCCGCGACAATGCCCCGAAGGGCTTCTTGATCTTTTGGGCTTCCGCTCAGACTCTCGAGCGATGCTCCCTTTTCCAGTAAGCCGATGAGAATCGACACCTGCCAGAACTTTGGTGGGCCCTCACTGCTATTCACCACTCCCATCAACTTCTGCTTTGCTTCGCTCGCCTCCCATCGGCTCGCCATGGAGGCAAACTGCTCCATCTGTGTGTTCGACGGAGCAATCACCGAAGGGAAATCTGCGAGAGTCTTTCGAAACGCGTCGCTGTCAGTGTACGCCAAGCTCAGAATCTCGACGATCGCATTGATATTTCCAGGATTCACCGAACTCAATGCGGTAGCCAAAACATAAGGCTCCGCCCGATATTGCAAAAGAATCCCGACCAGCGTCCGATGAGAAATGTCCCCTTCCAATTCCCCTAACACGCCGGCCAATCCCTGAGCGACCAAAGCATCACCGAGCTGGCCCTTTGTGGCGGCAACGATCTCCTCTGCGGGCAGGAAACCCGCTGAAATTCGAACCGCATTTCTCAGCACTCCAGGATGTTTGTCCCCGATCGCGATCCTGCAAACCGATTCGTCCACTTTTCCAAGTCCCTCGAGAACGGAAAGAGCATGAAGTCTCGCCGTTGGGGATTTGCCTTCTTTCACCAGAGTGGCAAGAGTCGGAGCCACCTCCACCGCCCTTCTCCACAGCAGCATTTGGTGGACCAGATCACGGATCGTTCCGTTAGAATTTTCCAACTGCGCGACCAATTCCCCGTTGGAAAGCGAATCGAGTTTCGGAACGCGACCGGGTTTCCTGCCTGTCGGAACAATCCGGTAAATCCGTCCCTGATCAGTCCCGGCACGCAGATCGTATTTTTCCTGCCACTCCTGCGGAATCCACTCGGGATGCTCGATCACGAGACGGTACATGTCCGCCACCCAGAGCGCTCCGTCCGGCCCCGTTCGCACCGAGACAGGACGCGACCAGTTGTCAGTCGACGCAAAAAACTCGGAGTCCTTCTCGTCAAATGCCCGATCCGAAGTGAAGGTCGCACCGCGCGGCGAAAGCACCTGTCGACTCACCAGATTGTGAACGGGTTCGCACACAAACACGTTCCCTTCCAAAGTGGCACCAAAAGTCGAATCCCGAAAGACCGTCGGCCCACAGACGGAAGTGAAGCGGTTCGCCCGGTCAGGTTCATTAAATCTTTCCAGAGTGCTGCTCAGCGGGAAGACCGGTGCCGCACCCGGCTCCACCGGCACATTCACCACTGCTGACGGCGGGGAAATGGTCTCATTCCGTCTCAGGAGGTCGTAGCGCATCGGATAATGCCAGAGCGGATTGCTGTTGTTGCAGCCGAACCAGTTTCCCCAGTCGTCCCGATAGCGTCCGCACTGAGTTCTGCCAGAAAGCGGTTCGAGCTGTTTGGTAAACGGATTGATTCGTAGATCGCTGCCCCGGATGTCGACTTCATCACGAGATTCCGTGGAGAGAATGAGCCCCCCTCCGTCGCCGTTCGCAACGTGGAGCCAGTTATCGAGACCCCAGGCGAGACCATTGACACGGTGTTGCTGATTGGATTTCGCAAACCCCTCAAACCAGATCTCCTGTTTGTCCGCTTTGTCGTCATCGTTGGTATCTTCCGCGTAAATGATGTTCGGGGCAGAGGTGATCAAGACACCCTTTTCCCAGACTTTCACCCCGGTAGGATAGGACAAATGATCGAGGAAAACCTCGGCTTTGTCGTAGTGTCCATCGTTATCCGTGTCGGTCAAAACCTTGACACGGCCGCCGGGAACATTCATCGGATCGTCGGTCTTCTTCCAGGTCAGGCCATTGGGATAATCCCCCATTTCCACCACCCAGAGCCGACCATCCGGTCCCCAATCAAAAGCCACAGGATCCACTACGAGCGGCTCGGAAGCGACGAGTTCCACCGTGAATCCGGGTTTTGTATGCATAGACGCGAGAGCCTCTTCCGGCGAAAGTGGTTCTTCGTTGGGCCGTGGTCGGGCAGGGATTGGTTGAGTTGTTTTGCTCTTGTCAGGATGTCCTCCCGAGAGATCCACCACGGCATTCACAATGATGTCCTCTGTTTCCGGGGCCAGACTCGACGGTTTGTCATAGGAGATCATCGTCTGAACCACTTCGAAGCCGCCTTCGGAAATCTCTTTTGCAGTCGTAATGTAACTCGGCGACTCGTTTGCGTACCCGATCACCCAGTGATGATTCCCCCTAGTATTGAGCTCGTTTTTAATACGAAGCGAATAACCCGAGGTCACTTCGCCTGACAAAAAGGCAGTGGTGAGACTCTTCCCGTTTTCACCGGGGAATCGCCACGTTTGCACCAAATAGTCAAACTCCTTGGGCACCGTTTCGCCGCGTTTGAGACGGTCGAGCCAGACCTGACCGTAAAAGGCCCGTCGCGGGTCCTTTCCTGCCACCCAGGTTTCCAATTCCTTGCGATCCGGCTGCGAGGCGAGGGGCAACTGCACGGTGAGCGATTTGCACTCAGGAGGTGCGGTAAGGGGAAATGTGCGTGTCTGGTCAGCGATCAGCGCATCCACCTGATCGGCTATTTCCACTCCGTGTTTTTCGACAAAAGGGGCGGCATCCGCCGTGCGCGGTTCGGGATTGGCATCCGCCCCGCAACCCACCGCGACGAGGGCAACACTGTCAGGGTAGCGGGATTCAATCGTCATCGCAGCGGCCCCAGCCCAGTCACCGTGGAAACTCGTCTTCGGCGGCGCATAGGAGGTGCAGTGACAGGCATAACTCAGGAACACGCCGAGCACTTTCTCATCCTGATCTGCAGATGTTACCGTGAGGACGGGCAAGCTATGGTCAACGCTCCCCTGCGGATTCGGGCTCATTCCGACCCACTTGCCCTCCTTGATGATCCGCCGATTCATCGCAAAACCGGCACGACCTTCCCCCCATCGCAAGTCCGCCGGCTGCCTGGACTGGGCCGCTTCCACTCCCAGCGTGATCAAACGCTCGACGAGCCAATCGGTATATTCCTCGATATGTGCCTTCTCTTCCGGCGGCAGCACTGCGCAAAAATGCAGATCCTGCATGTAGTTGCTCAGTGAAGGACCGCCGTGGGTATGGGTCGCGGAAATCGCGAATTTTTCGGCACTGATTCCGAGTTCTTTTTCGAGCCCCGCAAAAACGCGGTCGCGAAGGGATCGTGGGATCCCCAGCAACTCCGCCGTGATCATCAACGATCCCAGTTCCCCGTTTCCCCCTCCGATCGCAAGGGCTCGGGCGAACAATTTGTTCTCCGACGGTTCCCCTTCATATCCCCGGGACGCATACCCAATCATGCGAACAGGAACACGCGGCGTGATGTCAATGCGGGCGAGACCAGCGGTAGTGGTAGGCACGTGTTTTTTCTCCTGACCGATCCCCACGAAAACGAGCAAGGAAAGGAAACTGACAGGCAGGAACTGGATCAGGATTTTGTGGATCGGTTTCATGGAAATCGGAGGAGGATTTGTTTGGCAAGCCAAGATTCGTTGATGGTATCAGGAGTCTCTTTCTGAGCGGCGATTTTTTCCAAAAGGGGGAGCAATGGCTTGGCGGTATCGCCGAGATAATCGAGGGCGTTGAGCGCGAAGATCCGGCTGAAACTCTGGTCAGACTCGATCACCTCTCGGAAAATGGGAACGACTTCCTCCGGTTTTGCCCCGGCTCGCCCCATCGCCCAGGCCAGCGCTACGCGGACATCGGAGTCCGACTCCTCTTTGAGTTGTTTGCGCATGGCGGGAAGGTCATCGGATCGCAGAGCGACGTGATACCGCACGACCGCATGCTCATCCTCCAGAGATCCCTCGCCGGCGACGAGTTGCTGCAGCGGATAGCGGGATTCATCGGCGCAATATTCGCGGATACTGCCCCCCTCCTGTTCCGCCTTCATCAATTGTTGTTCTGGCAGGAATCCGCTGTCACGAGTTTCTAGCATCCAGCGGGAAAGTTCGTCACGCAATCGTTTCAATGCCTCCCCGTGGGCCGGGTCAGTCGCAAGATTGGTGAATTCATCCGGATCCGCTTCGAGATCGTAGAGTTCCTCTCCTGGTTTTGTCCTCGCGAGAAAGGTTGAAAATCGCCCCTCATTTCCCGTTTCCTGAAGACGGCGAAACTCCTTCGAACTTTCCAGTTTTTCCATGTAGGTCAGCCACGGAAAAGCAGGAACCAGCGGCAGGAAATTCCGGGTGTAGCGGTAGCGTTTGTCCCGCATCGTCCGGATAAAATCGACACGCTCATCCATCCGGTCGCGCGTAAAGACAAGGGTCTCGCGGGGGAGTGCAGCTCCCTCCCCGAGAAAAGCCCGCCCGTCCGTAGAGTCGGGGACATCAATGCCCGCGAGACTCAGAATCGACGGACCGAGATCCATCAGGCTCACCAGTTGATCAGAGGTAGTGCCCGGACCACTTGGAGCGAGATGCTTCCATTTTTCGGGGAAATGAATCAGCAGCGGCACCCGGGTCCCCGCCTCCGTGATCCACTGCTTGGCTCGCGGAAAGGGAGCGCCATGATCAGAAAAGAAAAACACAATCGTATCGTCCGCGACCCCGGTCTTCTCCAAATGACGCAACATCGGGCCGATATATTGATCATCCATCAATGATACGAGATCCTGATAGCGCGCCCATTCCTTCCTGACACGGGCGTCGTCCGGCAGCCATTTTGGAAGAGTCACTTTGTCCGGGTCGTGCCGTTGATCGTCTTGGAGTTTTGTCTGATCGACCAGAACGGTCTCGCTGCCTTCCCAGAGTCGGCTCTCGTGCGTATCGAGATAATTGTAGATCGCAAAGAACGGCTGCCCTTCCGCGCGCCGCGTCCAATCGGCTTTCTTCCATTGTTTGGCATCCCAAACATCGGCTTTGGTGTCAAAATTGAAATCTTCCTTGCCGCGGTTGACACAAAAATAGCCCGCCTCACGGAGGGCGACCGGGAACGGGCGGATGTCATCCGGCAGTTTGATCTTGCTGCGCATGTGCTGCGTGCCGAGGGAGGACGGATGCATCCCCGTGATGAGAGCCGATCGCGAAGTAGCACACACCCCGGCCGCTGAAAAGGCGCGGGTGTAGCGAATGCTGCTCGCCGCAAAGGCGTCGAGGTTTGGGGTTTTGGCATCGGGATCACCATAACAACCCAGATTCGGACTCATGTCGTCCGCGATTAAAAATAGGAAACTGGGTCGGGTTTGATCCTCGGCCTGGAGCAGACTCGCAAGACAGCACAATACGATCAGACCCTGTCGGATCGACCATCGAACCCTATCTGGTCGGAGGAGGGTGTTCATTTTTGGGGGATGGGTTGTGCTGCCTTCCATCCGGCATGGAGCTGTTTTGTAAATTCCGGAATGCGATCCCGATGGGCCGGATCACGGGCGAGATTCACATTGCCCTCCGGATCATTTTCCAAATCGTAGATCTCTACCTGCCGGAAGGTGCCGCCCTCATTGAGCCATTCGGTGAAACGCCAGCGATCCGTCCGCATCGAGGTCCCCATGACGTTTCCCTGCTCTTTCAAAACACGAGGATACTGAGAAAATGCCGCAGATTTCCATTTCCGCTCCGGCTCATTCATCAAGGGCACCAGGCTGATTCCTTCCGCCCCTTCGTCCCGGGGGAGACCGCAGACTTCCGTGAGAGTGGGCAGCACATCGACCAGCTCCACGAGTCCGCTGGTGCGCGCTCCGGGATATTTTTGGCCGGGAATCTGAACGAGTAACGGCACCCGACAGGACAGCTCATAATTGTTCCGTTTGCACCAAAGATGATTTTCACCGAGATGGTACCCGTGATCGCCCCAGAAGCAGATCACCGTATTTTGCCGCAGACCGAGTTCGTCCAGAGCCGCCACAAGTCGGCCGACCTGGGCATCAATGAAGCTGGTGCAGGCATAATAAGCTCGACGCATCTCGCGGGTCAGCTTCTCCTCCGCGACCGGCTCGCCCCGATGCTTGGGGATGCCGTGATATTCCCGCATTTCAGCGGAGTCGAGATGTGCATAGTCTGGAGATCCTTTCGGATAGAAAGGATTTGGCACGTCCGGAATCCTGCCTTCCGGATAGAGATCAAAATACTTTTTCGGGGCCACAAAAGGCACATGCGGTTTCAGGAATCCGACCGCCAGAAAGAACGGTTCCCCGCTCTCCGCCAGAACCCGAAGATGTTCGATTCCTTTGGCCGCGATCTGGGCGTCCGCGTATTCATCGTCTGGCGTATCGGACGATTCCCAAGGGAGACCACGAATGATGGCGTCCTTCCAGGTAGCGTCCGGTTCCGCCAGTTGGGGATACGATTTTGCCAAGGTCGATCGGTGATCGACAAACCACTTTTCTGCGATCTCGATCCCCTCTCTCGAATGATAAAAATTCGGCTTCGGAAACCACCCCGGTTCGCTCCAGGACGGTTCGTCGTCAATTCCGTTTCCGAATGCATAGCCTTTTGCTCCGTGATAAATCTTCCCCACCGCCAAAGACTGGTATCCCGCTTCCCGAAACTGCTGAGGCAGCGTTTTCACATCCGGCAGTGCCTTCCGGAAATGAGTCGTGAGATCGTAAACTTTCGTCGAATCGGGGCGGCGCCCCGTCAGGAGCGACGCTCGCGAGGCATTGCAGACAGATTGTTGGCAATACGCTCGCAGAAACGTCGTTCCGCTGGCCGCGAGGGCATCGAGATGCGGAGTAACGGCCACTTCGTCCCCATAACAGCCCAGAGTCGGTCGCAAATCGTCGACCGAAATGAACAGCACATTCGGTTTTGCTTTGAGCAGGACCGGATAGAGAAGGAACGTAAGAACAAGGAAGTAAAAAATGATTCGATTCATTCAGAATACGGCATCGAGATTCCGGGACGACCGGAAACCAAAGGTCCGAAATTCAGGCCCCAGCGTCAACCAAATGCTAATCGCGATCGTGTGATTCTCTTGCGAAGCAATTTAGGTCCCATCTCAGACCACCAGAGAAACTCCGCCGACGTTCGAGACAAAAATGCACGGACTGGAAGCCCCTGCTACTTTCGGGAAACTTGGTCTCCGCCAAAATTTTTCCAAAAAAAGGCGACTTCTCGCAGAGACTGGCGTTTCATCTCCTATGCGTTCCCATCAGATCTTTTCCTCGGTTATTGTACTCTTATTCGGCACTTGCCTTCTCAAAACGGCTTCCGCGCAGGGAGTTGGAAAAGGGGGCGGAGGCAATCGTTTTGCGGAGCTGGAAAAGGAGGCTCTCGCAGAGCCATTTGTCGGTGTTACTGCAGAGGGCACGGTGGAGAAAGACCTTTTCAAAATCAAATCAACCGGTGTGGACACGTCCCCGGTCGTGGTGGCAGCCCGGGCTTTTCTCGAAGGATTAGATTCCGAACAGCAGAAGAAAACCCGTTTTCCCGTCGATGACAATGAATGGAGGCGTTGGGCGAATCAGCACAGCCTGCCGCGACAGGGAGTCTCCTTTGAAGAAATGACCGAAGCGCAGCGGGACCTCGCCTTTGGTTTGCTCGGCACGGGCTTGAGCGCAAAGGGCCTGACGACGACACAGGACATCATGAAGCTCAATCATACCATCGCCGAGTTGAGTGGTCGTGAGGGAGAATACGGATACGGTCGCTGGGCGTATTTCATAACCCTGATGGGAGAACCGTCAGAAACCGAACCATGGGGTTTTCAATTCGACGGTCACCATTGAGTAATCAGTTAGTCACTGAGCTCGATCCGGATCAAAAGAGAGCCCTTCTCGCTTTGACCGCGCTCTGGATTCACAATCTGAAAGAGGGATCGGCACAGGTGAAGATGGAAGAAATCGAATCTCACCTCGATAAGACTCACTTTGCATGGATCGGAGGGATGGATGCCGACTCCGTTTTTTACTACCGGATTCACAGTCCCGTGGTACTGATCGAATTCGACCATCAGCGCCCCATCGCGCTGGGCCGGGATGGAAAAGCCACAAAGAATCATATTCACGCAACGGTTCGGACGCCGAATGGAAATGATTACGGCAAGGACCTCCTCCGGCAGCATCTCTTAGCCCACCCTCATTGATGTGCCTTGATTCCAGCCCTCTCGAATCCTCGTGGAAACAGTACAGTTCGATTTGTGATCGGGTCATCTGGACTCGGATTTCTATTTAGAATCAACGGAAAAGTGTTTTTGTGACCTTATGGCTTGACTGGGTTACCCTATCCGAATCACTATCTTCACAACAGTCAACTGTGGAACTATTGGAATGAATCTTCCGATAGTGAATACACTCAACCAGCATTCTATATGAGAGCCCGCCACTTTCCCCTCTACTTCACCTTCTTCGCATCATTATTCGCAATCTCTATCGCCCATGCGCAGTCTGGAGTTCAAAATTCAATCAATCCGAATGGTCCCAATTTCACAGGTGTTGGAATGTCTTCCTCGGGCAAATCAGTGAACATGGGGGGCACCCCGTTTAGTGTTACCTTCTTGAATCAGACCGGCTCCAATGTAGACGCCTATTGGGTCGACTTCCAGGGGATCAACCAGCGCATCGGGACCCTCTTTCCCAATCAGGCCGCGCAAGTGACCACTTATCCAGGGCACTTAACTGTCTTCGCTGCCAACGGACAGCAGGTCGCGAAATTCCAAGCCGGGTATTCAACCCCATCCGCAGCCTTCTCCATTGTGGGAGCGAACAGTTCAGCAAGCAATTCTTCCGTTCCCGTTACGAGCACTTCGATTCCCGCCAATTTCAGTAACGGAAATCAGAATTCAGCGGGAAATACCAGTTTGGCGGGACTGGGAAACCTCATTCAATCACTGACAAAAAACTCTCCGGCGATTCCGACAGGCGGACTCACGACGTCGAACCAATTCCCCGCATCCACGCCGGTTCAAAACACTTTAAGTAGCCTTATCAAGGGTCTGTCAAACTTCGGCAAAAGCAACAATAGCAATCCTTCTGGCAACAGTGGCATTGCTCCTAACCCGGCCCCAAATCCCATTTCCTCTCAAACCGGCGCGCCTCAGACACCCATCACAGGAACCGGTTCGAACGTCACACCTCAGGATGCCCAAGCCCTGGTTGATTTCCACAACCGGGTGCGCGCGGAAGTGGGCCTCGGCCCGGTGACCTGGGATCCGGAGGTAGCTGCTTTCGCACAAAAATACGCGGACATTCAGGCTGCGGATACGAGCAAATGGGATCACAATCCAAACCGGACGCTCGGATCAATCACTCTCGGGGAAAACCTCGCTAAGGGGACTGGCTACACTCCACTTCAGCTGGCAGACCAATGGTACACCTCCGAGA
>JAGPCC010000100.1 GCA_018058245.1 Verrucomicrobiales bacterium
CCCCTCCCCTTTTCAAAAGCGGATCAGGAGGAAGTGCTCGTCCCGGTAGTGAGGCAGGATAGTAGTATTCCCGTCATCGCGACGGTCTCTCATGTGCCTCGGGAACCCTCTCAGGCGTATGGGGAAGAGGACGCGGTGCTCTCTCCGTTGCAGGTCGCGGTGATCGCTCTCGCGGGGAGCGGGCTGAGCCACTACGAGGCGGGCCGGGTGTTCGAAGCGAGCTATCTCGGCCAACTCATCGAGGGGGGCGGAACGCTGCGGAAGGTCGAGCCATTTTCCAATGATCGGGTCTACGGTCGCGGTCCCGGTCTGCTGGCGCGATGCGAGATCCGGGCGACTTCGCCGGCGTCGGCTCTTCCGCTAGGGGTGGAACTCGTCGTCGAGCTGCCGCAGCCGGATGAGGGCGGGATGGGACTGTCTGACTGGCGTTGCCAGATCGGTGAGGAGATCCTCGTTTGCGGAACGGCGATTCGTTTTGATGCTTTTGCAAAACGGTTTTTTCTCCGCGACGGTCTCGTCGAAATGAAATCCACCTCTGCATCCAGATCCACGTCCGTGCCTGCCTCATGAGTGTTCTTTGTCCCTTTGGGAGGTGGTTGTTTCCCCTCTTTCCTCTGCTATTTGCTGCGGCGGCGCAGGCGGATTCCGCGTCCGACTTCGTCGAACCGTCCAAGCTCGATCCCACGATCCGGATCGAGCTGCCCTATGCCACGGCAGACAATTTCTGTAAAAAGAAGCTCTATCCGGTGGAGCGATGCTTTCTCCGCCGGGCGGTCGCGGAGAGGCTGGTCGAAGCGCATCGGAGTCTCGCTAAGGAGGGTCTCGGGATCAAGATCTGGGACGGGTATCGACCGCATTCGGTCCAGTATCTGATGTGGGATGCCTCTCCGTCCCCCGGTTATGTCGGTCATCCCCAGCTGGGCTCCAAACACAATCGGGGTGCTGCGGTCGATGTCACTCTTGTCGAGCTAGAAACGGGAAAGGAATGTGAGATGCCGACTCCCTACGATGAATTTTCGCCTCGGGCGCATCTGAACTATTTCAAGGTGTCGGAAGGGGTCGCGGCAAATCGGAAACGCCTCCAGACGGCGATGCGGGCGGCGGGATTCCTTCCGATCGATAGTGAATGGTGGCACTTTGACTATCGGAACTGGGCCGACTTTCCTCTCGCAAATTTTCCAATCGAGGATCTCGCGGCAGAGTCAGATGCGGCGCAGGCAAAGCAGGATGCTGCGGCGGAAAAGCCAGCGCCTCCGACATCAGCAGCGCCGTCTACTCGGTGAGTTCTCTCAACAGCCCCTCGCCGGCGACACTGATGTCCTCCTGTTTGTTGTTCAACACTTTTGATCGGGTGATGACATTGCCGACGCAACTCAGGTCATTGACGCGGATCCCCTGGGTGCGGTTTCCGGAAACGAGCAAGCGATCAAAACGATTGTCTCTCGCGGAGGAGTCTGCGATCTCACGGGTCTCGGCAATAAAAATCCCCTGCTCTCCGTTGTCGCGAATGTAGACGTTGATGAAGTCATTCTCGACGGCGTCACGCATGAAGATTCCCTGGGCACCGTTTTCTACAAAGAGGGAATCGGAGATGGTGTTCCGATTGAACTTCCAGTCGACGGAGAGTGCAGCGCTCCGATTGTTGTGCAATTTCATCTGGGTGAAGGTGCAGTCTTCGGATTCATACGCGGCGAGACCGTCGAACTCGTTGTTGTAGGATTCGAAGTTGCTGATGACGACCCGTCGGCAATGCTTTTCCAAAACGATCCCACCGGATCGGGCATTGTGGGTGATGATGTGATCGATCGTGATGTCCTCGGCGCCCCGGATGGTAATGCCGTTGTTGCGGATGTAGGCGAGTCCTCCCCCGTCACAGGGACCGCCGGTGCATTCAAAGTCCTGCGCCCCGCGGTTGCCATCGATGACGAGATTCCGGACGGAGATTCCTTTCACGATCTGATCGACCGGCGTGTTCGTCGTGCCGATGACGATCACGGAGCAATTCGCGTGGTCCGTCAGGCGAAGTGTCGTCTCCTCGGAGATGCCACGGAGTTCCACGCCGTCCCGGTCGATTACGATCGCCTCGCTCACTGGGAACAGAACGGGACCAAGAACCACGGCGCCGCCTTCTTCGGGAAGGCTCTGGAGGGCCGCAACGATGTCCCGACCATCGCCGGAGGCAAGATAAAGGGTCTCCTTTCCCGTCACTACCCCACCTGAAAGGAAAACCAGGAACAGGAGCATGAGAACCCTCCGGACTCCGGGAAACGCGGGACGGAGCGAGACGTCGATCGGGTAGAATCGAGAGGGTGTGATCTGGAGGAAGGAGGGTCGAGTCAAATGATTCATAGGGTTCGGAGAGGGCGCGGGAAACTCTACGGCAGGGAGGAAATCGTCAAGGAGAGTCTCGAATCTGCGATTCGGCTTTCTCGGTGTGCGCTTTTGTCCACTCAGGAACAAGAAATCGCTTCTACTATTTGAGAAATGAGCGATAGTCGGATTTTATACCCCGATTATGCAGGACAGAGAAGACGACACCGTAGAACTTGAAGGAACGATTCATACCGTCCTTCCCGGAACAATGTTTCGCGTTGAACTGGATAACGGTCACCTCGTCCTCGCCCACATCTCCGGGAAAATGCGGAAACGGTTCATCCGTCTAGTCGCTGGCGACCGAGTGAAGATCGAGATGTCTCAGTATGATACGGAAAAAGCCCGTATCGTCTATCGCGTCGACAGCCGCAGCCCACGCCCGATGAATCCGGGCAAGCGCAGCTCGCCTCGTAGCATGGCCCGTCCCGGCCAGCCGAAGAAGCGCGCAAAACCAAACCCGACTCCCCGTCGCGGCGGTGGCGGCAAGTAGTCACGATGTTTCGCGGTGTGACCGCGCACGAAACAGGCGGGAATGACGAATTATTACGCTCTCCTCGGACTTCCCGAATCACTTTCTCCTGATCCGGCCTCTATCGAAAGTTCCTGGCGGGCACAAAGCGGCACTGCTGCCGGAGCCGATGCCGGTCCCAACGAGGCTCGCGCCACGCTCTCTGATCCAGTCACACGACTGGCACACTGGCTGGCGCTGCGCTCCCCGGAAGGCACGGCGGACCGGACGATTGCTCCGGTCCTGATGGACTTGTTTTCGAAAATCAGTCCAACGATCGAGACGACCGATGCGCTCCTCTCCCGGCACCGAAAAGCGACCACTGCCCTCGCTCGGGCAGTTCTAACGAAGGAAGCCATCGCGGCGCAGTTGCAGATCCAGGCGCTTTTGCAGCAAATCCAGCCTCTGCGGGACGCGATCGTGAACCAATTCCCGGAGTTTGAAACCAACGCAACTCGGGGAGATTTTCAGAAAGCATTCCAGGCACTCGGCCAGCTCAAGTTTCTGAAACGCTGGGAAATGCAGTGCCGGGAGAGACTACTCTCATTGATCGCCTGTTGAAGATATCTCATGAACGACGACCTCATTATCGGCATCGATCTCGGAACGACCAACTCACTTGTCGGCGTAGTGGACTCGGGTTTCCCCATCGTCCTCGCCGACGCGGAGGGAGCACGGCTCATTCCCTCCTGCGTGACCTGGCCCATCGGGCAGCCTATCCTGGTCGGGAGAGAAGCGCTGCGATCCCGGATTCTTTCTCCGACGAGAACGGTTTCTTCGGTCAAGCGGTTGATCGGTCGCTCCTTTTCCGACCTCGATCCGGAAGAGATCTCGGAGGCAGGATTTGCGATCCGGCGAGGTCCCGGCGATACCATCCTCATCGTCATCGATCAGGAAACGATCGTTACTCCCGAAGAAGTATCCACCCTGATCCTTTCCCGCCTGAAGGAGATCGCAGAGGAAGCTCTCGAAACCACCGTTTCGCGGGCAGTAATCACGGTCCCGGCCTATTTCAACCACTCTCAGCGCGAAGCAACCAAACGCGCCGCGGAATCTGCCGGGCTGAGGGTCGAACGCATCCTCAATGAACCCACTGCCGCCGCGCTGGCCTACGGTCTAGAGACGTTGGATGAATCGGCCACGGTCGCGGTCTACGACTTCGGCGGAGGTACCTTTGATCTGTCGGTCCTGCAAATGAAGGACGGATTTTTTGAGGTGATCGCCACGGCGGGTGATAGTCGTCTCGGCGGGGATGAACTCGATCACCTGATCGCCCACCATTTCCGCGAGATCCTCTCGCTCGGTGAGGTCTCCCCGGAGGAGGAAGCAACGCTCTATGTGCGGGCGCGGGAAGCGAAAGAGGTACTGAGCAGCGAAACCTCCACTACCGTTCGATTTCCCTTTTTTCGGGAGAGCGCGAGCTACGAGGTCGTGCTGTCGCGCGAGACGCTAGAGATCCTCTCGGGCCCGACCGTGGATCGCACGAGACCTCTCTGCCAACGTGCTTTTGCGGAAGCCGCCAACAAAGGAGCGAGCAAGATCGACCGGCTCATCCTCGTCGGCGGCACCACCCGCATCCCGCTGGTGCAGGAAAAGCTGAAAACTTGGTTCGGTCTCGAACCGGATCTTTCCCAGCATCCCGATGAAACCGTCGCGCTCGGAGCAGCCATTCAGGCTGGGATGCTGTGCGGACGCATTCAACAGATCATCCTCGTCGATGTCACTCCCCTCTCTCTCGGGATCGAAACCTTCGGCGGTCTCATGAATGTCATCATCCCGCGTAACTCGACCATTCCCATTAAGGCAGGAGAGCTTTTCACCAATGCTGTCGATTTCCAGGATTCCATGTCGATCCGGGTGCTCCAGGGAGAGCGCGAAATGGCCAGAGACAACTGGCTCCTCGGAGAAGTCACGATCCCCTTCGAACCGGGCCTCAAGGGCAGCGCCCGTGTCGGCGTCCAATTCTCCATCGATCGCAACGGCATCCTCGAAGTGCTCGCCCGCGATACCGCGACGGGGGAGGATTTTATCCTCGAAATCCGAAATGCGGCGATCAATGTCGATGATGACGCCGTCGAACGCATGATCAGCGAATCGATTGATTTTGCCTTCGAAGACATGAACGAACGGATCTGGACGGAGGCCCAGCGGAAGAGCGAAGAACTGCTACCCGCCGTCGACGAGGCTCTCACCCAGGTCGGCGCTCTGCTCCCGGAGTCCGATCTCCTCGAGATCCGGAACGCCTGCGAAGCGGTCCGTGCGCTGTTATTCTCTGATCCGCACGATGCGACGGCACTGAAGCGCGCCAATGCAACCTTGGACGACGCCACACAGACTCTCGCAGCGCTCCTCGTGGAGGCCGCTTTTTCGAATCCGGGCGAATAGCGGTCACGGGAAGGCAGCACTGGAGAACGCGCGTTTTCGCTGTCACAAAAGATTGAGCTTGTCGCCAATCTTGTGAGAATGATAGAATCGTTTTTCCGGAAGGAATCGGATCATCTCCCCCACACTCTTCCCTTTTCCCAGAAATCTCCATGGACGACCGTTTGAACCAACTAATTGCCAATCCCGGTGATTGGACCCTGCGCAGCACCCTTGCCTCGGAGCTCTACGGAGCCGGTGAGTATTCCGCTGCGACACAACTCCTGACCGATGCCCCAGACCTCCCCGGAGGCGAAGAAAACGTTCTATTTTGCGCTACGATCGTCGGGGCTACCAATCTGGAAGCAGCCGCAAAGATCATCCAACATCACGTCCATTCCCACGGAGAGAACAAAGCAATCCGGGAGTTAAAAACGGAGCTTGGTCTCGCTCCCGCCACCGGTAGTGTTCCCACTGACTCCTCCTCTACCCCAATCGCCCCCAGAAAACTGCGCCCCCCTGGCACGACAGGTTCGGACTCCTCTGTGGATCAAGCTCACCAGTTTGACGAGGGGGAAGTAGCTCTCGTCGCGCTGCCGGTCGAGGAGGGAATCGCTGATCTCGAGTACGAACCTACCGGCGAGCGCTCCTTCATTGTCGGGGAAGGCGAAGCCGTTCACGCTGCGGAAAAAGCACCCGACATCCGGGAAAAGATGAGCGCGATCCTCGTCGCGGTGATCGTGCATATCGTCCTCCTCCTTGCCCTCGGATTGTGGGCCGTCTCGACCCCTCCCCCGCAGCCCCCGCAGTTCTCCGTCTCCGCCGCCCCGAACAACAGTGAAAGCGAGATCGAGAGCACCACGATGACAAAAACGAAGCAAAAAACGGCCTCCGCCGTAGCCTCGTCCCAGCCAGTCATTGCGAGCTCCGCGTATTCCAACTTCGCGATTCCCGATACGCTCAGCACGGACACCAATCTCTCGATGGTTTCCATGGCGGATAGTGACGTAGGATTCGGAATGTCCATGACCGGGTTCGGAGATGTCTCGAACATGAGTGCGATCCCGGCCGGTATGCGCTCCCGCTGCTCCATGTCCCAGCGCATGCAACGTCTTCGGGAAAGCGGCGGGGAAGATCGAGCCGAACGGGCCGTGAGGGAAGGCCTTCAGTTCCTCGCATCGAAACAAAACAAAGAGACAGGATCTTTCGGCTCGGAGTACACAGTAGGTATGACCGGTCTGAGCCTCCTCGCCTTCCTCGGTCATTGTGAAACCCCAGAGTCCCCCAAATTCGGAGACTCGGTGGTAAGCGCAGCGCTCTTCCTCATGGATCGGTGTCTGAAGAACGACGGAATCATGACCAACGGAAAAAATGGTGGTCATGAGGCCTATGAACATGCCATCGCCACCTATGCCCTCTCCGAGCTCTATACGATGACCAAAGAAAGCGGCAAGGAAATCCCCCGTCTCGAGTCCGTCCTCAAGAAAGCAGGCGGAATCATTGTCGATGCTCAGACCAAGGACGGAGGCTGGCCCTACGGATTCAAAGGGGAAGGCAAGGAGGACATGTCCGTCTCAGGATGGCAGATCCAGGCGCTCAAAGCCCTCTACAACACGGGTCGCAATTTTAGCGGAGTCGACAGAGCGCTCGACAAGGCGACGAAAAAATACATACCAGCGATTCAGGATGCAGAAGGAGCATTCAAATACAACCCCGACAGCACCACGGGAAAACACAGCCTCACAGGGGCCGCCCTCCTTGCCCTCAGTGTCTGGAAAGGGACAGACTCTGCGACCTACAAAAAGGGATTCTCCTATTTGACTGAAAAATACAAAAACCCCAGCCCGGGGGGAGATTTTTACGCTCCGTACTACAACACCCAAGTCTTCTTCCTCGCCGAAGGCCCTGCCTGGGAGGACTACAACAAAAAATTCCAGCCAAAGCTGCTCGATGCTCAGAACAAGGACGGTTCGTGGCTCAAGGATGGCGGCACGAGACCCGACGCGCAGATTATGAATACGGCGTGGGCGATCTTGATGCTCGAAGTCTATTACCGCTATCTGCCCACAACGGACAAAGTGAGCGGTCTAGAGAAAAAATGATCACTCCGCTGCTGGAAATGGTAGCGCGAGGCCCTCGTCTTGGACTGGAATGGGTTTTGCAGTCAGTTGATGCCCCCAGTAAACGAGATGGAAACTGGTCGTATTTTTCGGAAACGCATAGATGAGGAGCCACCGGCTTGCCGTTGGAGCGGCAGCGGAAATCTCGTCCGCTGGCATCAGCGTTCCGTCGAGTTTGAGACGCTCAGGATGCGGATCACTGCCGTAGCTGATCATCGTGATCCCGTCGACAATCTCAATATCATCGATGTCAAAAAACGGTGTATGGCCGGAGATCGTCACGTCCACCGCGACGAGCCTCGCCTCGATCGCTGCCGCCGGATCGGGCGAGAGGTAACTGTATCCCTTGTAATTCCATGCCCGATTGACGACCACTTTTCCGCTCCCGAGACCTTCTGCCTGTTGTTTTGCCCTCGCCTGCATCACGCTATCAACAGCTCGCTTTTGCTCCCCCGTCGTTAGTTCCCCCGCCGGAAGTTCACTAACCGGGGTCGCCGCCGGCGCAACAGCGACAGACTCTGCGGGCGCATCGGCCCCTTTCGGGGTGGAAACTACGGACGAATCCTCAGAGCAGGAGGAAAGACATAGAACCACAAGGAGCGGTAAGAGAAGGGAAAAGATCGGTTTTTTCATGACTGGGAACTTGTTGTCCCAAGCTATCCTGTGACAGGAACCGGAGAAATGCAAAGCTCTCCTTTCAAACACGATCCGTACGCGTAGACTAGGAGATGCAAAAAGAGTATCTTGCAGACAATTTTCAGATCACCCACCTCGCCGATCTCGAGCCCACGCCGTGCCCCTGCGGGTTCGCTCGTCGAGCTTTCCTGAACGTGGAGAACTCGGTCGCATCGATGCATCTCGTTGACATCAAGAAAGATAGTGAGTTGCATTACCACAAAAAGACCACAGAACTGTATTACATCCTCGAAGGGGAGGGTCACATCGAGTTGGATGGGCAGATTCACCCTCTCCATCCTGGAACTGCGATACTAATCAAACCGGGGTGCCGCCACCGTGCGGTGGGAGCAGGTCTCAAGATTCTCAATATTCCCGTTCCAAAATTTGACCCCGAAGACGAGTTTCCCGCCTGATTTTTCCCTTCCCAACCACCTCCCCGATGGAATTCAGTACTATTCAAGACCTCATCAGTGACATCCGGAACGGCAAGATGGTCATCATTGTCGATGATGAAGACCGTGAAAACGAGGGTGATCTCGTCTGTGCCTCCGAAAAAGTGACCCCGGATCTGATTAATTTCATGGCCACCCATGGCCGAGGACTCATCTGCGCACCGATCTCACAGGAGACTGCCGAGCGACTCGGTCTCCCGCTCATGGTGCGTCGAAACACCGAGTCCCACGGCACAAATTTTACCGTGGCAGTGGACGCCGCCGACGGCGTGACGACCGGGATCAGTTCTGCAGACCGCGCGCGCACCGTGCGCGTCCTCGCCAATCCACTCTCCGAACCACAAGATCTCGTCCGTCCGGGGCACATCTTGCCGCTTCAGGCAAAACAGGGCGGAGTCCTCCGCCGAGCCGGGCACACGGAAGCGGCTGTCGATCTGGCGAGACTGGCTGGCCTCGAGCCTGCCGGAGTGATCTGCGAGATTCTGAATGAAGACGGAACGATGGCCCGCCTGCCGGAATTGCTTCGTTTTGCGGAAAAACATCAGCTTCGGATCGGAACCATTGCCGCCCTCATCGAATACCGCCGCAGCGAAGAAAGGTTGGTCGAACGGATCGAGCGTATCAAAATGCCGACCGATTTTGGCGACTTCGATCTGATCGTCTATGCCAGCACCCTAAATCCCGACGAGCAGCACGTCGCTCTCGTGAAGGGCGAAATCCTCTCGGACGAACCCGTTCTCGTGAGGGTCCATTCCGAATGCCTCACGGGCGATGTCTTCGGATCGCGTCGCTGCGACTGCGGCAGCCAACTCCACACCGCTCTTTCCCAGATCGAAGCAGCCGGGGTCGGCGTCCTTGTTTACATGAGACAGGAGGGCCGCGGCATCGGTCTCGCAAACAAGATCCGCGCCTACAAGTTGCAAGAAGAGGGACTCGACACAGTAGAAGCCAATGAACGACTGGGATTTGGTTCCGACCTTCGCGACTACGGCATGGGAGCGCAGATTCTGTATGATCTGGGCGTGAGGAAAATCCGTCTCATGACCAACAATCCTCGAAAAGTCGTCGGTCTTGATGGTCACAAATTGGAAATCGTCGAAAAGGTCCCCATCCGTATCCATCCGAATGAACACAACGAGCGCTATCTCGGGACAAAACGCGACAAACTCGGGCATCTCCTGTGAAAGGGCGGCCAGTCAATTCACGAACACGGATGTCTGGTTGCGAATTGTCGCCATCCCTCCTACCCTCCTGCCTCTATGAGTAAATCCGCACCTGAGTCCCCTGCGCCCATCGCCTACTCCGGCACTGTTTGCATCGTCGCGAGTCGATACAACAGCACCTTTACCGATGCCCTCGTCGAGTCTTCCTCTGCGACGCTCGCGAGGCTCGCACCGGAACTGGAAGTCCGTGTCATCCGCGTTCCCGGAGCGTTCGAGATCCCGGTCGTCGTCGAAGCAGTCGCCTCGGGAGAAGTGCAACCACTCGCGATCATTGCCCTAGGTGTCATTATTCGGGGATCGACCGCCCACGCAGACCTCATCGCCGAATCCATTACCCGCAGCCTTCAGGATACGGGGGTTTCTCATCTCATCCCCGTGATTCACGAGGTCCTTCTCGTAGAAAATGCCGCTCAGGCGGAAGTCCGGACCCTCGGCGACGAACTCAACCGCGGGCGCGAAGCCGCCGAGGCGGCAGTCGCAATGATCGAGGTGATGGCCTCCCTTGATTCTTGATCTCTCTTCCTCTCCCTTTCATGAGCGAAACCATTCTTTTTCTAGACCGTGCCACCACGGACCGCGGCGACCTCGATTTTTCCGGGATCGACGCACTCGGTGAGTTGACCAGTTTTTCCACTAGCAACCGCGATGAAACGCTCCAGAGGATCACCGAGGCAAACATCGTTCTGACAAACAAAGCGGTCGTCGGTGCCACCGAAATGGATGCGGCAAAGAAACTCAAGCTCATCCAAGTAGTCGCAACCGGAGTCAACAACATCGACCTCGAAGCAGCCCGTGAGCGAGGTCTTGCTGTCTGCAACGTCAGCGGCTACAGCACCGAAGCAGTCGCGCAGCATGTTTTCGCCAGTCTTCTCAACCTGATGACGAACATCCACCGTTTTGCTGCCGAACCGGAAAAATGGGCTGACTCTCCGATTTTCACCCGTCTCGATTATCCCGTCAATGAACTGGCAGGAAAAACTCTCGGCATCGTTGGACTCGGGTCCATCGGCGAAGCCGTTGCCCGCATCGGGGCAGCTTTTGGGATGAAGGTGATCGCCTACGCCCGAGAGGGATCTACCAGAGACGGGGTATTCCCACGTCTCCCTCATGACGAGTTTTTTGCGGCGGCCGATGCCGTTACGCTGCATTGCCCCCTCACCCCCGAAACGAGGCATTTCATCAATGCAGATTCCCTGAAGCGGATGAAACCTGGCGCAGTAATCATCAACACCGGACGTGGAGATCTCGTGAACGAAACAGACCTCATTGCTGCCCTGCAATGCGGCAAGATCCGGGGAGCAGCCGTCGACGTCCTCACTCCGGAACCTCCCACCCACGACCACCCCTTTCTCGCAGCGGTGGCCGGGGGACTCAATAATCTTTTGATCACCCCGCACACCGCTTGGAGTGCCGTGGAAGCAAGGCAACGCCTCCTAGACCGGATTGTCGAGAATGTGGCTGCCTTTCGGCGAGGAGACCGCGTCAATCGTGTAGACTGAGGTTGTAATCCGTTAGGAAAACCCAGGAAACTCCGCACGGCGGCTGGTCGTCGGGGTGAAAATGATCTGCCCCCCGAGTACAGAAAAAACGCTCCCGTTCTCGCGAGAGCGTTTCCTAAAATCGCTTAAGGTAGAAGATCGTTGATTGCTTTCCGGTCAGCCTGACTGGTGTGTTTCGTGGAAAATCGAAGTCCGTAGAGGCACCCCGGTTTCCAGAAAGGCTTAGCGGGAAGCGATGAACTCTCTCAGTTGCGCGTAAATGGGTTGGATGTCTTCGGTGACTCCGCTTTCCTGGGCAGCCATCACTTCGGAGATGCTATCTGCGATCAGGTTGCGGAGACGCCCTACCATCTCGATGCCCTTCCGAGTGATTTGAACCATCACTTTACGGCGGTCATCAGCGGCATGAAGACGTTGAACATATCCGAGTTTTTCGAGCCGATCCACCAGACCAGTCGCGGCTGCCGTCGAATGACCCATCTTTTTGGAGATGTCGGTCATCGTGAGGAAGTCGTCGTTGGCCAAGTAGCCCAACAGGAAGAACTGAGCATAGGAAATGTTCCCTTTGTTCAGCTCTTTAGACAGGTCCAGCAGAAAAGAGCGCTGGGCAAACATAATAAAGTCTGCCAGACGGTCTGCATTCTGCTCCACCTCGATTGTTTTGTCTTCTGTAATTTGCATAATCTTACCTCCTTGCGATTTTGTTATATATGGAAGTGATGATAATTTAACACCAGCCAAGAGATTCAATCAACCGATTTATTAGATTTATCATAATTATTAGATAAACAGACCCTTTCGGTATCAAAAATTTGTTCCGAATGTTCGCATAATTTTCTAATTTCGCAATCACGAATTGTAAATTTGAGCTTATTTTCAAACTTGCGCCCCATTTCAGGCTCTCTCATTCTCAATTCATCCCGATAAGAAAGCGTCCGATTTCGGTGGAGAGCACGCGACCTTTCCGTATCGTGCGACTTTCCGTTTTACGAACAGATCAAGTTTTTCAAAACTCCTTCCAAATTCCCTCGCTATGAGATTCATTTTGTCAGAACACAGCTGGATCCTTGATGCCCTCTCCCCGGCGGAATGGCATCTTCTCAGCGAGCTCCCAGCGATCGCAGCAGGTATCGAATTCCAAGACTCCACCCGAGATCGACTATTTCCCTCACCGCTGGCTCCAGACGTTGTCGCCGATGCAAATACGATCGAACAGATCGAGGACTGGGACGAACTCATCCGGCCGGAACTAGAGGAAACCTTCGCGAGCGCCCGCCATATCGTCGAAGAGGACTTAAAACGATTCCGCCAGATGCCCGCCGCAGACCTTGCTACGGAGATCCATTTCCACGGAGAAGTGGAGGAGTACGACGATGAATTCCGTGAGGAAATGGAGTTCATCCCCTCGGACGAAACTGATTTCTACCGGGTCGAAGTTCCTCTTGAGCACACTGAGGCATGGTACAGCACTCTGAATCAGGCTCGCATTCTCATGAATGAAGAATTCAACATCGCCAACTCCGAGGAACGGTTCATCGCCCGCTCCGGCGGCATCGAAGGCCTCGATGAAGTGCTCATGGTATTAATCGCACAGTACGAACTCTACTCGGTCGTTCAAAGCATCCTCGTGGAAAATATCATGAGCGACTAACAGCCAGTCTTCAGGGAGCTACCTGTCGGTAATTTTTAAAAAGATTCCACCTGCTCCCAAACGCTACTTACTGGCTCCTGAGGATACGGGCGCTTTGATCTTCCTCTGCGAGATTGGCGAATTCGACCTGATTTCCTGGCGGATCTGACATTCCCACTCGCAGGACTTCGCAGTCCTCCACTTTGTGCAGCATCGTGTAGGAAGGGTGATGCGACTCTTTGTAAGGATGATTCGTTGCGGCATTATAGCAACAGATCATCGCCCAACGGGGATTCTTGGAGTGATTCGGACCGGAACAGTGGAGCGTGTTCGCATGGAAGAATATCGCGTCGCCCGGTTCCATCTCACATTTCACCCGATCGAGACGTTTTTCCGCTTCGGCGACTCGCTCGAGATCTGCCCCGGCCTGTTCCCCAGTGAGAGTGTGATTGATCCGCCCCATGCGGTGAGACCCTTTCAATACTTCGAGGCATCCGTTTTCCGCCGTTGCCGCATCGACCGCGATCATGACACTACAGAGGTCGGGAAAAAGGAGCCCGTTCTGATACCAATATCCATAGTCCTGATGCCAGGCCCAGGCTCCACCGACCAGCGCATCCTTTAAGACCATCTTGGAGTGGTAATGGTAGACCTCACCGCCGAGGAGTTGTTCGACCGAGTCAACGACGCGCCGACACCTCGCGAACATGCCGTAAATTCCGTCACCGGGGTGATTCCAGAGCGAAAGCCGCACCCTGTTCCCGGCACCGTCGTCGAGCGAGGTGGCTGCGCGGTCCAGAGCATAATCCCCCCGTGCGGCAATACGCAGTAGGCCCACCTCCTCTCGGGTAAAGAGGGTTCGCTTCACGAGATAACCCTCTCTGGCATACCGGCTCAGCTCGTCGGCATCGAATACTCCACTCATATCGAGAGAATGCCAGATTCGCCAGCCTTTGTAAATCCCTCCATTTTCTCCCTTTTGCGAAATGAAAATTTTTTAAGTTTCATTCTTGCAATTTTTATCAAAAACAATTATTAATTATGAAAATTCGGGTAAACCCTCTGAATTCAGATCCGCTTTATGAAACGTTTTCTTTTTGCTGCCGCCGCTAGGATAGGACT
This sequence comes from Verrucomicrobiales bacterium, assembly GCA_018058245.1. GTDB lineage: Bacteria > Verrucomicrobiota > Verrucomicrobiia > Verrucomicrobiales > DEV007 > Arctic95D-9. Next base: position 13,967 of record JAGPCC010000100.1, read on the forward strand.
GTTCCTCTTTTCCATCCTCCTCGGGATCGTGAGTTATACCGTGGTTCACCAAATTGGTAGTGCCCCTCTCGACGTCTCGCTTGAGATGGATGGTCAAGGTACCGTTTCCTTTGACCCCGATATCGCGTTGGATGCAGAACCGTTTCTCCTCGCGAAAACAAAGGATCCGGTGGACATCGTCGGGGATGCTCTTGGGATCTTTTACATTCTGCAAAAGAATGGGGAAATCGTCCGGGTTGCTCCCGAAGACGGAGGAGCAGTGAACGCGACAGGCTATGCGAACCTCGCCACCTTTGAAACGGATCTCACGAGTGGTTTCTCCTGCCTCGCATTGCATCCCCACTTTCTCATGAAGGAGCAAGCTGGTTACGGGCGCTTTTATGTGATCGCGGCCGAGCGCTCCGGTGCAGCAAGGGCGGATTTCGCTCCCGAGTTCGGTGCCTCCCGGGAGGATCATCAGGATGTCGTCTACGAATTCCAGGTCGAGGATCCCCTTTCGCCCGTTTTTCGTGGTGCTAGGCGCGAAGTGCTTCGCTTCAGCCAACCAGGAACGGAAAACAACCTTGGTGGCTTGGCCTTTGACTACTCCGGCAACCTCTTCCTCGGGGTCGGCGACGGCGGAGCCGGCGAAATCGGTCGCCAGAGCACTTCCCGCAATGCTTCTTCGCTTTCCAATGCCTTCGGAAAAGTGCTCCGAATCGATCCTCTCGGGAACAATTCGATCAACGGAGCCTACGGGATTCCGGAAGGAAATCCCTTCCAACTCGTGAGCAAGGCGCTCCCAGAACTCTGGGCTTTCGGCCTACGGGCACCTCAGAGCCTCTTCTTTGATCCCTTCCAGAGCAGTCTTTGTATCGGAGAGACCGGGATCGACGGTCGGCAGGAGATCAATCTCAGCCTCTACGGAGGAGAGCATTTTGGGTGGGACATCGAAGCAAGCTCCGACAAAATGAGTTGGACTGACCGCTCCAAGCTCAAGGAGATCGTGACTCGCCCTCTTCTCGAACTCGATCTGCGGTCCGGGGTCTTCGGCCGCACCACGGGAAGCGTGGTCTACCGCGGCGAGAGTTTCCCCTCGCTTGCGGGACGCCTCATTTTCGCGAGTCACGACGGCCAGCTCATCGCCGCTCGTCAGAATGCAGGGAAACAGGAAGTGAATTCTATTTCCCGAATCGATCCAGGACGCCTACGGGACAAATGTTTCAGCGCTCTGCGCTCGGGACCGCGTGGAGAGCTAGTGCTCCTCTGCGACGACGGGAATGTCTACGAGATGCGGAAAGGATCAACGCTCGGAAGCGGATCATCCCGTCAACGTTCGCTCTACTGCCTGATCCCCGGACTCGACGGTAGCGAAGGATAACCGCTCAAGTAGCCTATCGGACTCAGAAGTCGGCGACACCTGGTGTGCGGGGAAAAGGGATCACGTCCCGGATGTTGGCGACACCGGTGACAAACATCAAGAGCCGCTCAAATCCGAGTCCGAACCCGGCGTGCGGCACCGATCCATAACGACGCAGATCCACATACCAATCGTAGGTCGATTCGTCGAGCCCCTGATCCGCGAGGTTCCCCCGGAGAACATCGAGACGCTCCTCCCGCTGACTACCACCGACGATTTCCCCAATCCCTGGGACGAGCAGGTCCATCGCGGCGACGGTGCGGTTGTCGTCGTTTTTCCGCATGTAGAACGGCTTGATCTCTTTTGGGTAGTTGTAAACCGTCGTCGGACACTTGAAATGCTTTTCAGTGAGATATCGTTCGTGCTCTGACTGGAGATTAAGCCCATAGGCGACCGGATACTCAAAAGT
>JAGPCC010000003.1 GCA_018058245.1 Verrucomicrobiales bacterium
TCCGAAGACGCCAATGTCAGACTTTCACCGGAAGATTTGTTAGATCTGATTCCGGAATAGGAGCGGGATTCAGGGGTTCAGGGGTTCAGGGATCAGAGTTCAGAGTTCAGAGTTCAGAGTTCAGGGGTTCAGAGTTCGATATTCGGTATCCGGTATTCCCACCCCGGAATTTTAAGTTCCTTCCTGAAGAGACCAGTCATCCATCGTGAAGGGAACTTCGACGGGGAGGAATCCCATTGCCGTGTCGCCCCGGAGGAGCCGGAGACGGCGATTTTCACGGTGCCACCGGTCATTCTCCTCGGCCGAACGCACCCGCTCCGGTAGATCCGGCAGAGGGCCAAGAGGTAGATCGAGATCTAGCAAATCCGGGTTCATGAGGTTTCGCGGTGAATCGGATCAAAACGATTGGGCGGTCCGTATCTTTCGCACAAGGCCCGGAGGTCATCAAGCGCGACCGCCTGCGGATGCAAACGCAGCATCTGCATCAAATGGGCACTATGAGGCCCTCCGCCTCGGCCAGTTTTTTCTGATTCTCGTCAAAGGTGAGAAGCTGCTGAGCTTTCAAATTAAGTGCCGCAGCGACGTGAAGAATATCAAATCCCCGATGACCACCCGTGAGCGTGTACGTGGAGGAAAGTCTTTTAGCTTCCTCTACCACATCAGCAAGATTACAGACATGGAGTTGGAGCCTACCACTAGCCCGATCCGCCTCAAACTGAGCCCAGAACATCGCAGCTTCGCCCGGCGCGATCCCTCTACGGAACTCCGAAAAGCGCAGCGCATTGCCCAACTCATACTCACCCAAAGCGGTGACGGTCAAAGCACTGCGTTGCGACTTCATCCATGCCAGGACACGCGGCGAGTGGGCATCGTTGCCGTAAAGCGAAAACAGAAAGCTCGTGTCCGCACAGGTTACTATTTTCCAGAGGTCTCGTGGATGATTTCTAGTGATTCCTCCACGGATAGCACGCGAGAGTCGGACCGGTCCCGCTTCACTGCGGGGCTTTGAGACCAATCCACCTCCTGCGTGGCGTAATCCTGCTCCGGAATAACCCGGGCAATGACTTTTCCCCTTTGTGTGATGACAATCTCTTCGCCCGCTCCAATCCAACTCAGTAGGCTGGTGTAGCGGTTCCTTAAATCTCGAACAGTTGCCGTCTTCATTGTGCTACATTACTGACGCACACGGAACGGTTGTCAAGCAGTCAGCCAGCTCCTCGGTCTGGTCGCGGATCAACACACTCCGCCAAGCAGATTGGACGCTCCGCAGATACCGAAGTTTCGAGAGGACTGAATTTCGATAGGACTGTTTATCAATACGAGGAGCCTGTCCCTTATCAATATGTGTCCCTTATCAATATGCTTTTTGCCTATTCCGGATCGGGAGGAAGAGCAGAGAGAATCGACAGGAATTTCTTTTGATCGAACATGCGAAAAGTGATCGGATTGGACTCTACAATCGCTCGAATGTCCGGCCGATAGATTTCGATCTTTGTGACAACTAGGGAAATCTGTTTACCGAGGTTCTTTTCGGTAAATCGTTTGTAGTCAGAAATTTTTTGCTCAGTCAGCGTGATCGAGAAGATCCATGGCTCGTTCGGGGTCGCTTCGAGGACGATGTTCTCGATGTCACCGGCTTCGATCTCAAATACCGGAGTGTCTCCGGAATGCAACGACTGAAGAGAGAAGCATCCGATGAGGAGAAGAGCGATCGTGATTTTCATATGCAGGTCCAATGTCGGACGCCGGGTGCCTTAAAAATGGGAGTGAGGTTCCGTTAGCAGGATACTGATTCGATTCGATGAAGTCAATCGACTCGGAGACGGTTCCTCCATTCACTTCCGGGATTCTTGTCACACTTCGGAGCTCGTTTTCGGAACGCTAAAGTCATCCAAGGGCTGTCCCACGGAATTTTCCGAATCCTTAATTCGAGGGGCCGACAGGCGCGACGCATCCCACCACGTCGGAGGCGTCGTACCTGACAGGCGCGGGACACTTCCAAGCATCTGCCATGCGTCGCAAAATCGAAATTTCCAGACAGGAAATCTGTAGCGAACCGGGAACCTCAATCCGTAGCCGCCTTCGTCAGAAGGTGGCTCGTTTGACCTTCGCCACGCTCGGACGAGCGCGGCTACCAATTTGGAGCAATTTCCAGAGCACTCCATGAGTCGGCAACTCGAAAGCAAAAACAGTAGTCCTATCGGATTTCTAAATTATGCTTCCACAAGAAGACAAAATCCCAACAGCCATGGATTTGGAACTCAATCTCGGTGATCGCCCTCCGCCGCCCACACTTCCGTACAACTTGCTCCCGTACGATGATCGCTCAATGATCCAAGCGGTCCCCCTCTATTCTCGACAACCCACCCCACTCTCCCTCAGATGAATTTGATCCTTCCTACTCATGGTCGCCTCTTTCTGACAAGCATGACGTGCCTTTCGCTGGCCCTGTCGGCCTTGGCGGACCCGGTTGTGGTTGCCGACGATCCCTTCACCGATGGAGAAAACTTTAGCTCGGGCGGTGATCCACTCGGTTTGATCTGGTTTCAGTCCAAACTTGCTCTGCAGATCGTGGAGGAAGGAGGGAGTCTGGGAGACGGCAAGGCGCTACACCTCAACCCGATCCCTGGCTATTCTAGTCTTTCGACCCACTTCCCTCTCGTCCCGCTCGATTCGGATGGCGATAGTCTGACGGTGGAGTTTGCCTACCGCCTCCCTCGCGATTTGCCGGAGATCGGTGCCGGAATCCGACTGGGGATCTATGACTCCGCGGGCACTCCCCGGACCACAGATCCGGGCAACACGGCCTGTTATGACGATTCCGGATACGGAGTGAGCAGCAACCAGGGCGGGCAAAACGAACACGGCACCCAATGTTTCCGCGAACCTGCGGGAAATGATATCCTCGGTGGCCCCGCACCGATGGGCATCACGGAAATGAGCGGCGGAGAACGAGGTGTTGCGATCACTGCCGACGGCGAGAGTCATCATCTGCGCCTGACCTTGACGCGGTCGGTTGGAGGGTCGCTGGAAGTCGTCTGCTGGGTGGATGACAACCAAGTGGCGTCGGCGACCGAACCGGCGGAGGAGGTTCTTACCTGGCGCTTTGACACCTTTGCGTTTGGATTCGCCGGGACGGAGAATTTGGGAGAGATCACGATGGATAACTTTCTCGTCACCGCATCGACACAGCGTCCGCTCGATTCGATGATTCCGAAACAGGCTCCTCCTCAGGGTCCGATGTATCGCCAATGGACCAATCTACAGGGACGTCAACTCGAAGCGGCCCTGCTTGCTTACGACTCGGGAACGGCCTCGATCAAAGTGCGGATGCGGGATGGGCGCGCGTTCGATCTCTCGCTCAAAACTCTGATTTCCGAAGATGCCGCCTACGTTTCCGAGGTGGCGGATTCCTTGCCTGCACCCGGTCTCGCAGGAGGCGATGCCTGGAACGTCCAGTATCCGCCACCGCTCACGACAACGGTGGCCAAGCTCGAGGACGCCAGTGCATTACTAAAAAATCTCCAGAGCGGTCATCCCCGACTCCTGATGCTCCCGGATGACTGGGGAGCTCTCGGAGAACTAGTCAAAAATGATGCGATCGCCGAAAAACTCTACAAGGCTGTGCAGGTCTCGGGGAATGACTATCTGAATGCGTCTCCACTGGAACACGTCCTCCCGGATGGGGTAAGACTATTGAATACATCGCGGGCTTTTGTCTCGCGCATGTATGTGCTGGGAATCTTGCATCGCCTCGACGGGGACCCCAAGTGGTCGGCACGGGCGAAGGGAGAGATGCTCAATATCTGCTCTTTCAAAGACTGGAACCCGTCTCATTTCCTTGACGTAGCCGAGATGGTCCACGGCATGGCGATCGGCTACGATTGGTTCTACGACGAACTGGACGAATCCGAACGCGCCCAAGTCCGTCAAGCGATTCTCGATAAAGCCTTCGCCCCCGCCCTGCTCGTCTACGCTAAACCGAGTGGCTGGCATCGGGGAAATCACCTCAACAACTGGAATCATGTCTGCAACGGTGGTCTCATCACGGCGGCCCTTGCCATTGCCGACGAGGAGCAAAGATCGGCGCAACAGATCATGGAGGCAGCGCTAGAGAGTCTCGAACCCGCGATGAACCTTTACTTTCCCGATGGTGCCTGGGACGAAGGTCCCAGCTACTGGGACTACGCGACGAATTATGTGATCACCTGCGCAGAGGCCTTGCGGACGGCAACTGGTTCGGATGGTGGGATCAGCGCCGCTCCAGGTCTCGATAAGGCAACGGAGTTCATGCTGCACGCCACCGGGGCTACCGGGAAAGCCTTCAACTTCGCCGACGCTGGTCCGTCGGACTGGAACCTTGCGGCGTTTCAATGGATGGGCCGTCGCTACGAGCGAGCGGAGTATTCCTCGATGTTCAAATCCTACATCCAACAACAGGGTGCCAATAGCAAATCGCAATGGTTCCGAGCAGCCCACGGTTTACTCTGGTTTGATCAGAAGGCTGGGACCACGGAGTGGCAACGGGCACCCTTTGATCGAGTCTTCCGACGGATCGAGATGGTTTCTCTGCGAAGCTCTTGGGATCAGAACGCCTGGTCTCTTTCCGCAAAGGGCGGGGACAATCGCTTCAACCACGGCGACCTCGATCTCGGGACCTTCGTTCTCGATGCGCTCGGCGTACGATGGGGGATGGACTTGGGGGCGGACAGCTACTCTCTCCCGGGTTACTTCGGCAAAGAACGCTTCAGTTACTATCGAACCGCCAGTGAAGGACAAAATACGGTTACCTGGAACCGGGAAAATCAAGAACTGGACGGTACCGGGTTCGTCGAAACTTTCGAGTCCACCCCGGAGCGAAGTTGGTCCATTCTCAATCTTTCAAAAGGATACACCACCGCCAAGGAAGTTCGGAGAGGAGTCCTGCTCACCCGTGGCGATGCCCCATCGATCCTGATTCAGGATGAATTTCTAAAACCAAAAACCGGCAATCTTCTTTGGGCAATGCATACCCAGGCAGCAGTGGAGTGCGACGGCAATCACGCTCTCCTCACGATAGGCGGCCGCCAACTCAGGGCGACGATCCTACAACCGGAAAACGCCAAATTCGAGGTGGAGGAGATCGACCTAAAAGAACCTGCCTACCCCACCAAAGGCATCCGAAAACTCCTCGTTCCCATTCCGGTCGAGGGAAACGCTTTTACACTTGCGATTCGTTTCTCAAACGAAAACGACAATTCCCCTCCCCTGCCCGTGATTCCCCTCGCCAAGTGGGGTGGTCACGTGGTGCCGAGATAACAAGGTGCCGTCTGGCGGGACCGCTCGGAATTCTCCCGGCCCGCGACCTGCGACCTGCGAGTCCGGGTCACTTTGTTCGCTCGTTCCGCTCTTTTTCAACTGCAACGCAACGAAGGCTGGGAAGAACTGACTGCGAGTCCGGGTCACTTTGTTCGCTCGTTCCGCTCCCAGTGGTCGGCCTCTTCCAGAACGGTGCGGGCCCCGTTTCCGTTGAGCCAATCTTTCGCGAGAGAGTTACCCCGGAGGGTGGCATCCCAAAAGGCGGTGGTGAGCGCGAGTATCGATTTATGGTATCGGTTGCCACTCTCTTCGTTGCCTTTGGTTTTCATCCTCTGGCCGAAACTGCTATGCTCGGCTTTGTCGAAGACGATCTCCCAGGCAGGTGCCTGGGAGAGGGCTGGAAATACCTGCTGACGTTGTTCCGGGGTGGAGTCATCGATGACTCCGGCGTCGTTCGTTCCAGTCATGAGCAGGCATGGGATCGTGATCGAACCAAAAGCCTCGGAGGGAGATCCAGTCTTCGGAATGCTGGGACTCATCATGACGGCGGCGGTGATGCGTTTCTCAAGGAACGAAGCTCCCCCCACACGAAAGATCTGCCCGGAGACTGCCTGTGTCGTTCTCGCGCCAAAGGAATGGCCGGACATGCCGAGGTGCCTCAGATCGAGGCGACCTTTCAAGTTTGTGCCTTCTTCGGTGTTCCATTTCGTCAAGGCATCGATGACGAGAGGTATATCTTTCATCCTTTCCAAGAAATTTGCGAGGGAGGCAGCCCCCTTCATGGCCGCCATCCGCTCACTCGGTGGGAGATCTCGCCAGACACTTTCATCACTGCCGGGGTGTTGCACAAAAACCACGAGGTAGCCCCGCTTTGCCCAATGGTTTCCGAGATAGGGATTGTTGTCCCGCGAGCCCCCAAGGCCGTGGGAAAATAGGATCACCGGCGCGGGGGTTTTTGACTCAGGCAGATAGACTCGCAGCGGCAAGACCCGGTTCCGGGCGGCGTCTTTCACTTCGAGCGTCTCGGTAACAATCTTTGTTTCCGCCACGACAAGCGGATCATAGGGCACCGGTTCGGTCCCCAGTGCAGACGAGAGTAGGACCAACGAGAAACAAAAAACGAAGGGGGATTTCATTCTTCGTATAACCCTCCGAAGACAAAAGGGTTGCGCAGAATTTGGATTCTGATCTGGGAGGATGCCCTGATCACTCCACCCCAGTGATCTTGCAGCCGACTGCTTCGGTCCGAGCTGTGGCAACGGGTTTACCTGCCTGGATCGCCGTGAGCGCATCGCGCAGATCATTCGTCTTGACCTCGCGCTGGCGTTTCGTGGGGCCCAGGTAGAGATCGTTGATGCGCCCCTGATACAGAACGATTCCTGCGGGATCTATTACAACGACCTCGGGTGTGATTTTTGCCCCAAGCTGCTTCGCGACCACCTGGGCGGTATCGTCAAGGACAGGACTCACGAATCCCATCATCGAGGCATGTTGCAAAATGTCGGCCGACTTGACCGAGGGATCCGAATGGATATATCGAAAAGCAAAGGCATCGGTAAAATCCCCCTCGATCGACGTCATCTCGGGAGCGAAATTATTCGACGTAGGGCAATAGGGCGAAACAAAAAAGAGAACGACAGCCTTTTTCTCCCCCATCTCGAAGACTTCGACAGGCTTGCCGTCGAGGCCCTTCAGGGCAAGCGGCGGTGCCACCGCATCCTGAGCAAGAGCCGCCGAGGAAACGAGAGCGAGCAGGAGAACGACAAAGGAGAACCGTCGAGGGAATGTCATGATCGGTCTGTTTACGGCTTTGCAACGGGAGATGCAAGAGCGGCAGGACGATTTTCGAAACTTCTACGAGTGGATGATCAAAAGACTATGAGCCACCGCTATCGCTTCCCCAATCCTCACCCCTCCCCCAGCAGCACCACCTCGCGCGAAAGCATCGTTTCTCCGTCAAACCGGAACCAGGCTTTAAACCGGTTTCCGGCGAGCATGAGGGGCAGCCAGTAGCGGTCGTCGGGCCACATGCGGTCGAAGGGAATAGCGGATATGGGGAACCACTCGGGCCGGGCTTCGCGAGTTTCGGTGGGGGTTCCGGTGAATTCACTGCCCAAGAAAACGGTGCAGTGAAGCCGGAGGCCATCCTCAAAGTCAAAGTGAAGTTCCCCCATTTCCCGAAGTGCTCCGGTGGTGAGATGGAGTTCCTCTTTCACCTCGCGCGCAGCGGATTCCAGTGCGGTCTCGCCCGGCTCCAGTTTCCCACCGGGACCGTTGATTTTGCCAGCCCCCAGTCCGGTTTTTTTGTGGATGAGGAGCACTTCCTCGCCCCGTGTCAGGAAGACGAGATTGGCGATCATGTTGGCTTGCCAGTCAGAGGGGAAAATATCGGGACCGGTTTCTTCCATGATGCGGCAATGCTGCCTCGTCTTCTCGTTCCAAAAATCTAGGACTGATAGGCATCCATCCCTTCGCAGGTACAGACGAGATTGCGATCTCCAAACACATTATCGATCCGGCTCACCGGTGGCCAGAACTTCCGTTCCCGCACCCACTCCACCGGGTAGGCGGCCACTTCACGAGAGTAGGGATGAGACCAGTCATCGGAAAGCAGCATCGTCGCGGGATGCGGGGCATTCTTCAGGGGATTGTCGACGGAATCCCATTCGCCGGAGGCAACTCGACCGATCTCTTCATGGATGTGGATCATGGCGTCGCAGAAGCGATCCAGTTCCTCCTTTGATTCGCTCTCGGTCGGTTCGATCATGAGGGTACCCGGCACCGGCCATGACATCGTCGGAGCATGAAATCCGTAATCGATGAGTCGTTTTGCGATGTCTTCGACCTCGACCCCGGTTTTCTCCTTGAAGCCCCGCACGTCGATGATGCACTCGTGCGCAACGAGCCCCTTTTTGCCCCGATAGAGAACCGGGAAACAGGATTCGAGACGACGGGCGATGTAGTTGGCGTTGAGAATGGCCACTTCGGTTGCTTTGCGAAGAGTCGGTCCCATCATCGCGATGTACATCCACGAGATCGTAAGAATACTGGCGCTCCCGTAGGGTGCCGCACTCACGGCGTGAGTCGAGGCATCGGACCATTCGACATGACTAGGCAAATAGGGGGCGAGATGAGAGCGAACTCCGATAGGCCCAACTCCGGGACCTCCCCCACCGTGCGGGATACAGAAGGTCTTGTGGAGATTGAGATGGCAAACGTCCGCTCCGATCGCGCCGGGAGAACAGAGACCGACCTGCGCATTGAGATTGGCTCCGTCCATGTAAACCTGGCCACCGTGGCGATGGATCATTTCACAAATCTCAGCGACGCCTTCCTCAAACACCCCGTGCGTTGAAGGATAAGTGATCATGAGCGCCCCGAGCCGCGAGGCATGTTTTTCGGCCTTTGCGGCGATATCGACCGGGTCGATATTTCCATCCGAGTCACAGGCCACTGGAACGACTTCGAACCCGACCATGACGGCACTCGCGGGATTGGTCCCGTGTGCGGACATGGGGATGAGGCAGACTTTGCGATCGGTTTCCCCGGCCGCTTCGTGAAAACGACGGATCGCAAGAAGACCGGCATATTCCCCCTGAGATCCCGCATTGGGCTGGAGACTGAAGGCATCAAATCCAGTGATCTCGGAGAGCCAGTCTTCCAGTTCGTGGATCATTTCCAAGTAACCACGGACTTGCTCTTTCGGAACAAAAGGATGGATCGACGAAACCTCGCGCCAACTCAGGGGCATCATCTCGGAGGCGGCATTGAGTTTCATCGTGCAGGAGCCGAGCGGGATCATGCTCCAGTTGAGAGCGATATCCTTCCCCTCGAGTCGGCGGATGTAACGGAGCAACTCGGTCTCCGTGTGGTATCGATGAAAGACCGGTTGGCTCAAGTAGTTCGAGGTCCGAAGCATATCCTCCGGGAATCCGGGTCTGGCATCAGCCGTTTCGGACAGAGAAAAGAGCTCAAAGAGACGTTTCCATTCCCCGGTCTCAATGGCTGATTCGTCGAGAGATATGCCAATACGATCCGGCTGATCGTCGCGCAGATTGATCCCGAGGCTTTTACTTTTTGCCAGAATCTGGACACGCTCTTCCCCCGTGACGGAGAGTGTCAGGGTATCGAACCAGGTTTCATTGACGAGCGTGTAGCCACCATCCACGAGTGCCGCAGCAAGTCTGGAAGTCGCGATCTGAATCCGGGACGCGATCTTTTTCAGACCTTCTGGGCCGTGATAGACCGCGTAGAATCCTGCCATCACCGCCAGAAGCACCTGGGCGGTGCAGATATTGGAAGTGGCCTTTTCCCGCCGGATATGCTGCTCGCGAGTCTGCAGAGCAAGGCGCAGGGCAGTCCGCCCCTCGCTGTCGCGTGAGACTCCGATGAGCCTGCCGGGGAGTCGTCGTTTCAGCGTCTCACTGCAGGCCATGAACGCGGCATGAGGACCACCGAAACCCGGCGGCACACCAAATCGCTGGGCGCTACCGATCACGATGTCGGCCCCCCATTCGCCGGGAGGTTTCAGCAGTGTTAGGGCAAGGAGATCCGCTGCCACTACGACGATCCCACCGACGGCATGACAGGCTGCAACTGCAGCATGGCCCCCCCCGAGAACTCCAGACTCCCCGGGATACTGCAGGAGCAAACCGATGACCTCGTCTCCTCCTTTGGAAAAATCGAAAGAGTCTGGGGCACCGATTTCGATCTCAATGCCGAGCGGTTCCGCACGGGTCTGGAGAACGGCGATCGTCTGGGAAAAACACTCGTCACTTACATAAAAACGCTTTCCCCGGCTACGCGTCCCCGCTGCAAGAGCCATCGCCTCGGCCGCTGCGGTCGCTTCATCTAGGAGCGAGGCGTTCGCGACCGGCATCGCCGTGAGTTCGCAGATGAGGGTCTGATAATTCAGGAGCGCTTCGAGTCTGCCCTGCGAGATTTCCGCCTGATAGGGGGTGTAGGCGGTGTACCATCCCGGATTCTCCAGAATGCAGCGCTGGATCACCGGTGGAGTGACCGTGCCATAGTATCCCCGCCCGATATAGGAACGGAAAAGCTCATTCTTTTCCATCAAAGACCGCAGGCGAGAAAGAGCCTGCGATTCGTTGAGAGCGTCAGGGAGAGCGAGGGCACGATCCTGAAGCAGTCCTGATGGAACGACGTCGGCGATGAGTGCGTCGAGTCTTTCGTACCCGATCGTCGCGAGCATCGCGCTCCGTTCCTCGGGAGACGGCCCTATATGCCTGTCGGCAAAAGCAGTGGCGAAATCAGGAAAGGTGTTCACGATAGGAGGTTCCGGTCATCAGAGAATCGAGTTCAGAAAGGTCAGAGAGTCTCATCTTCACCATCCAACCGGCTCCATACGGATCCGTGTTGATCGACTCGGGAGACTCCACGAGCGTCTCGTTGATCTCCACAATCTCGCCACTAACTGGCGCATAGATATCGTTAGCCGCTTTCACGGACTCAATCACCGCAAACGCTTCCCCCTTTTTCACTTGGCGTCCGATTTCCGGAAGTTCCAGGTAGACGACGTCGGTCAATTCCGCCTGAGCATGATCGCTGATCCCGATGGGCGCTGATTCCGGAGTGCCTGCGTCAACCCACTCGTGGGATTCGGAAAAATGGAGGTGTTCGGGAGCATTCATAGATAGTTGGGATTCCAAGGGCAGGAACTAAGCAAATTATCGGGCGGTGACAAATCGGATTCTCAAACAAATGGCTTTTTCACAATGCTTCCCGCGTGGAGTCTTTCTCGAATCGAAACAAATACGGTCTCCCCGACCTTGCCGTTAGCCGTCGGCAGGTAGGCTAATCCGATCCCGAGGCCAAGACCGGGCGAAAGCGAACCGCTCGTGAGTTCTCCTAGAACGGTGACACCGTCCTCCGCCAGGACAGGATATCCGTGACGCAGCGGTGGTGCTTTTTCATTGAGACAAATCGCCACTAACCGGGTCACGAGACCCTCTTGCTTCTGCGACCGAAGAGGGTTCGCTCCGAGAAATCCATTCGGTTTGTCGAGTTTCACAAAAAAGCCAAGACCAGCTTCCAGCGGCGTGTGTTCTTCATCGAGATCCGAGCCATTGAGCGGAAATCCTTTCTCAAGACGCAGCGTATCGCGTGCCCCGAGACCACAGGGAACGACACCGGACTCGATCAATTTTGCAAACCAGTCGGTGATTTTCTCGACCGGGGCAAAGAGCTCAAAACCGTCTTCACCGGTGTAACCCGTGCGACAGAGGACTACTCCGCCGTCGTACTCGACGATCCCGTTTTTTTCCGGCAAAGACATCTCCGGCGCGATCGTTTCCCAGATCGAGACACTTTCCGGCCCCTGCACCGCGACCGCGCCCAATTCTTCGCTACGATCTCGCAAACTCACCCCCTGGGAAATATGATCTTCCATCCAGGCCCGATCCTGGTCGATCCGCGAGGCATTCACGACGAGAAAATAACGATCCGCCGTGAGACGATACACGATGAGATCGTCGATCACGCCGCCGCTTTCATTCAGCATCAGAGTGTACTGCCCTTCTCCGTCGTTCAGAACCGAGAGGTCATTTGTGAAGAGCCCGTTCAGCCATTCTCCTGCCGCCGCTCCGCTGACTTCGAACTCGCCCATGTGGGAGATGTCAAAAACCCCAATGGACTTCCGCACCGCCTCGTGCTCACTGACAATCCCCTTGTATTGAATCGGCATTTCCCAGCCTGCAAAAGGAGCGAGGCGGGCACCGAGGGTCAAATGCTGATCGTGCAGCGGCGAATGTTTCATCGCTGATCATCGCCCCCGGCGTATTGAAGTCAACGTCGAGTCATGAGATCGGCGAACTTGGCGTTTGAAATCCGCCCGATCACCCGCAACTTCCCCCCATGTTCTACGAAACAGGAAATCGTCTCCTGAACCAACTGGAAAAGCCGCTCGGAAAGCTGGCTCTGCCAAATATTCTGCGCTGGATTGCGATCTTTCAGGTTCTGAACTGGGGCCTTGGCCTTTTTTCCAAAGATTTCCTCACCTGGATCGAATTCGATCAGGCCAAGATTTTTTCCGGAGAGATCTGGCGCATCATCACCTGGCCCGTCTATCCCGCCGCATCGAATCCTCTTTTTGTGCTGTTCGCCGTCTTTTTTATGTTCTTCATCAACGACAGTCTGGAGAGTGCGTGGGGTAGTTTTCGGCTGAACGTCTACGTCTTCGCTTGCATCATCCTGTGTTCTCTCTGCGGTCTCCTCCTCCCGGCAGCGGGCATCGGGTCGCTGATGAACATGATTTTCTACTCCAGTAGCTTTTTGGCTTTTGCGACACTTTTTCCAGAGCAGATCATCCAGCTCTTCGGGATCATCCCGATCAAGGCAAAATGGCTGGGATGGGCGAACGCCGCGATCCTATTTTCCGTCATCGTGACGAGCCATCCGATCTTCTCACTGCTGATCTTTACTGGAATGCTGCCGTATGTGATCACCTTTGTTCCCGGTTTTTTCCTCAACTACAAAAAACAAAGCAGCGCAGCGGTCCGTCGCCATCGTTTCCAGAAGGATATGGATTCCGGGAAAGAGGCCTTCCACGAGTGTGAACGCTGTGGAGCGACCGAACTGACCCACCCCGAGCGGGAGTTCCGTGTCACTGCGGACGACCGCGAAATGTGCAGCACCTGTAGAAACGAAGCCTGAAAGCGGTTCAAAGGTCGACGTATTGCGATTGATACACCTCCGGTCGTCGATCGCGGATCACCTTCCACGTCCCGAGACCCAACCCGACGAGGAATATCATACCACATCCGAGATAGATGTATGTCCAGTCCATCGGGAGACCCGTCACCGCACTGATCGCGGTGGAGGGAGGCGAACTAAGCCCCTCTGGCGACTTGAAAAACACCCGGAATTCATACGTGCTCGTCGGGTTCAAATTCTCCAGGCGCGCTTTCACAAGCCGGTCGATTTTTTCGATTTTTTGAATCGGATAGACAATCCAGACGCTTTCCGGCATCTGACTCTGGGGATTCACGATCATGGCCCTGATCTCGACCTCGAAGGTGCCCACCTCTGTATCCTTCGGTGCCGTCCAGCCAATGACTAGGAAATCGGCTCCCGTTTTCAGGACCGAAAGATCCTCTGGTGCACGAATCTCTGGATCGGTCTTTCGTGGCACGAGGGCACGGGTCACAAAACCGAGGGGGCTGGACAAAGCCTCCCGCTCTTTGGCGCTCAATTTTTCGAACCAGAGCGCTCCTGGTCTACTCGAACCCGATGCGTTTTCGACTGGAGAACTGCCGGGATCCGCCGCCGCTGGCGTGGTACTGAGAATCGGTACCGCAGACAGATCTGTGGTCTCAGCCGGATCCTTTTCCGACGTGCTCTTGTTCGCGCTCGCTCCAGGCGAGGCCAAGCGAATCGTTTTTGAGGGGAGATTGGGCGAGGCGAGGCCAGGCTTATGTTGGCCTGGAGATCCACCGCTCGCGGGGATCACGTTCGCGAGGAGCCGCAGAGGCACCGTTTTCTCATTCCCGAAAATGTTCATCGTCACGTCAACAGGGCCTTTTGCACCACTTGTCGGAAAGATTCCCACCGAAATGTTCATCGACGAGAGAGGCCCCAGTTGTGGGCCTGGATTGGTGAGCATACGAAAGGGCTCGGGTATGTGAAACTCCAGCGGCACCGCGATTCCTCCGGGATTGGTCAGAGTGAAACCGCGCTCCTGAGATCGACCGGCCTCGACCTTTTCAAAATTGATCACCTCGGAAGTGACGGAATTGGGAATACTCACCACAATTCGTCCGGGAACGACCTTAGCAATCACCCGAGCCGCTTTGGAATACCCGTTTTTCAGGAAAAACTGGACTGTTCCGTCAAAAGGCGCGGTATCTTTTGCCCCAAGCTTCACTGGGACTTTTGTGACCTTTCCCGGTGCGAGGAGATAGCCTTCGAGAAGTCCGTCCTGGATGCGAGTGCTCGCACGGGCTTCGACGAGGATCGGTTTCTGACCGGGATTGGAGAGTCCCACCTCGCCGAGACGTTCGCCACTCGTTTCGTCGAGCACCAACTCGACGGTCTCGCTCTCCACCGTGAACGGGTCACCACCGACTCCGCTCAATTTTGCGGTTCCTTCCTTGCTACTGCTGAAACTCAGGTAGTAGCTAGTCTCTCCCATCAGTTCGGGGCGAAAGGCGACTTTCAGGATACGGGAACCACGCGGTCCCAGGATCACCTTCCCGTTTGCCGGTTCGAGCAGATGCCACGGCGATGCGAGAAAGAGTTGACGTTCCATCGGGCCATTTCCAAGATTGCGAATCGGGATCTCCCGAACGGATTCCCCCCCGACCATGACCTCGCCAAAATCGACCTCCTTCGGGACTTGGATCTCGGTTTTCAAGTCAACGAGGCTGATGTCGTATCGCATCTCGGACGAATATCGACCTCCCCGATATCGCACCGCGAAAGCAAAGGCATCCGCATCGGCGCTCGAGGTAGGGTCTGCGTAGTAGGTCACGATCGCCTTGTTCCGCTCATTTGGTTTGCTCAGCAGCGAGACGATTTTTCCGGCAGACGGGAAAGTCCGGATCAGAAACTCCACGCTCGCACCGGGGGTTTTCGACTCGGCACGGATTTCGAATTGTATTTCGTGTCCCTTCAACGCCTCCACTCGGCCCGTCACCGGAACAGGGACCCCGATCTCGTCCTCGCTCTGGGCGCGCGGAGCTTCGGGTTTTTTGCTAAACATCCCCCCATCTCCGAAGATCTGAGCCTCCAGCGAACTACAGCCGAAAAAACTCCCTACGCACATCACTACGATGATCGCGAAGATCCCCGCGCTCTGATTGTGAAGCGCTGGCTTCCACTGGCTTACTTTCACGCTCTCCATTTCAAGTTTCTCAGGAAAAGTCACCTGAAGTGGACGTTACACCGAATCCACAAATTAATCGAGCGGGAAGCCACAAAGTCTCCGTCTCAGCAAATCGAGCGCGAGACGGCTCACTCGCATTTTGAAACTGATGCGCTCGACCGGATAAAAATACCGCTTCGCAAAAGTCTCGATGCCGCGACTCGCAATTCCGATGTAGACCGTTCCCACGGGTTTGGCCTCGGTCCCCCCAGCGGGACCGGCGATACCGCTCACTGCGATCGCATGATCCGCACCGCTCACGGACAGACAGCCTTCGGCCATGGCTCTGACGACCTCCTCACTGACCGCACCGTGCATTTCAAGCAAAGTAGACGGCACCCCGAGGATGTCCGTTTTGGCCTCGTTCGCATAGGTCACGTACCCCCGGTGGAACACCGCGCTCGATCCCGCGACATCCGTCAGGGTGTTGGCGATGAGCCCACCGGTACAGCTCTCCGCCGTTGCCACGGTCTCGCCTCTCGCCTGAAGCAACTCGAGGAGGACTTTTTCAATTGCATCCTCCGACTCCGTCACGATATCGGCAGGATACGCCGTCCGGACAAATTCGGACGCTTCCTCCACTGCCTCCAGGGTACCGATCAACCGCAGATCCACTTCCCCAGGTCTCGCACAATACCCCACCTCGAGATCGGATATTTCCGCAAAAACCGGCCCAGCGAGAGACGCCAGAGACGATTCCCCCACCCCGAATATTTTGAAATTCCGCCAATGTTGCGGCACTTCCTCACTTCCGAGCAATCGGGAAATCGCGGGAAAAACGAGAGACTCAAACATCGGCTTCAGCTCCCGTGGCGGTCCCGGCAGTAAAAAGAGATGCGGGGACTGTGCTTCCGGATCTGCCGGGAGATACAATCCCGGCGCCGTTCCGTGCGGATTCTCGAGGACCACGGCTCCCGCCGGCACCATCGCCTGGCGATCGTTGGAGGGGTTTTGTTTGAGGCCGCGATCCCGGAACATCTCTGTAATCGTATCGAGGATGGACTGATCGAGATGCAACTCTCTCCCGAGCATCTCCGCCACGATCTCGCGAGTGACGTCGTCACTGGTCGGCCCGAGACCACCGGTAATGAGGATCAAATCGCACCTCGGGAACGCCTCGGCGAGATCGGTGCGGATTTCTTCACCGTCAGGAACAGTGGTCTGGCGCTGAATGCGAAGCCCGAGTTTAAAAAGCTCCTGTCCAAAATACCCCGCATGGGTATTGACCACTTTGCCGAGAAGCAATTCCGTACCGGTATTGACAACCTCGATGCGCATCCCGAACCTGGTTCAGTTAGGCGCCGTCGGTGGCCCTTCGAGAAAATCGAGCGCAAGGTGCGGAGCGTCTGACCAGAGATCCTCCAGCGCGTAGAGTTCCCGTTTGTCCTTGTGAAAGACGTGGACGATCACGTCAACATAATCCGTCACCATCCAAAGGCTGGCGGCATCACCATCAGCGGACCGTGGCTTTTCACCGATCGCCTCCTGCGTTTTCGCACGAACATCGCGGCTCACCGCTTTGAGGTGGGGAACGGACGTGGCCGTGCAGATTACGAAAAAATCGGCGATGGACGAGATCCCTCGTAGATCGAGGATCACGATGTCTTCCGCCTGCATGTCATCCGCGTATTTCGCGCAGGTCTTGGCAATGGTAAGGGAGTCAGGCACAGGGAATCAGAAGTCAGGAGGTCTGGAAAACGGTAAGGTGGCGACAAATCGCGCTTTCGCAATCGGCAATTTGCCCTGCAAGCCCTGCTTTGTCCGATTTCGGACTGCTTTGGCCCTCGGAGCGACTCGGATCTCTCGCGCAAACAGGGTCAAATCGTCGCCCTAAGAGGGTTGCTTGGCTCTGATTTTCACGACAAGAGACTCGAAAGCGGAGATTCTCTGATACTCCGATTCTCGCTCAATCCGGTCTTCACTTTCCAACTCGGTAATCGATTCCACCGTATCGACGCACTGCTGTAAGAGCGTCCGCACGAGAAGTCGAGCGTGGATCGCCCCCAGACAGAGGTGTGTCCCAAATCCGAAGGAGAGATGCGGATTCGGTTTCCGGTCGAGCCGAATCTCTTCCGGATGATCAAAAACCGTTTCATCCTGATTCGCCGAGGCCCAGCAAAGCGAGACTCGATCCCCCGATTTGACGGTGGTGCCATGGACTTCCGTATCGACCGGACAGACACGACCAATGTGAGTGAGCGGCATATAAACGCGAAAAAACTCCTCGCTCGCGTGGGTAATCCGCTTGGGATCTTCCCGGAGATACGGCAGCGCCGCCGGATTCCTCGCGAGATAGGCAAAAACATTCGAAACCGTGTGAATCACCGTGTCGCGTCCTCCCGCAAAGACGAGATTTGCAAAACCCATCATTTCCTCCCGTGTCAGGGGACGCCCCTGATAGGTCGCCTGCGTGAGAGAGCTAAAAAGATCTTCGCCCGGAGCCGCCGCAGCCTGGTCAAATCGAGCCTGCAGATAGTCTTCGAACTCCGTCCCCTTTTTGATCCCACCCGTCACCCGAAAAACATGAATGCCCCAGCGGATCCAGATCTCGGCCTCCGATTCAGGAACATTCAGCAGATAGGTGAGCGCCCGTGACTGGAGCGGAAGCGCAAATTCATTCACGATCTCGACCCTGTCCTGCGCCGCCGCAGCACCGAGAAGTTCTGCGATGAGGGCTTCGACCTGCGCGATCACTTCCGGAGTTTTGGATCGCTTAAAAAACGGTTCCACAAGGGCTCGGTATTCCCCGTGTTCCGGCGGATCGACCTCGATCGGCAATTGACGCATGGACCGGACGTCTTCCTCAGACGGGATGGGAACTCGGAACGGTGCGTCCGAACTAAACGTTTCCCAATCCTTTGCCGCCGCCCGCACGTCCGCGTGCCGGAGGATCATCGCAATTTCTTCGCCTTCAAACTCACATTTTAGGACACCAGAATCCTGGCGGGCTTTTTTAAAGGGATCAATTTCGGGTTTCATCGTCTACATTCGAAAACTAAATCGCCAAATCTCGCTGTCGGCCGTCGGTATTGCCGCACCCGCATTCGCCAAACAGGGCCGCTTCCTACGCAAAGAGGATAGATTACAAAAATTCCCCCGCAAGCCCGCAATAGTATGCTTTCTTTCTGTGCAACCACTCCACTGATGATGAAAAAATCCCGAATCTCCCTGCTCGCTCTGTCAGCCCTCCTCCTGCCCCTTTCGCTCTCCGCCCAAAATAGCGAAACCGGCGAAAAAGGCATCCAGGGCCAAAAGGCACCGCTCCTGAATGTTTCGACCTGGATTAATCTCCCCGAAGGAAAGGACAAAGTCGAAATCACCGACTACAAAGGCAAAATCATCGTGCTCATGTTTTTCCAACACTGGTGCAGAGCCTCGCAGGAGCGGGAATTGCCGGTTCTGGAGAATCTCGCGAAAAAATACGAAGGAAATCCAGAGATCGTCTTTCTGGCCGTTCAGACCGTTTTCCAGGGTTTCATCGACAATACTCCGGATAAGCTCCCCATCACTGCCGAAAAATTTCACCTGAAAATCCCGATCGGACATGCTCTGAAAACACCGGATTTCCCTGGCGTAAGCGGTACTTACAAACCAGGCGGAACACCTTGGTGGGTCATCATCGACCGTGAGGGGATCGTCGAATACAACGGATTCATCCTCAACGAAGAGGAAGCGATCCAGAACTTCGACAAAATGATCGCCGGACTTCCGATCGAGTGAGTTTTTTTCAGTAAGTGAGCGTGATTCCGAAGTGGAATTTTCCCCCGGTCTCATCAGCCGGGGCCACACCTCGCGAATCGAGCGCCCACCCGTAGGAGGCGCGGGCGAATCCGCGGTCGCTGAAGCGGCAATTCAGACCGATTCCGGCACCTTGCAGTGACGGACTCACCTCACCCGGAAGCGGATCGCTGATCGAGAGCGCCGCAGCATCGTAAAAGAGAAAGGCGTTCCAGGTATCCTGGAGAGTCTGCCCGAGACGATCCCCCACTGAAAAGTCGGGCGAGATCAGTTCAATCGAGGAGAGAAATCCGGAATCGCCCCGGACAACACTTTCATTGAACCCCCGGACCGAATCATAGCCGCCCGCGAGAACCTGCTCCGTCGCAGTTAGCCTGTCGGAGGAAGCCTGCCCGGACATTTCCACCCGCAGGGTAAAATCCTCTGGAAGACGAAAGAGCCTTTCCACTTCCGCAAATCCATAGGCATACGAAGCCTCCGTTCCCGCCCTCGTCGCCGCGAAACTGACATCATTGTTGTCTGTAAAGAGGTCGCCCGGAGACCCCACAACTCCGGTGCTGAAGCGGGTAATCCCGTATTTGTCAGGAACCCGCACTTCGTAGGCGCCGCGAAACTGTCCCACCGAGACAGTCGTCCCGAAGAGACCGCTCCCTCCGAAGATGAGGTCTGTGTTTGTCGACTTGTAATCAAAAGCAAAGGTCAGAGAATGTCGCCACTGACGATTGAATTCCGGACGCATCAGCGGGATCCGATATTCCGTGGTCAACTGCTTGCTTTCCCCTTCGAGACTCAGCAGGGGAACCACGTCGGAGTCACTCGTGACATACGCCCCGACAATACGAAAGGTGTGCCTCCACGGGAGAAACGCCTGGTAGAATACGGAATGGGCCTGCAAATGATCCCACTCCAGATCAGTCGCAAAGTGATACCCGAACATCTGCTCCCGCTGGAACGGATTCGCAAGATTGAACCCGAAGGACCACTCCTCTTCTCCTGTCAGTGATACACCTGTATTCGCAAAACCGGTATAAGCGGAGAACGCCTTTTCTTCCGTAACGTTCAGAAGTATGTCACTAGTCCCGTCCTCTTCGCCCCGCTCGTAGATCAGGTCAACCTGTCGTATCGGATTTTCATTCAACCAGTCGAGATCTGATTCCACGACACGTCGACTGATGCGGCCCCCGGGCTCGGGACGGAGTTGCCCGACCAGATAGTCTTTCCGGGAGACAATCGCTCCCTCCACCGTTTTCTCCCCGAGTCGTGCCTCTCTCACCACGATCTGGAGCCTACCACCGGTGATGTTCTGTTCGGGGAAATACACATCAACGAGTGGATAGTCACTCTCCCGCCATGCAACGATGATCTCTTTCTGGATTCGTGAGAGCAGCGCCATGGAAAGCGGTTCCTCTACAAAAGGCATAAGGATGGATGAAAGAGAGGGGGGCGCGGGAAGGTCGCTCGCAATGACAATCGGATTCTCTCCGGGGTCCGCGGCGGTCGAGATATTGTCCTGATGGGAAACCAACTGAAGGGAACGGAGGTTCACCCCGAAAGGAGTTTCGTCCGCTTCTTCGGCAGCTTCGGCCTCCTCACGATCATCTTCGACACGCCCTTCCTCCAAGCGGTCTGTTTTGAGTACTCGACTCCGAAGTGTCTCCGCCGTCTCCAACTGACGTCGCTGCGCCATCGTTTGCGGAATACCAAAGACCAACGTCAGAAAGCCCGCGCAGGCGATTTTCCATAGGACGGGATTGGCGAAAGATCTCATCAGAAAAACAGGATCACGGAATCTCCAGCGCAGCGGTCAGTTCGGTGAAGGAGGCATCGTTCAACAGATCAGCCAGAAGCGCAAGCGTCTCGACATCAATCACAATGGGCACAGCAAGGATCGCGATCGGCCCCTCGGCAGGAGAAATCGAAAGGACCAGGTCCATTTCCAATGCCGCCCAGAGTTCAGAGGCAGCCTCCAGATCGAGATTTGCAGTAAGAATTGCTGCGATATCGACAGGAGCATTTCCGCGAAGATCAATCGCCCACGATCCGTCAGCATATACCAGGATCATTGAACCATCAAAATCGATTGCCTCCGCCAGCTCGATCCATACGTTCGGCTCAAGGTTTCGTCGGAGTTGATTGATCAACTCTGCGGGTGGAACCCCGAAAGTCCCGTCGAGGCTCATCGGTGGACCGAGAAGATACTGCTGTCCGTCAATCTGGATGACCACAGCCTGCCCAACGATAGAGGAAGCGATCGCTGAAAACGCGCCTCTAGACTGAAAGAGTGTCTGCACGGCTGTAGAGGAAAATTGGTCGGTCACCTGAAAACCGGAATTACCGAGATTCTCAATTCGGGGCACATTCGACGTCTGAATAGTAAGCTGCTCGTCGCCTCCGTTCGGGAAAGGAGCTTCAAAATTCACATGATAGACTGAGGAGTTCCCTACCGCCATCGGGCTTCCACTCAGACTGATCCCAGGGCCGAGATTCAAAATATCAAAGCCGCTTCCACCATCGTAAAATTGCTCAAATCCAGTCGAACCAGAATTCACTGTATCATCACCGGACCCGAGGAGAAGTTCGATCCGTTCGATTCCAGAGAATGAATAGAACGGATTCCTGGAAACACTGTTACTCGTCACCGTATAGGTATTGATCCCCCCCAGATTCCGGTCGTCGAGCTGGAAAAAGTCGAATCCCGATCCACCATCGAAAGACTCCACTGTTGCCTGATTGGAAAAGAGGAAGCGATCGTTTCCTGCGCCGCCGATGAGACGTTCGAATGAGGCGAAATCAAACCCCGTGTTCACATTCCCCGCATGGACTGCGGTAATGGAAAACGTATCACTACCCGACCCTCCGGATAACGTATCCGAAAACAAGGAACCGACAAATTTTTCGACCCCTGAAACCCCGCCGAAACCGGTGGCATTTCCGTTCCCTACATTGACAGAGACCGGACTGCCATAGGCCGAGTAGTCTAGCCTGTCATATCCCCCTCCTCCGTTCAACACGCCACCGATTCCACCCCCTGACAAAACGAGAAATAAATCAGCTCCGGAACCCGCGATCAGATTTTCGAATCCATTGACTTCAAATCCCGCCACCGAAACCCGGGACGGACCGTCAAAAGTATATGTACTCGCTGTAGTGAGCCCGCGAACGGTATCGAGATTTGGGGAGCCTCCGAAGACATGGATGTTGCTGAACCCAGCCTCAACTCCGGAACTCACCGCCAATTGCAAATCAAGAACGGCACCAGTGAGGAATCCGGCATAGTTGATCTCATTGCTCACGCCCCCGCCTCCGTCCAGGTGACCACTCAGGGAGCCTCCGGCATTGAATGAGAAAACGTCCTCGTCATCCCCGGCAGTCAAATTTTCGAATGCACTCACCGCTACCCCCTCCGCCGCAAACTGATTCGCCCCGGTGAAGAGGTAGGTCGTGGCCAGTGCGGAGCCGGTGATTTCATCCATGGTGGAGCCGGAGCCTACTAGAAATTCAATATTGCTGAGGTCATCCAGTTCAAATTGAACCGGACCACCGGCAAAACCCGCGTAGGTAACCATATCAGACGCTCCCGCTCCGCCGACAAAACGGAGACTCCCGCCATGCGACAGCAGGGCATTGATTGCGGCGGTTCCCCCTCCCGAGGCAGCGACCGTGCCGATTTGAATCAGAATGTCTCCGACCGTAGCATTCACCCCGGCATTGACTGTAACATCATCCCCAGTCAGCGTGATATTGCCAATGCTGGAGCTCAGTATACCACCGATCTCTGTGCGCTTCCCGGAACTCACGGTGAGGTCTCCGCTCGCCGTGACCACGCTTTCGACATACAGATCGCCGTTGTTCGAAACAAGCGAGACGAAACCGGCGCCACTCCCTCCCGTGTTCAAATGGGAAAGACTCATTCCCCGAGCATTCACTCCTGTGCCGGCGATGGAAACGGAGCCGGTTCCAAGAGAAAGGATATCCCCGCTGTTGTTTGTCGAAATGACTCCGATTCCGAGAGTTCCTCCGGCAACGCCGGTCATAGTGAGAGCGCCATTATTCACCCTGACGCTGGCACCAACTTCCATCTGAATGCCGTCGTTCTGATCATCGCCTCCCCCGCCATTGCCGAGAACCACAAATGTCCCCGAACCACCCGTTGAGAGGGTGGAAGAGTGAAGCAGGACACCCCGATTGCGGGCGCCGGTTGCGGCTGCCCCGCCGTCGCCGCTCACTTCAAAATTTCCTCCGCTTGTTGCGAGATTCGCGTTCCTGATATCAACACCCAGATTGTCATCAACGCCATTGCCTCCAGTGCCATCGAGGGTAATCATTGCTCCAGTGGCACCAGTGCCGCTAGATTCAAGGGCAAGATCCGAATCCCGGATCACGATTCCTTTGTTTCCAGATCCGAACCCGTCGCCGCCCCCCGTCCCTATGACGGTGACATCGCCCGACACAGAACGAATTTGTGTATCGGCACCTTCCACAAGAACCCCAAAATTTTCAGACCCGGCACCTCCGCCGGTGCCTTGAATCTCTATCGTCGCAGCACCCGTCCCGGGACCGGTCGAATCCACGAGAGCCCCCTCATCCACGACAACCCCCCGACCGCTCCCGTTGTACGAAGTCCCTCCCGTTCCTGTGATCGAAATCGCACCGGAAACGGAGGCAATCCGGGTAAGCGCTCCCGAAAGATGCACTCCCGCCTGCGCCGAGCCGTTGTTTCCGCCTTTACCAATGAGAGTGATGAGACCGCTGTCAGTGGAGTCAATCGTAGATCCCCCGGTCACACGAATGCCATCCGCTGCGGTGTAGGCATACTCCCCACCGGTTCCCTTGAGAGTGATGTTTCCCGATCCGCTGCTGGAGAGAGACGACGCGTCAATCCAAATGCCGTTAAAATCACCGTATGCCAGGCCGTCCGTATTGGCGGTAAGTCCTAGATTTCCATTGATGACGGAAAGAACAGATCCGTCTTCAATCAAAATGGAACGGTAGGAATCAAGAAGGATGGTGCCCGCTCCCGTAGTCGTAAGCGATGCACCCGTCACCACGATGTCCGTGCCGTCGAGATCGATGTCCCCTCCCTGAGAAGTGACCGACTGCTCTATCCGGATCGGAGCAAAACTTCCGATGGAAGAAAGCAACTTGATCCCACCGGTTGCATCGATCCCGCTTCCGCCGAGGAACGAGCCCACCAAAAAGCCTCCCGAGTTCCGGAAATCGAGACTCCCGATCCGACCATTGCTTCCGTTTCCGAGGGCGGAGATTTCACTGACACTGTTTGAAAGATTGGCCGCAATGAAAGCGACCGACTCCGTCCCCGTGCTATCGCGGAACTGAAGTTGATTCGAAGAAATCAGGTTCAAAATTGTGACGGAACCGAGCAGGGAATCCAGGATGATTGTTTCCGTCCCGCTCCCGATTGTGCTCGAGTCGGAACTGCCCAGGATTGCGATAGGATTTGAGCCGACTCCGCCCTCTCCTTTCAAATGAATCGTCCCGCTTCCGGCGGTGATCGTCGAGACGTCAATCTTGATTCCGGCGTAACTGGCGGAAAGAGACTTCCCGTAGAGCGAAAGATCACCACCTGCGGCAGTCACACTGGCCCCTCCCAGGACGAAGATGCCCCCCTGTCCGCCCACTCCATCGATGATGACATCGTTGGTTTCACTGTGAACCCCGCCGGAAAGGGAAAGAAACACTCCGACGTTGGAAAGGAGAGAGCTGGCTCCTCCGGTTCCGTCGATTTTCACAAGCCCGTCTGTGCTCGTAACACTGGTTCCCGTTCCGTAGATCGCGACCCCGTTTCGGCCCGCGGTTCCACCGCCGGCGACTCCAGTTAGAGTCAAATCGCCACTCACGCTTTCGATTCGCGCTCCCCCATCAATACCGATTCCGTCGTTATTCTCCTCCGTCGCACCAGCCGCGCCATTTCCGGTGATCGTAATCGTTCCACTTCCACTACTTACTACGGTATCGGTTTGAGAGATGGACACCCCGAAATTATCGTATGTTCCGCTCACGCCTGTCCCCGCCACAAGGATGTTTCCGCTCGTCGTTGAGACGACCGAACCTCCGAGAATTTGGATACCGGAATGCCCGCCGGTGAGCGCATCACTTCCGCCCTGACCGAGAAGTGAAATGTTCCCGCTCGTTGCGGAAAGAGTGGCTCCTTCGAGAGTGATGCCGGAAAAGTTTCCTGAAGTGTTCCCAAGCGTGTTTGCGGTGAGCGAAATGTCCCCGGCTCCCGTGGTAATCTGACTACTCGATCCGAGCTGAATGAGCCGTAATGCCTCGACGACAAAATCCCCCGTTCCCGTCGACGCAATCGAGGCACCACCGCTCATGATAAAATCCCGATCCGCGAAAAAACGCAATTCACTCGAATTTGCCCAGGTGATAGCAGCATCCCCGGCTACCGTGATATCTCCGCTACCGCCTGTCCCCGTAGAAGTCGTGATGATAAGACTGCCGCTGGAAGTTAGAAAGTCGTTGATGGCACCATCTGTTATCGTCGTTCCGGCAACTCCGCCACTGACTCCCGATATCACCGAAAGATCGACCGGATCGAGGAGCAGTGTCCCTGCCAGCCCCTGAGCAGAAGTGAGATCTACTTGCCCGACGAGATCGTCAACAAAGAGCGACTGTTTCCCCGATAGTTCAACGAATCCGCCGTTTCCGCCGAAAACCCCGCCGTTCACAGATGCCTGACCGCGAAAGTGAAGCGTTCCCTCAGCAAAAACGATCACCGTGCCACCGTCTCCCGAGATCAGAGCATCTGCACTGATTTGCGCGCCCGATCCGATGGTAACTGATGAGGAATTGTCCAACTCCGCATCGCCCCCCTGCAATCCTCCTCCGATCTTCACCGTTCCCCCGCCCGAATCGCCGTCAGCGAGAATGAGAGCGCCCTCGAACACTTCCACGGTATCGCCCAGAAGAATGACCTCGCCACCTTTTCCGCCTCTTCCGCGCACATCGAGAGTACCTCCCACTTCGGTTTTCCCCTCCGGTCCCGCATCAATGACGATATTTCCTCCATTGCCGTCCACGGGGCGAGACACTGTGAGCGTTCCGGTGGACTGTATTCTGCCTCCACCCGTCGCTTTTTTTCCGGGGCTCCGACCTCCCGCACGCAGGAAGATCTGTCCACCCTCCCGAGTCACCGCAGTCGCGGCGACCCGTCCTTCATTCTTCACCGCCATTCCATACAGATTTCCCCCATAGGATTTCAGTTCAGCTACGTTCGCTTCAATCGTCCCGCGATTGACGACACCTTCCTCTTTTTGCCCGCCACTCGCACCGCGCACGTAGATCCGCTCAGCCCCGGATTCTTTGATGAGCACATCATTTCCCGCAGCGAGACCCACCGTTCCCTTGGGAGCACGCAGAAAACCGGAGTTATCGACCGTAGCTGCAACAAGAAACACATCGCCGTCAAAGGCGGAAATACTGCCGAGATTGATCACCGCCGCCTGGGACGCGCCCTTTAGCGAGAGATCACCGCCCGCGAGGAATTCGTTGTTATCGATATCCAAAGTCGACGCGACAAATCCCGCGACATCGATCTGCCCTTCCCGGCCCACGATGATCCCGTTCGAGTTTAGCAGAAAAACGCGACCGTTCGCGAGGAGTCGACCATCGATTCGAGAGAGAGTCTCACCGGTCACCCGGTTCAAGGTGGCACTCGAAGATCCCGGTTGCAGAAAGCGAGTCGTCTCACCATTGGCGATGGAAAATGAATCCCAGTCGATGATTCCCCGATCTGATCCCTGAATCACGAGGAGAGAGTTTCCCTGTTGCTCAAAACGGATCTCGCCTACCTGAATCGAGCCTCCAGCCGGATTTGCATAGGAGTCGCTCGAAAGAGAAATGCAGAAAACCGCCACGAACAGGATCCTTCCTGCATGCACCAGTTTCTCTCCGCGTCCCTTGCTCATGCTTTCAGCCGTGGCCACTCACCCTTTGCTCCGATCACCCAGTGAATTCCTATTCCGGTTTTCCATTGGGAATCACCTCGACTCGTCCCTCTTTCACCTGGGCGTATCCCTTACCGTCTTTCACAACGACGGAGTAAAACGTACCTCGGGCGGCAGCCACTCCGCTAGGAGTGCGAACCTGAAAGTCCAACTCCCCTGCGGAGTTTGGTTTCAAAAGAGCGGAAACGCTCCCGTCCTTGAGATCGACGGTAACCTTTTTCGGAAGAACCGTCTCGTCGACCATCTCGATCACTACCGTCGAGTTTTCAGAAATGCGGATTGCCGAGCGGGAAGTCATTACAACCACGGCCCTTGCCCCGGCACCCGTCTTGATGATAGCCCCCACCTTCACTTTGTCCCCCGATTGCAAGGCAACGGGAGCCGCACCTTCCGAGGCAACAACCGTTACTTCGCCTACAGCCACCGTTACTTTTCCCGATTCCGGCTCAGCGAGAAGAGAGCAATATGGCAGAAAAACAAGCAACAATACACGGATTGATATGGAGTTAGCGATTTTCATATTTCGATTCATTACTATTCAAATACTCCCCGCGATCCGAACAAGATATTGGACGATTCTCACCCGATGTCACGAAAATACTCGCCCGATTCCGGCGCTAGCCATGCCTCAAACGACCGCTTCCAGCAGCCCTTTCCGCCACTTCTCCCTCGACGCAAAATCCGGCAATGGGAGGAAGTCCTTTCCCTTGCCAAAGCGAATGGGTCCGTCAAGGGTAAGTCCATGGTAAAGCGTCTCATTTCCACTTAGACGTCCGGGATCGCCTGGTTACGCTGATTTTTTTCCCGATATGTCAGTCAAGTCTCACAAACGTCGATCCATTTCAGCCATCGTCGCTCCATTCGGAGTCGCAGGGCTGATGGCGGTGACATGGTCCACGAGCCTCGTCAGGCAGATTGAAAACCTCACCCTCGACTACCGTTTCCGGGCCAGGGCGCAGTCGGATCCTGCTCCCGATCCTCGTATCGCCCTCGTCGGAATTGGTGACTACTCCCTGCACAAGAAAGGCCGCTGGGAGGAGTGGACTCGCGAGATTCATGCGGAATTTGCGAATCGACTGACCGCAAAAGAACCCGCCATCCTTGCCTACGATTTTTTCTTTTCGGACGAGAGCCGGATCCATCCGGAGGGAGACATCGCTTTCGGAGACGCATTGTCCCTCCACAGCGGAGCCATCACCGGAATGAATGTCGCGATCGACGAAGGTCGCACAAGCTCCCGGAACGATCCCGCCGAATACTACTTCGGCGAAAAGACCTTTCCCCTCACCCGGATCACAGGAGACCCGAAGCTGCTCCTCGGGGGCAATGAGGCCAACATCCCGATTCCCCATATCGCCGAGAGCGCCTACACCGGTTCCGTATCCTGCCCCCCTTCCCGCATTGATGGCATGCGCAGGGAAATGCCTCTTGTCGTTCGGCTCGGGGAGAGAGTCTTTCCCTCGTTTGTTCTGCAAATTCTCCTTCAGCTCGAAGAAGCGAGTCCCGACGATGTCACCGTCGTCCTCGGCGACGCCATCACCGTTCCAAGACGATCCGGCGGAAAATGGCGCATCCCCATCGACTACCGGGGACTCATGATGATCAATTATCGGAACACACAACAACTTCGCGTTTTTGACTACGTCCATGTCTCAGAACAGCTCGCGATCTTCGAGGCGGGAACCGGAGCGGGAAACAAATGGCCCGCGACTTTGCCGCCACTCACAGACCAGATCGTACTCATCGGTCAAGCCGCAGCGGGTCTGCCAGACCTCGGCCCGACACCCTATGAAGCAAACGATCCGCTTTTCAAAGTGCAGGCGACGACCCTGAACAACATCCTACAGAGTGACTACCTCAGCTTTGCGCCCAAATACGGAATCCTCACCGGCTGGCTTCTCATCGCCCTCATGACCCTCCTACTCCTCCGGAAAGCACCCGTTTCACTGGAGATCATCGTCCCATTCCTCACCGTTGCCGCCTACCTCTTTCTCGCCCTCCGGCTTTTCCAGACACAGTCGCTCGTTCTCCCTGTCGTCCTTCCCGTCGGAGGCTTTCTCCTCATTCACACCTCCGTCATCCTCGACCGCCTCATCACCGAGCTGAAAGAAAAGCGCTACATCAAAGGCGTTTTTGGATCCTATGTTTCGCCCGAAGTCGTCAAGCAGATCATCGAAACCGGGGAAACCCCCAAGCTCGGCGGCGAGCGTGTCGACATCACCATTCTCTTCAGCGACATTCAGGGATTTTCCACCTTCTCCGAGCAACTCGAACCCGAAGCACTCGTCGAGCTGATGGTCGAGTACCTGTCGGAAATGACAGACATCCTCACAGATCACGGAGGGACCCTCGACAAATACATTGGCGACGCCATCGATGCGATGTTCGGAGCACCCCTCCCCCTCCCCGACCACGGGTATCGCGGTGTCACCTCCGCACTCCTCATGCAGCGCAAACAGATCGAGCTGCAGGACCGCTGGAAAGCCACCGATCGCCCCGAACTCATTCAGGGAATGCGCACCCGCATCGGGCTCAACACCGGACCCGCCGTCGTCGGCAACATGGGTTCCCAACGGCGCTTCAACTACACCATGATGGGTGACAATGTGAACCTCGGCGCCCGCTGCGAGTCCGCTGCCAAATCCTACGGAGTCTATCTGTTGGTCACCGAAGCCACCCGGGATGCCGCCATCGCCACAAAAGATGATCTCGTCTACCGCTTCCTCGACCAGATCATCGTCAAAGGTAGAACCCACCCCGTCAAAATCTACGAACTGATCGAAGAAAAATCCAGAGTCACCCCCGGAACCCACCGCTGCCTCGAAATCTACGAAGAAGGCATGGAGTCCTACCTCTCCCGGGACTGGGATCGCGCCACGGCCTCCTTCCATCGCGCTGCGGAAATCGAGTACTTTCAACCAGGCCCCGGGATCGAGACCAATCCCTCCCTCGTCATGGCAAAACGCTGCGCCGTCATGAAAATCGACCCTCCCGGGGACGACTGGGACGGAGTCTTCCGTATGCTTTCCAAGTAGCGGAGAGAATTGTCTGCGTGTCGCTGTGTTTGCTTACCGGAAGTTCCATTGTCCAGAGCGCAGCGTATCAGAGGGATTCGACCACCATCGCCTTGCTCGCCAATTCGATGGACTGGGCCAAGCATCGGTGGCGTAAAGCGGCTGCGAAGTGCCATCTCCGGCTCGACCTCCCGAGCTTTCTGCCCGCCTGCGCCATCGTCGAGGAGGCCGGACACCACGACGATACCAGGGCGCGGCAACTCTGCGCCGGGTCGTGATGCTCGTCGAGATCAACGGAAAGGAAGTGGAGATGGCATTCATCACCAACAACGCCCAGTGGGCCGCCTCGAGTGTGGGGGCACTCTATCAGGCGCGGTGGGGAATCGTTCACTTGAAACCGCCCCCTCCCCCTACCTCAAGGCTCCACAATCTCCATCCCGGGAAAATTCCTGCGGAAATCATTCGGATTCCGGGTAATCAAACCCCGACGTTTCACAGCAAAGGCTCCAATCAAAAGATCAGCGATCGGACGTTTGGGCAGGCTTCCGGATCGCCGCTCTCTTATGTGTCGATTCCAGGCTTCATGTGCCGTCTCCGTGTCCTCTATATTCCAACCGCCGGGAAACTGAATTCCGGCTTGATTCAGGAACCGCTTTTGTTCCTCCAGGTCCCCGTCGAACGCAGGAGCGAGTTCGACGAAAGTTACGGGAGAAATTTCCAGTCCGTCTTTCCATTTCCTCTCCAGCAACTTCGCGGATCGCAGTCCAAACTCAGGATCGTTCCCGAAGACATCAAGAACGACGCACGTATCGACAACCCAGTTCATTCCCCCTCGCGAAGCTCGTTCATCCACTCCGCTGTGGTTCGTATTGGGCGGTCACGAAACCGATTGGCATATCCGAGAACTGATAATGGTCCAGGAGAAAACTCTTCCTGAACAACCACTCGCATTTCCCGATCCGAGATCTGTTCCCAATGCAGTTTCTGTCCCGGGCGCAGGTTCATCGACTTTCGAATCCTTGCCGGCACCGAAATTTGACCACGCTCCGTGAGAGACGAATCATTCATGGAATAATTTATCATGTGAAAACATCATGTCAAATCCGATTGCTCCAGGGAACACCGATCCGATAGGTTCAGGTCAGTGAGCCAAGAGGGTTCGGTCCGGGAAAGAGGCACAAGTCGCCACCGGTCCGGGAAATACGAAACGATCTGCCCGGAAGTGATCGGACTTGAAGGGTTCCCGTTGGATTCTTTTTGGTCATCGCTGACGAGATGTCCGCATCTGCAGGAGGAGGAAAAAGAGCATTTTGTCGCTCTGATGCGCAAGTGGGAGGCATTCCACGGGATGCGAGTTGTCACCTACAGCGTAATGTCCAACCATTGTAAACGGGTCCCCGAAACTGGAACATTTACGTGGAATTCGGATGTGTGACACGAAACTTGGGTTACGACCGACAGTCTGCTAGAGTTCCGTAATGCGAATGTTCCGATACCAAGTTTTGTCCTTGTGATCGGTCAGCATGAGGTGGCCTTTGCCTGGAGCAAACCCGGGTTTGCCCTTAAATTTGCTGGCTGCAAGGTTGGCCTTCCATTCGTCTGAGTGGGTATCGGCTTCGCCGACGAGGACACCGTTGATCCAATGCTGGAGATTCCCGTCTTTCGCCACGATGCGGCTGCTGTTCCATTCGCCCACGGGATGGACTGGCACTTTTACGGTGGGTGCCTGGATGTCGTAAAAGGACGCCGTGAGTCGCTTTGCACCGTTTTTTGCGTCAGGGTGTTTTTTGTCATCAAGCATCTGATACTCAATCCCCAACCAGTTCTTCTCGCCCACTTTGGTGACCCAGTATTTAATACCATTGTTTCCGGCTTCGGAAATTTTCCATTCCCACTGGAGATCGAAGTTTTTGTATTCCTTTTCTGAAATCAGATTTCCTCCTTCACCATCGAGCTGGAGGACACCGTCGCGGATCGTCCATCCGGCTCCGGGTGATTTTCCGTCCGGGCCAGTCCAACCAGCAAGGCTTTTTCCATCAAAAAGAGAGACAGGTGCTCCCGCACTGAGCTCTCCCGCATCGGCGGTGAGACTAAGAGCGAAGGCGAGGGCGAGGATCGACAGCGGAATTTTCATCATGAAGAAGATTTTACTCTTCGATCGAGGATCTGGTCAAGGTCGCTCCATCGCCGGATTGGCGTCTATCCGCTGACGATGACAGGACATGGGCCAGGATGATTTCTTGAAGTTGGAAGGTTTCCCATGTTAGATAGAGCTTGTTATGTCCTCTTCCGCTCGACTTCGTCTCGCCGCCCTCGTTGTCTTCCTCGGAATCGCACTCGGGGCGTTTGGGGCGCACGGACTTGCGGACCGGCTCGAGGCAACGGGAAGAATCGGGAACTGGCAAACTGCGACGCTGTATCATCTCCTCCACGGTCTCGCGCTGTTTGTAATTGCCCTTCATTCGCCGAAGGCTCTTGGTTACTGGTGGTTTCTCACCGGAATCCTTCTTTTTTCAGGGAGCCTATATGCCCTCGCGCTCACGGATTTCACCAAGCTGGGTGCGATCACTCCGCTCGGCGGACTCGCGTTTCTGATCGGCTGGGGTCGGTGGATCTTCCATCGGAGTAGCCCAGTGACACCTTCCTGAACCTTTCAAAATCCCCCCATGATTACTATCATCAAATCTGTTTTCGCCCTCATTGCTCTAGCGATCTCTCTGTCCCTCTCCCCCGCTGCCCGCGCCGAGGATCTCACCTGTTTTGAGCTCCGCACCTACCATGCCGCCGCCGGAAAACTCGATGCTCTCCATGCCCGTTTCCGGGATCATACGATGGCCCTGTTTGAGAAACATGGAATCACGAATCTCATTTACTGGGTTCCGCAGGACAATACCGACAACCTACTCATCTATCTGGTCGCCTACCCTGACAGAGCGGCACGTGAGGAATCCTGGAAGAAGTTTATCGCCGATCCGGACTGGATCGCCGCGAAAACCGCCTCGGAAGCGAACGGAAAGCTCGTCGATAAAGTCGATCAACGGTTTCTCACTCGCACGGACTATTCTCCGGAACTGCCGCTGAAGGCAGGCGACGCGCCTCGCCTCTACGAGATGCGTCAATACACAACAAACACCGGAAAACTCGGTGCTCTCGACGCTCGTTTCCGAGATCATACGTTGGCGCTGTTCGAAAAACACGGACTCCACAACTTGATCTACTTCCATCTCGCGGAAGGTCAGGAGGGCAGCGATACGACCCTACTGTATTTCCGGGCCTACGACTCCGAAGAAACCAAGAAGGCAGGGTTCAAGTCCTTTAGCGAAGATCCCGAGTGGATCTCCGCCCGGGACGCGTCGGAAAAGGAGGGGAAACTGCTGATCCAAAACGGAGTGAAGTCCACGGATCTCCTAACGACGGACTATTCGCCGCTTCGGTAAGTCTTTAAAGCGCCACGATTTTTCCTCGATGTCACAGCCGGTTCTCATCGCCCTCTCCGGGAGCACTCGCTCGAGGTCTTACAATGCCACCATCCTTTCGGTTGCCATCGAAGCCGCCCGAGCTGCGGGTGCGGAAGTAGATTTCATCGACCTGCGGGAATTTCCGATGCCATTGTTTCAGCAGGATCTCGAGGATGCAGAAGGGCTACCCGACGCAACCAAACGACTAAAGGACCGATTTCGAAAGGCTGATGGCTTCCTCCTCGCGAGTCCAGAATACAATAGCGCCTTCAGCCCACTCCTGAAAAATACGATCGATTGGTGCAGTCGTGCGGAATCAGACGATGAAGCGCCGCTTTCGGTTTATGCCGGAAAAAGCGCGCTGCTCCTCAGTGCCTCTCCTAGTGCCCTCGGTGGACTTCGCGGACTCACGGCACTGCGGGCGCTCCTGCAGAACATCCGCGTAACCGTTTATCCTGAAATGCTCTCGGTGAGCGGCGCACACGAGGTCATAGACGGAAATGGTGTTTTTTCGGATCCCAAATGGCCTAGCCGGATCACACGTCTTGTCAATGGCTACGTCCCCTTCGCGGGAAAACTGGCCGCATCAAAATAGCGGTCGATCCACCCCACCGTTCAGGGCACAAAAAAGCCGGAGCAATTGCCCCGGCTTTCGTAACAAAAATGCCTTGCTCACGCGAATTACTTCGCGGTCTCGGTCGTGCCAGGATCTTTCTCTTTTCCATCCCACACAGGGGCTTCCAGAGCCTTAGGATCTTCTTTCCAAGTCCCGAAATCGGCACCCTCTTCAATCCACTTGGCAAAAAGTGCTTTCTCGGCATCGGTCCACTGGGGAGCCTTGCCCTCTGGCGGATAGTGACCGTCGTCGTCGAGAGGCAACTTCGTCACGGTGAGCATGAGACTCTCCGCTGGTTTGCCAGGAACGATGAATTTGCCCGCATCGTCCTCTCCTTCGGCTTCCATCAGAGTGGCTGCGCTGGTCATGACATGGCCGCCCTTGGGCTTGACCATACGACCGGGGCGATCTGGATTTTCGTGTTCGGGGCGGTGGCACTGCACACATCCCGACTTGATGAAGGGGTAGATCTGCTTTTCAAAATCAATTTTCTCCTGAGCAGATACGCTGAGGACCGAAAGACCAAGGCCGAAGAGAGCGGCAATCAAAGTGGTTTTTTGCATATGCTTGATGTGGTTTCTACTAACACCGACAAAGTATAAACGAACGAGCAGCGACTTCAATTCCCAAATGACCGCGAAAACGGGAGTTTCAGAAAACAAATTACCAGCAACCCGAGCGACTACTTTTCGCGAGCTTCCCGCGGATCATCCCCTTGCGCGAGCGCACCGATGTAGTTCACAAATAGCTCGATCTCTTCGTCCGTAAGCCGCTGGGTGATCGCGACCATTTTCTGCCCGTAGAGATCTTCCTCGACCACACCACGGCGACCGCCCCGGTAGTTCTCAAGCTGGCGACGCAGGTAACTGCGGTTCAGGGTGACGAGCGGTGCACTGTGAAAGACTCGGTCTCCCATGCCGTTGTATCGATGGCACTCCATGCATTCATTGGCATAGCGATAGCGGGCCTTTTCGAGGTCAAATGGCTCCGTTGTCGGCTGAGTGCGAATGATCGGCATCGCGGCGACTGCGGCTGTGGCCTCTGCGATTTGTTCGTCTGTCAACGTCAGCGAAATCGCCCGCATCTGCTGACCGGGTACGTCCTCAGGATGTATTCCCCGCTGCTCGCCTCGAAATTTTTGCAATTGCTCCTCCACATACCAGACCGGGAGTCCCGTGATCGAAGGGCTAAAAAGTTCTTCCTTTCCCTCCCCTGCGGCTCCATGACAGGCCGCGCAGACCTGCGCGTAGATCCCCGGTGCCCCGACCTGCTCGGCAGCAGCCAATTCTTCTGGCGAAGGCGGTTCGCTACAGGAAATACCACCAATTCCGACGAGGAGGAACAAGACAAAACGGAGAAACTTGTGAGACAATCGATTCATGAACTTACCGAGGGGGAACCCGGAGACTCATGACCGGACGGATCAGGTCCTGGTACGTCTCGCGGTCGAGGAAAAAAACGTCCGGCGAACCCTCGATTTGACCAAAATACAAATTGCTCGTCGAGGGCGCAAATTTCAGTAAATAGCTGACTTCTTTCGGTTCATTGATCGCGGGATCAAGCTCGGTCGTCACGATATTAAATTTTGCACTGGGCGTCTGGAGCGCTTCGTAGGCGGGACCGAGAGCGAGGTACCAACCGCTCGCGGTGAGTCCGCCGAGTCGATCACGGAGACGGTTCGCAGCCGCACGATCGAGGGAAGGAGTGGTGTCCACACCGCTGCGCGAGGCACCCCATTGATCGAGCCGATTGTCATAGGTGAGCTTCAGGGTTTCCTTGTCCCCCAGTTCGCGGGTGATCGAGTTGAGATGCAGTCGATTGAAAGTGAGCACTTTCAAGGAACGCCATTTGATGGGATGGGTCGGAATCGCATTCACAAAGGTCGGATCGAGTTCATAGACATAGGGTTCCCCTGCGAAGTTCGCGAAAAGTCGCTGTTCGTCGCCCTCGCGCCACCCGAGATTGAGCACTCGCGTCATCTCCTGCACCTGTCCCGGAGATCCATCGGCGAGCGGAGGACCGGGGAAAAGGAGATTAAAGGTGACTTGCCGTGCGGGAGGGTTCAAACCGAATTCGGCCAGATTTTTCACCGAGTCAGACGTGAAGTCGATGATCGCAGCTTCGTTTACAGAATTAATCAGAGCAAAGACAGCCGCCGAATTGGCCGGTTCTAATTTCACCCCGATGCGGACATCCCAACGGACATTGTCACCGTCACGATCTGACTTCAGGATCACAGTCGGGTCGATGTGACTCTGGATAATGATGGAATCCAGATACTCCATCGGGATACGAGCGAGAGTGCGATCACGGATGTCATTCGCATTGCCCGGCAGTTTTGTCAGGAAATCGCTCTTCAGACGGTAGACCGAGGGCCGGTCCGAGACCCGAACCTCGATCAGGGGAAGTTCGCCGTCTTTGGCTTCCACCTGTTTCAGATAGAGTGTGAGAGGCTGCTCGATGCCGTAGATCTGCAACTGAAGGACCGCAGAATTTTCCGGCAATGGATTCGGGATCTCCTCCGCCGCGCTACCACCGGAGACGACTTCTTCGATTTTCAGGCCACCGAGTTCGGTGAGGAGCTTGTCGAGAGCCTCCCGATCAGCCCAAACATTGAGCGGCTCTACGATGGCCCAATCCTGACGGGGTGGAGTGATCTTCCGCTGGAGGGCCATCTTGCCCTTCGCTTGGCGCAGGACTACCTGCACGATCGCTTCAATCGGGGCTCCAAGAATGCGACGGTCACGCAGCGTTTCCAGGGGATTTTCAAGCCACGGGCGCAGGTTCCCATCGACGACAAAGATGCCGCTTTCTTTCCCTTCGCGACGGGCGTAAAGCGAGTTCGCACGCGGTGCCGCACTTCCCAGCGTTACCGTTTCCGAAACAGGACCAGTTTCGCCAGCACCCGAAAATGTAACCTTGAGCGCCGAGTCTCCGGTAAGACCTAGTTGAGCGAGATCCTGCCCCGCTTCTTCCGGATTGATGCGATCCATGATCGAGAGATGATTAACTGTATCGAGGAGGGAGGCAATGAGAGAGGCATCGACTCGATCCTGCTCTGGTTCGGAGAAAAACCAGAGTCCCGCTTTTTTCACAAGCGATGTCTTTGCAGTCCCCTTCTCGACCTCGATGCGCTCAATCGACTCCGGCTCAAAACGCAGCAGCACGTTCGCCCGTTCGGCGGCGAGTTTTCCGCTGACCGGTTTATGATCCGCCAAATAGATGAGGATCGCGAGGACGATGACACTCAATCCGAGAAAGGCTGTCGTGGTGATTCTCATGTCAGGGTTAGGCTCGGCGGCGCATCCAGACGAACCCGCCGAGGATCAGGGCGATACCGGGGAGCACCATGATGAGGAGCGACTGGAGCAATGCCACTTTGTCAGGGCTGATGCTGAGGGTGAAAAAGGTGGGACGGCGGGGAGAGATCCCCATGAGCTCTTCGCGATTCATGACCCAGTTGACAGCAGCCATCGTAAAGTCTGCCGCGACTTTGGTAGAGTTTCCGTCAGGGGAGATCACGTCCGCATTTCCCACGACAACAAGCCGCGAGGTGCCTTTGAGAAAATCTGGATCTCCGGGAGCGCCTTTTTCAATGGAGGCAGCGGTGAAGACCGGATCGGGTTGTCCGTGATCGAGATCAGGACTGAAGGAAACCTCCTCGTCCTGAAAATCCGTCTCGCCCCAGAAACCCGTCGCTGCGATCATGAGCGGAAGCGGACGGATGTTTTCTGAGCGCAAGAGATCGTCCTCGTAGAGCACTTCCATCGATTGCGTCTGGCCGATGAGACGAGTTGTCATCGCAGGTAGATCGCGGGTCGGCCCGGGGCCAGGCATCAGCGAAACCGGCACATCGTAGGTCTTCCGGGCAGTCACTCCGGGGATGCTCACGACGCTCATGA
This sequence comes from Verrucomicrobiales bacterium, assembly GCA_018058245.1. Classification (GTDB taxonomy): domain Bacteria; phylum Verrucomicrobiota; class Verrucomicrobiia; order Verrucomicrobiales; family DEV007; genus Arctic95D-9. The sequence continues at coordinate 37,883 of JAGPCC010000003.1, forward strand.
CCCGGTCACGGCGCGGCGAAACACCATGCTCGCGCAGAAGAGAGTTCAAATTCGGCGTCTCTGCAGCAGGATCGAGAAACAAAATCAGCCCGCCGCGACGTTTTTCCCAGAAGTCGCGCACGAGTCCGAGTTCCCGCTCCGTGATGTCCTGACTGCCTCCCGGGAAAAAGAGCGCGTCGGCATCGTCCGGAATCTCTTCGCGGCCTTCGAGAACAAGCCCCTCAAGGCGGGCGTTCTGTGCATTCACGAGCGGCTGCAACTGCGCGGCGATTTTCACGAGATCGTCAGCACGTCTGTCGCCGGTGATCAGATAAATTTTCCGCTGCTGCTGCTCGGTCACTGCGAGAAGCGCCGCCGTGAGCGCTTCCTCGCCCCGGAACTCGATGACCCGCCCCGTGTTGGAATCCCGATTGACCAACTCCTCGGCCATCACGGTTTTGATGCGACCTGTGTCCCCAATGATCACGATCTGATCGCCACTGAACTGGAGCTGATACTTGTCCTTCAACTCGGACAGCCTCGCACGGCTGCGGCTGAGGTCGAGATACTCAGCGGAGACAGAGTCCCCCCCGATCCGGGCGTATTCCGAGACCAGCCCCTTTACCTCCGAATGGAGATCGGAGGTACCGAGAAAAGCCATCACGATGTTCACCTTCGAATCAAGGCTCCCGAGGTAGTTCCTGGTCGTGTCCGACACGGTAAAGCGACGATTCTGGGTTAGGTCCCAGGTGCTGTGGCGACGGCAACTGAGGTAGTTGAGCTGGAGAAAGACAACTCCGATCAGAACGATCTGCACCATCACTAACCCGGCGGTGCGATATCGTTCGAGACTTCGGCTCGAACGCGATGCCCCTCCATTCCCAGAGGGGGAACCGGACGCTTTGGAGTTTTTCTTTTCCTTAGTAGCCATTCAGAACAAATGATTTGCTCAAACCCTCCACTTGCGGGATTCAAGAACATGGTGAGTCAATGAGAGCAGGACCGCACTGAAACTCAGATAATAAACGATCGGACGGCTGTCGATGAGTCCCTCGCTCAAGTTTTGCATGTGCTCTGTCGTCGAAAAATAGGCAATCCCTTCGCTCCACATCGACCCCGGAACCATCCCGAAATTCTGGATAAATCCGAGGAAATAATGCAGCATCACAAACACGAAGGTCAGCATCGCGGCGATGAGCTGGTTCGTCGTCAGTGACGAAGCGAGCGTACCAATCGCGACATTGAACAGTCCGACAAGGAGGAGACAAAGGCCACTGCCCCAGACCGCACCGCTGTGGAAAGCCGCTTCCTCCCCCGTGACGAGGTGGAAGAGCGGGAAAAAGAGAAAGACGGGGAGCACGATGACAAGATAGACAACGACGGTCGCAAAGTACTTCGCAAGAACCACCTCCGACGTCCTCACTGGTGCGGTGAGCAGCCCCTCGATCGTTCCCATCTTCCGTTCCTCGGCAAAAAGCCGCATCGTGATGAGTGGAAAAAGGATGAAGTATCCCATCCAAAACCAGCCCGAGCTGAATAGATTATAAATGAGGCTCCGGGGAGTCACCTGCATCTGCATCGCCTTCACGATACTGATGAAGAGCCAACCGTTCAAAAAGGTAAACAAACCCATCACGACGTAGGCCAACGGAGAGAGAAAAAAGGATCGTAGCTCTTTGCTAAACAAGATGAGAAAGGCGCGCATGAAAGGAAGTCAGTGGGAACCAGACAGGGTTAAGTCCCCGACTCAACAGGGTTAGGGGTGGCGTCGTCTTCAGTGTTTTTGCGCGGAGGTTCGGCAGGAGGGGCCGATTCGCCGGTGCTCCCAGGGGACTGCTGGAGAATGTCGACAAAGGCGTCCTCCAGAGAATGGGTACGGCTCGCGAGCTCCCGGATCGTCCATTTTTCCGTCTGGACAAGGCCAAAGAGATCTTCCCGAATGTCAATGTGCGGATCAGTCGTGATCGAGAGAGTGTTCCAATCCACCCTTTCATCAATCATCGTAACCTCCTTCACTCCCTCGATTTTCCCGATTTTTTCCATCGCGGGGACGGCGTCGGCTTTGAGTTCCAGGATGACGGAACCAGGCCGCCGCAAGCGACGGATAAGATTTTGGGGAGAATCCGAGGCACGGATCTTGCCGCGGTCGATGATGATGACCCTCCCGCAGGTCATTTCCACTTCAGAGAGAATGTGGGTCGAGATGAGAATGGTGTGACGTTCGCCAAGGCGCTTGATCAGCTCTCGCGACTGACGGATCTGATGAGGATCGAGACCGTTGGTGGGTTCGTCGAGAATCAGCAGATCTGGTTTGTTCACGAGCGCATCTGCGAGCCCGACTCGCTGTTTGTAGCCTTTGGAAAGAGTCGCGATCATTTTCCGCTCCACTCCCGCGAGACTACAGATGTCCATTGCCTCGTTCACCGCGCGGCGCGTCTCACGAAAACCGAGTCCTTTGATGCGGGCGCGGAAGCGGAGGTATTCGACAACCCGCATGTCGTGGTAGAGCGGCACATTTTCAGGCATGTACCCGACCCGACGCCGCACCTGGATGGAGTCTTCGTAAATATCGTAACCAGCAACTTTCGCAGAACCTTCCGACGCGGACAAAAAACAGGTCAGCATCCGCAAGGTCGTGCTCTTCCCGGCTCCGTTCGGACCGAGAAAGCCGACAATCTCTCCTTTGCTCACATCAAAGGAGATCGCATCGACCGCAGTGCGGCCGGCGTAGCGCTTAGTAAGCTGTCGGACTTCGATCATGAAAGGGAAGGCTTACGGATACATGGACTGGCTCTTCCGATCAACCCTTCAAATCAGAAACCGCAAGTCTCTCGCGATCAATCCAGATGCTCAATCTGGAGAGCCGGCCGAATTTTTACGGCATTCGGATCGACCCGGTGAACCCACACACTCTGGACCAAGCCCAAAAGGAAGAGAATGACAATCGTAAAAGTACCTCCGTAACTGATCAGTGGCAGCGGAATCCCGGTGATAGGCATGATGAGAAGATTCATCCCCACATTTTGATAGATGTGGGCAAAAAGCAGTCCGACCACTCCCACGACAAGGAGACGCCCCATCATGTCTCGACTATAAAACGCGACATAGATACACTGCATCAGGAGCAGCATGAACCCGCCGAGCATGAGAAGACTCCCCCGGAAGCCGTGTTCTTCAGCGAGAACCGGAAAAATGAAGTCATTGATCGCGGTGTCCGGCGAAATAAAACCTTTGTTGTTCACCGTTTCAGGGTTTTTGAATCCCTTGCCGCCCCATCCCCCGCTCCCGATCGCAAGGAGGTTGTTGTAAGCGCTGTAGGCTTCCCCGAGGATGTTTACCTTTTTTCCCTGGAGCATCTCGATCTGGGTCGTGATTCGCTTTTTCTGGTAATCTTTCAGCCCGAAAAAGAAGGCAAACGGTAGAAACATCGTCACCGCGAGCACGATCACGACGAGATACCGGAGAGGAATATTCCCGATCAAGACCATCGCACCACAGACCGGCACCCACACAATCGCGGACCCGAAGTCCCCTTGTTTCAAAACGAAGAGGAAGGGAATGCCCGCAATGATCCCGGTGGCGACAAGACGAACAAAGGAATTCCGAAAAATCGGATGCAATTTGTGAAGCGAACAAAGCGTCACCGCAAGCGCAATGACTCCCCCGGCAATGGCGAGCTGCGAGGGCTGGACCAACATACTGCCCACTTTGATCCAGGCTCTCGTCCCGTTGATCTCCGTACCGAAAAAGGTCGTAAAGATGAGCAAGCCAGTCGCAACGAGGTAGACGGGGAGCCCTAGAAAACGGATCCATTTGTAATCTACGAGGCTCGCCACGAAAAAAAACACCAGCCCGAGCAACATCCAGTAGACCTGATCCCGCCACTTGTCCGCCAGATTCGCCTGCTCCCGCATCCAGCAGGCGCTGTAGATCGCAAATACGCCGAAAATCATCAGCGCGAGAATGTTCGCGAAGAGGAGCCAGTTCAGGCCGAGGAATTTGCGAAAGAGTGGAGTCATCGTCGGGCGAGGATCAGAGCGAACAACTCACAAGCCTCCGGGTATAATCATGTTCAGGGCGGGATACCACCTGATCAGCACATCCCATTTCGAGGAGCCGTCCCTGGTGAAGTATCCCGATATCATCGCCCAAATGATGGCCGACTGCAAGATCGTCCGTCATCACCAGCAAACTGAGGCGGAAGTCCTCTTTCAGAGTGCTTACGAGATTCATCATCTCCGCCCGTTGCACGGTATCAAACCCTTCCGTCAGGCCGTGACAAATCAGCAGTTCCGGTCCGGTCAGGAGCGCTCGCGCGAGCGCGACTTGCTGCCGCTCCACGGCATCGAGCTCCACTGGATAGAGATCGCGCACCGCCTCGGGAAGACCGCAGGCGATCATCACGGCTTCGATACGCTGATGCCAGTCGTCTTTTCCCGAATTGCGATGCCATACCGAGAGGACTTCCCGGAAGGCCTGACTGATCGTGAGATCCGGTGTTAACTGTCCAAAGCGGTCGGGAAAAACTGCCTGAATACGACGACGGATGGGGCGAAATCGTTGCTCGGGAAGCGCGGTGAGATCAACCTCGCCAAACACGATCCTGCCGGAAGCAACCGGATGGAGTTTCAAAAGAGCCATCGTGATCGCCAATTTCCCACTCTTTTCCTCCCCAACGAGAGAAAAGCTACGCCTCCGGTTGATCGTGAACGAGACATCATCGACCAAGTCCTCTTGATCGAGCGCATGATGAAACCAACGTCTCCGGAGCCGCCCGCGGCGGAGTGTCAATCGTTCAATCGCGAGGAGTTCTTTACTAAAAACTCGGTCAGTACTCCCGCTCATTGGGAAACACAAGACCCTCAAAGTTCCAGGATGAACTCACCGAGTGTTTCCACTCGTAGGGATGACTGATGAAGGGCACGAAGCCGCGTCTCGTCATCCACCCGCCTGACGGCCTTGGAGAGACTTGCCGACTTCGCGCCAAAGCGAATCAAAAGTGTCTCCAGAATGGCCTCTTGAATTCCTTCCCGTCGACCTTTTCCCAGACCTTTTTGTCGGCCTTCCTGCCGTCCTTTTTTCAGACCTTCGAGGCGGCCTTTTTCGAGACTTTTTTGAGTAAGCTGTTGGGCCAATGTCATGGCGGACTTCTTGAGATTCGATTGGGAAACCTTACGCAATCTATTCTCGAACCGCTCGCTGTCAATTTCTGCATTGAGGAGGTAATGAATCACCATTTCAAAAATCCCTTCGGGAATCTGGCTCATCAGGGATTCATCCCAGATCGCATCCTCGAGCAATGGATCGCTGCGCTCTGCTTTCATTACTCGCAGTTTTACAACGTCACTTTCGAGCCTCGACCCGAATGATCTGCCGCATTTTTTTCCCCGGAAACGCATTACCTCCTTTTGTGGGACTTGCTACGGACGGCGAGTTTCATTAGGATCGTGGAATGCTACGGCCTCGAAAAAAATATACGGTATATGAATTGCGCCAACTCAAAGGGAAACGTGTTCTTACTCACCTCCATGTGAAGTCTCCCGAAGAAGCGGCAGCAGCGGAGGCGGCGGGAGTGGATTTGATGAGCTGCCCCTTTGACACTCCAGAAGCACAGGCTCGACTTTCCCTTCTTGTGGCAGCGGCACCAACCAGTTTTCTCTCGGGATCGACTCCGCATGGAATCGCCACGGCGGAGGAGGCCATCCGGACGGGGTTTCGGGCCCTGGAAATGGGGGCGAGTTCGGTGTATTGCTCGGCGAGTCCGCAGATCATCGAGGCGATGGCCCGCGAAGGGATTCCGGTGGTCGGTCACCTTGGTCTGGTTCCGCGTCATGTCACTTGGACGGATTACCGGGCGATCGGAAAAACGGCGGCGGAGGCTCGGGTGCTGTATTCCAAAATGAAGGATCTGGAAAGCGCTGGGGCCTATGCGGCGGAGCTGGAGGTCGTGCCTCACCGTGTCGCAACCTTCCTCTCCTCGAATACCTCCCTACTGCTGATGTCTCTGGGAGCAGGATCAGGATGCGATACTCAATTCCTCTTTTCAGATGACCTTTTAGGGGAATACGAGGAGCGGCCGCCCCGCCATGCCAAAACCTACCGGAATTTTCTCGCGGAGTACCAACGCCTCCAACAGGAGCGGATTTCTGCCTTCCGGGAGTATGTTACTGACGTGAATTCTGGAGCTTTTCCAGAGGAAAAACATCTCGTCGGAATGGACGAGTCGGAGTTTCAGGCGTTTATCGAGTCACCACTTCTGGAATGAGGCCACAGTCACACTGGTAGTCTGTCGGCCTTAGAGCGTTCTCAACTACTCGGGTTGGTCCGGTTTTCCATCCGGAACGCTAGGGACATCGTTCTTCTTCACTCGTTTTTCACCGACCTCCGGTTTCGGCTCGCTACTTTTCCGAAGTTTCGCCGGAGCGGAAGCGCCGTGATCGCCTCCAAGCAATTTGACCTGCACTTCCGCAAGAGACGGGTCGATCCGGACCATTTCGTCGACGGTGACTTTCCTCAATTTTCGGTGAGCCTCGATTCGCTTCCGACGCTGAGCGTCTCCCTCCTTGCGGATCGCATCGAGTTCGTCTTTTGCTGCGATGACAACGGGTGACACCATCGCCGTCTCTTCCGCTTTCTTGATTTTTTGCCTCATTTCGGGAGAGACAGATTCCAAAAAACCGGGAGGTCGGATCTGGCCTTCAAATCCCGACTTTCCTGCACTGCCCATGGAGGGACGCCCAGAAATATGCTCGTGGGCGAGGCCACTATTGCTCTCCTGAATCTTGGCCATGACCCCAGCAATGGAAGGATCGGCACGGCTGACGGCAGCCTTGATAGCGGCCTGATAGGCATCTGTCGCCAGTTTCACTTCTTCGCGAGCGTTAATGACAGCGGGGTCGATCCAGACATCCCGAAGGGCTTCGCGGAGTTTGTCTCGCTGCTCTGGACTGAGAGAGTCCCACAATTTCGTACGGGGGTCATCCCCTCGGTCGCTGGGTTTCCCACGCGGGAAATCGGGTCCCTCAGCAAGAAGTGGACTCGAGAGCGTCACGAGAGCGCCAGTGATCAGGAGTAGTCCCAGTTTTATCATACTGCTTATTTCTTCTTACGTGAATCAACCGCTGGTCTCAAGTAAAGTTGCGAGATAAAGTAAAATCAGCCAACCTCACCCTCCCGCAAAGGTGATCAAAATCCCGTATCGGATCGTTTCGTCATTGACCCAGACAGTAGATTGCCGACCATTCCCGCCCACGTGGAGGGTTCGGATCCGCAAAGGTTCCCCAATAACTCCGCTTACACGGATCGTATTTCAGACACTCTAAAATGCCACCCCAAACTAGGAATTTCCCTTTTCTTCCAGCCCTGCTCTTGGTCGGTCCGTTCCTGCTCCTCTTGACGAGTGGAATGACCTATTGGGGCATCGCTGCGCTCCTGCTCGCGGTAATCTGGTTTGCGATTGAGTTCGCCCGTTGGTTACTACCTCCAAAATCGAATTCCAAACCTACTCCGTCCTCTTCATCTGGGATGCGAGGAGATTCCGAAGACCCGTTGATCTCACTCGTCTTTTTTCTCGACGAAGCGAGAGAAACCAACGACGCAGGCATACGACAATGTGTCTCCCATGCTCTCGGAACAAAATTTGCAGTCGATGCCCCAGACTCTGATGTCTTTGTGATCCCGTTTTCCCCGCCCGACGGTGGCAGATTGCATGACGGAGAGATCCAACATTTCATGGTCCGAATTCCAGAGGGACTTTTTGCGGTGCTCGTCTCCGATCAACCGTATATCAATGATCCAAAGAGTTTTGCGAAAGGAGCGATCCGTGACAAACGTCTCCGCAGTGCGGTAGAAAAGCACGTCGCCTGGATCTCGGTGGACCTGATGGACGACACGGTGGATCCCGCACGAACACGCGAGGCTTACCTTGTGATTGGGAAAATTCTAGCCGCAATGGCGGGTCCAGACTGCCTGGCGATCTATTGCCCGGAGTTGCAGCGCTGCAATGAGTTTGACCCCGGTCTTCTAGAGGTACTTGTTGGTCCGGACCCAATCCAGCTGTTTAATGAACCGACCTTTGAGCCTGTCATTGAGATCTCTGACAACAATCCGAAAATGGCGGCAGCGGTGAGGGAGGCGATTTCCCGCTGGCCGGAGTTTGTCGATGCCTATGAAAGTGCAAATTCCGCCGAGCGGGAACGCTTCATCGCAAAGGCGGAATTCCGCGAGCGGAAGGGTTCGGAATATATGTGGGTGACGGTCCGCACGATCGAGGACGGGGAAGTCTCGGGAGTTCTGATGAATGATCCTCACGAACTCATGGATCTTCACCGAGGTGCCCTCGTCACCTTCCCTCTCAGCCGCCTGAATGATTGGATCTACCCGGGCACAAACGGATCGCACATCGGAGGTTTTACCCTCGATGTGCTCGCCGACAGTGACGGGGACTGATCAGAGCGACCAACCTTCACGGTAGGTGTGTTTCACCATACGGTCAGCCGTAGGATTTCCCGTTGTCATCGTTTCCGGGTTCCAGTTCAGTTCGGTTCCTTCTCCGAGAAGAGCTCCGATCGCTCCGAGGAGCAGCGTTTCAGTCAAGGGCACGGCAACATCAAAATTAGACTTCGCCCGTTTCGGGTCGCCCTGCTGAATCGCCTCGATCCACTCCACGTAGTGGCCGGGAGAACGTTCCATCGTTTTCGGTGGTGCGATAAATTTCCCGTAGGCAGAATCGATAATTGTCGGATTCCCACCGTGACTGCCGTGCATCATCTGATGCTTGCTCCCGAGGTAGACACAGCCATTGTCCGGCATCTGTTGATCGTCCCGCATCCCGGCGGCCCGGGGAATCGTGTATTTCCCGTCGAGCCACTGGAGTTTGACCGGTCCCCGACCCTCTTTCGCGGCAAATTCATAATTGATGATGCAGGAGGAAGGATGGGTGTCCTTTTCCGCGCCGGGAACAGAACGATCTGCCTTTTCGATCCACACCTTCGTCGGCAGGCCGAGATTCAGCGCCCACATGGGATGATCGATGATATGAGCCCCCATATCTCCGAGGGCACCGGTTCCGTAATCGATGAATCCGCGCCATTTGAATGGCGCGATCTTGCTGCTATAGGCCTTTTCCGGTGCCGGGCCGAGCCAGAGATCCCAGTTCAGGGAATCGGGCACGGGTTCCCCTTCCGGACGGATGAGGTCCTGCGGCCAGATCGGACGATTCGTCCGGCAATAGACCTGTTCCACTTCCCCGATGGAACCGGACTGGATGTATTCGTTCGTGAGACGTGCTCCTTCATTGGCATGTCCGGTGTTTCCCATCTGAGTACAAACACCGGCATCTTTGGCTGCCTGGTGCAGTGCCCGTGCCTCGCTGATGGTCAGGGTGAGAGGTTTTTCTACGTAGACGTGCTTCTTGAGCTTCAGCGCAGCCATCGCCGCTACTGCATGAAGGTGGTCCGGTGTCGAGACAACGACCGCATCGATTTTATCTCCTTCGTTCGCGAGCATTTCGCGCCAATCGGTATAAACCTTCGCTTCGGGAAATTTCTGAAAAGAACCTAACGCTCGACTTTTGTCGACGTCACAAAGTGCAAAAATCGTCTGCCCGGCTTTAGAACAGCCGTCGATATTGGCCGACGCCCGGCCTCCAGCTCCGATGAATGCGATATTGAGTTTCCCGTTTGCGGCAGTCCCCTGCCCTTTCACAAAACCGGAAAGAATATTGAGGGATGCGGTCGTACCGAGAGCGGTGCCAAGGAAACGTCGTCGGGAAGTCAGGGACGGAGAAATGTTTTGCATAGATCTGTTAGTAACTCGCAAGGCGGAGCGAGGTCAAGAAAGGGCTGTGGCGGGATGAAGTATTGAGCCTCCCGCAACCTAGTTTCACTGCGCCGCACGCAACGCCGCAGATCCATTCGGGTATTACAATTCTGAGGTATTTCAATTACACTGAAATCCGGATGCAGGCAGGATCGCTGCCTATGAAACTTCTTCGTCCGGGCACTTTCCTGACATTTGCTCCTCTTCTTTTTCCCTTCTTCCTCGTTGCCAAAGAGCCCGCCCACCTTGCCGATGCTCTCACCCACTTCGTGGAACGCTCCGAACTGGCCGGTGCCGTCGCGATGGTGGTGAATCGGAAAAAGGACGACGACCTTTTCCATCGAAACAGATCTTACCAGGGAAAAACTCACGGACGGAATCCTGCGAATCCGATCGCACAGAAATCTGGAAGAAACTCCTGACTCCGATTCCAATTTCCCCCTCTGCTTTGATCAATCTCCGAGACACATCACCTCACCACTGCGAGTGGTGAGAAAGACACGACCTTCAGCGATCGCGAGACCGTCCCAACTGACTGCGGGCACAGTGCGCTCGGCGAGAATACTCCCGTCCGTTGTATTCAAGATCTTGAGACGGCCGTCGTCGTGGCTTGCGTAGAGCCGCCCCCCTGCTGCCATTGCGAGGGCATTGATGTGATTGGCTAGTTGCTCTCCGGGCTTGACTGGCTCGGTTTTGCTCCCAGCTGCGGTGAACGGATCGACCGTCCATTTCGCACCCTCGGCGATCCGGTAGGTGCGGAAGGGTTTTTCGCCTTTATTCCCCTTCTGGGCGGCTTCCCATCCGGTGATCCATTTTCCATTGAACTTCTCAAGTCCCTCCGCATCAAAATCGCGACGGAAAAGATCGGTACTCCCATCCAACTGCCCGTAGACCTGCCCGTCATGAAAAACCACGAGGGGACGATCCGGAGCCTCCCCGCGGAATCGATCCTGATGCCGGGCACCGTAGGTCCACGTTCCCCTCGGAACCCAGACGGCTCCCCCTCCCGTGTCGAGGCGGGCAAACGCGTTCCACTTATCGACATCGACTTTTTTGCCTTCCTCCGTGAGGAGCCAGCGGGACATCGCGATTCCGTCGCCCTCTTCATGCAAGATGTCGATGGGATCGAACTCCAGCCCCGAGTTCTCGTAAAAACCTTCGTAGGGGTTCTTGAAAGTCGGATCTTCCTTGTGCGGGATCGTATCAATGCGCTGCGCCCACTGCTTTACCCCGCTCATCGCATCAACCGCGACAACAAAGACACCACCGTCGGCAAGAGGCTGACGTCCCGCCACAAAATAGGCGGTCTCTCCCCGTACGAGGGTGGCACCCGGGACCGGCCAGGGGCTTTCCACCTGCCCAAAGGCGACAATACGCTCCTCACTCGGAGCAACTCGCATTTCCCAGACAAGCTCACCGGTGTCGGCCTTCACGGCATAGGCATAACCGGAATGGCACCCGAAAAGACAAAGTCCCCGATGAATCGTCGGCGGAGAGTCAACCCGTCCCCTCGCGGTGTAACGCCACCTCTCGCTTCCGTCCGAGGAAGAAAGCGCGACGACTTCATGCGCATCGGGGCGGGCCACAAAAAGAGTCCCATTGGCGATGACAGGAGCACTCAAGACTCCTTTCACATACGGATTCTCTTTCCAGTCGCTCGCAATCGGCCCCGAGGGAACGGCGGCACCGTTCGCAATCTTCACGGACCATTTGGTATCGAGCGTTTCCGGGCCTTTCCCGGCATTGCTGCCACTGCGCCAGCGATCACCACGATAGGTCGGCCAGTCGCTTGCGTCGGCGATCGCCGCAGCTGGATCCGCCGAAGCAGTTCCTTTCCGCACCGGAAACTCGATCGACTCGACGGGTTTTCTCGCCACATCATCACGACCTTCGATCGCCGGGGCCATCGCGACAAATCCCCGCAACATCGGCCAGCAGGTGCAATGTTTCGGAGTCGTATATATCAGACCATTGGCCGGCACCCAACCGTTTTCACGGGAGCAATTCGCTTTTGTCATCCGGTTGGCGACGATTTCTCCCGAATTCATGTCGGTCAGGTCCATCACTCCGGCGAAGACATACTTCGGCGTCGCGACCGGAGGAAAACAGTGCGCCAGTCCCGCTGAATGCGTCTTTTTCGTCTCACCGGTTTTCGGATCGAGCGCGGACACTTCGATAAGGGAGCGAGTTGTCGTCTCTTTGGTCTCCGTATTCTCTTTTCCCCCGTGCAGGATCCAGAGATCGTCATCGGTAAACATGGCACGGGCCTGCCGATTGTGATTCATCCCTGGGGCAAAAATCTTCTCCCATTCGAGCGTACCGCTCTCGCTCGACGCGAGATGCAGGGCATTCCCGGCGTCGTGATCACTCAACGAGGAGACTTCAAAGGCCATCTGACCGTCATGCATCACCGTGCGGTAAACGTGGTCGAGCCAGGGATATTCCGAGTTCTGCCACTTCAGCTTGCCGGAATAGAGATCGAGCGCGAGCACCTCAGATTTTTCACCCCGTTTGGGTCGCCCCCGGAGGAACGTCACCGTCTCAGACTCGGCCGCGAGATTCCGCGGATCCCCAGCCTCCTGGCGCCAGAGCATTTCCCCAGTCTCGACGCTGAAGGCGCACACCTGATTCTCATCGGCCGCGACAACGATGTCCCGGTGCGAGATGATCTCGTCCGGTTCTTCGATTCCGTCGTAGATCCGCACGACCTCACCACTGACCGCATTGAGCGCAGAAAACTTCCCTTTTACGACCGCAAAAACATACTTTGCCGAGGCTACGGGGCGGGCGCTCGTGTAGTTGAGCCGGGGCAGTCGAAAGTCGGCGTTGTTCAGAGTTCCCTTTTCGAGATCGTTGTCCCAAAGACGCAGGCCATTAAAACTGTCTCTCGCGAGGATGCCTCCGTAAAAATTTCGTCCCGCCTCAGTCACGAGCCCCTCGACCTCCTCGAGTGCGGCGGCGATCCATCGCACGCGTTCTGGTGGCCCCACCGTCGTATCGTGCGAAACGGGATTTCCATCCGCACCATGGCGAGGGTGCGACCAAGCGTCCATACCGGTAGGCCAGGGTTTGCGAGCAGTAAGACTTCCGTCCGCCCTGACCGTGATCTGTTCAAAACCCACTACCTCCAGGGCTTCTTTTGTCAGCCGCTCGTCCACCCCTGCCTCTGCCACAAAGTGGCCCAAGGGAGTGATCACCCGGTGGATCTCTACCAGGGAAAGAGTCGATGGGGATCTCATCACGACCGCGTTCACGACATTCTCCGCATAGGGCAGATGAGCCGGATCCCGCAGAACCTCCGCAAATGCCATGCCGTAGCACCCGTCCTTCCGCAAAGCCACCTGCGCCTTGTCGATGATCTTGACGTCTGGGTCGAGCAAATGAACGAGAAACCGCCCGCTCCGGCTCATCGTTGCCGCCTCTGCTGTCTCCGCAGCACCAATCTGCACCACGAGTCCGCCGTGAAGATCGACACCGAGTAGCGACGTGTCCGCAGCTCTCGCAAAGTATTGCGGAAAATAGACCGCAGCCATCAGGAGAGAAACAAGGAACAATGATTGGGAATAACGAGGATCTCTCATGTGACGAGAATTCCACGGTCACGCTTCCCAAGTCAATTTCACTGTCAACTTGATCGCGTCACCCCCACCCGATCACGCATTGTTTCACACTTGAAAAAGGAGCGCCCCGCCCGTTACTCTTCCTCCGCCACAGCCCTACCCGACGACACCATGTCCCCCCGCCGAAATCCTGTCCTCCGCATCATTCTTTTTGCGATCTTCCTCGCCGGAGGAGCGATCTGGCTGCTGACCTCCCTGTGGCGGCAGGACAATCGCCGCGCAGACGCCGGGAGCGAGGTGATCACCCTGCATTGTGCCGCCGGACTCTCAAAACCCGTCCAACGCATCGCCGAAGCCTACGAAAAAGAAACCGGCCACCGCATCAATCTGCAATTCGGTGGCTCTGGCACGCTCCTGAGCGGATTGCAGGTCTCCCAACAGGGCGATCTCTTCCTCGCTGCCGATGAGAGCTACACCACGCAGGGACGGGAAAAGGGACTCATCCGCGAGGTCCTCCCCGTTGCGACTCTCACCCCAGTCATCGCCGTAAAGAAGGGAAATCCAAAATCCATCACCGGACTCGCCGACCTCGTGCGGGAGGATGTGCGACTCTCCCTCGGCGACCCCCAAGCTGCTGCGATCGGACAAATTTCCAAAGCAATCTTCACCGAAGCCGGACTCTGGGAAAAAGTCGAAACCGCCGTTCAGGACCGTGGAGTCTTTGGTGCGACCGTGAATGGTCTCGCGACCGACCTCACCGCCGGACCGATTGATGCCACGATCATCTGGAGCGCGGTCGCAGATCAGTTTGAGAAATCGGAGGCTCTACCCCTCGATCTCGGGAAACAACACACCCGTCTCGTCTCCCTCGGAGTTCTCACGGCGACGAAACACCCCGCAGCTGCGCTCCATTTTGCACGCTATCTCACGGCAAAGGATAGAGGATTGCCCCTTTTCACCGAAGATGGATTTGCCGCCGTCGCGGGTGATGTCTGGGCGAATACACCGGAACTGACCCTCTTTAGTGGAGGAGTCAACAGGGTTGCGATCGAAGAGACGGTCCGCGAATTCGAAGCGCGGGAAGGAGTGCGCGTCACCACAGTCTACAACGGCTGCGGTATTCTCGTAAGCCAGATGAGAGGAGGCGCACGGCCCGATGCCTATCTCGCCTGCGACACAACCTATATGAACGATGTGCAGTCTCTCTTTGCCCCTTCCCAGCTCGTCTCCTCGACAAACATGGTCATCATCACCGCCCCGGGGAATCCAAAACAAATCAAAACCCTCGCAGATCTCGGAAAAAAAGGAGTTCGCGTTGCGATCACCAATCCTGAATACAGCGCCCTCGGAGGCCTGACTCATAATCTCCTCCGTGCTACCAATCTCTTTGATGCAGTCATGCCCAATGTCACCTATGGCGATGCCCCCACCGCCGATGCGGTCGTAACGCGAGTCCGCACTGCACGAGAAGATGCCGGGATCGTCTATCGCGCAAACACCATCGGACTCGGGGTCGACCTCCAGATCCTGGAAATCGACGATCCCCGCGCCACCGCCTCGCAGCCGGTAGCGATCGGCCGAGAGACCCCCTACCCCCACCTCATGGCACGACTCGTCGCCGCGATCACCGGAGAGACTTCCAGAGAACGCTATCGCAACGCAGGCTTCGATTTCCTCTTCAAAAAGTGATGGCCCGCGCCCTGTCTCCCCACCGCCCCTGGCCGGGATGGCCTCTCTACGCGGCTCTAGGTCTCCTCGGCGGATTCTACGTGCTCCTCCTCGTCGCGCTGATCCTCTCCCTCTTCCTTGCTGACGGACTCTTCTCCCCCGGGGAAGCTCTCGCCTTCCTGAACACTCCGCCGATCCGCTACGCTCTCGCCCTCACCCTTGGTTCGACGGTCCTCACCGCCATCCTTTCCGTCCTCTTCGCCGTTCCCATCGGCTACCTCATGAGCCGGTTTCGTTTTCCGGGAAAAAACTTCCTCGATGCCCTCCTCGACGTTCCCATCGTTCTGCCCCCGCTCGTGGTCGGGCTCGCCCTGCTCCTCTTTTTCATGACCCCGATCGGACAGGCAATCGAGTCCGTCATTCCTGTCACCTATGCCATTCCCAGCGTCGTTCTCGCCCAGCTCACCGTTGCGGCCGCCTTTGCGGTCCGGCTCATGCGCAGTGTCTTCGAACAGATCGATCCACGCTGCGAACAAGTCGCTTTGACGCTCGGTTGCTCACCCGGGCAGGCTTTTCGCAAAGTCGTCCTCCCCCAGGCCGCTAGCGGCATCGTAACCGCGTGGACCCTCGCGTGGGCGCGAGCCCTCGGAGAGTTCGGCCCCGTCCTGCTCTTTGCGGGAGCGACCCGATTCCGCACCGAAGTGCTCCCTACCACGATCTTTCTCGAAATGAGCGTTGGCAATCTCGAGGGAGCCGTCGCCATCTCCATCCTCATGGTCCTCGTCGCGATGATCGTGCTCATCCTCATCCGTGCCGGAGGCGGAAATCTTCGCGGAGCCTGAACCGATGATCACATTTGACCAAGTCGCCATCGCCCAGGGGAACTTCCAGTTGGAGAACATTTCCTTCGAACTGCCGGAAAATGCCTACGCCGTCCTCATGGGAAAAACCGGCTGCGGCAAGACCACCCTCCTCGAGATTCTCTGCGGACTACGTAAACCGACCCGGGGAATTGTGCGTATCGCCGGTGGCGCCATCACCCGGGTGCAGCCCGGTGCCCGCCAGATCGGCTACGTACCGC
>JAGPCC010000004.1 GCA_018058245.1 Verrucomicrobiales bacterium
TCCACCACGCCGAACGTGTCTCGCAACACAGCGGATGATCTCTTTCAGGCGCATCGTGGTCTCAGTTACAATCACGGCAACCTCACTTGTCTGAGTTGCCACAACTCAAAGGACTACGACACCCTATATCTTGCCGATGGACACCGTGTCGCCTTCCCGGATGTGATGACCCTTTGTTCCCAGTGTCATGGCACTGCCATGCGTGACTATCTGCACGGCAGCCACGGCGGGATGAACGGATACTGGGATCTCACGCGAGGTCCTCGCGAGCGCAACAACTGCGTCAACTGCCACGATCCCCATTATCCCGAGTTTCCTCTCGTGCAGCCCGTCCTGCCGCCACACGACCGTATCTCTGTTCCTGCGAAACATTGAACCCGAGCATGAACCATTCTGAAACTAACAAGCCTATAACTCCCTGCTCCGGCAATTGCTCCTGCGATGGCGGAAGTGGGGAGAAAGACCCGTGGACCGGCAACGACGGCTCCAACCGCCGCGCGGTGCTCAAGGGCCTCGGTGCGACCCTCGGCGTGGCTGCGTATGCCAAGGCCCTCGCTCCACTCACCGAACTGACGCAGCAGACCTCAATGGCCGAGTTCCTGCAAAAACACTACAAAGAGCTGACGACGGACGAGATTACCGTCGTTCTGGATCGACTCACCCGGGAGACGAAGGAGCAATACGGAGCCGATGTCACGATCAGCGATCCGAAACCCATCGAGGGGGTCAAATTTGGCTACGGGTTGAATCTTTCCATCTGCAACGGCTGCCGGAAGTGCGCCGAAGCCTGTCATTTGGAGAACAACCACGACCGCCCCTCGAACCAGAGTTATATCCGCGTCTTCGAGATGACGAAGGGTTCGATGGACTTTGAAAAAGGCAACGTCCACTACGAGCACCCAGTGCCTCAGCCGGACAAATACTACATGCCTGTGCAATGCCAGCAGTGCGAGCATCCGCCTTGCGTGGATGTCTGCCCCGTCGAGGCCACCTGGAAGGAAAAGGACGGCATCGTTGTCGTGGACTATAACTGGTGCATCGGTTGCCGCTATTGCGAAGCAGCGTGCCCCTATCATGCCCGCCGTTTCAATTGGCAAAAGCCGGAAATCGCGGCGGAAGAGATCAATCCGGATCAAGGCTACCTCAGCAATCGCATCCGCCCGCAAGGGGTGATGGAGAAGTGTACCTTCTGCCTGCACCGCACTCGGAATGGTCGCCTTCCGGCCTGTCTCGAGGCTTGCCCCACCGGTGCCCGGGTCTTCGGCGACCTCAACGATCCCGACTCCGAGATTCGCTGGGTCCTTGAAAATAAACGGGTTTTTGTCCTCAAAGAGGAGCTCGGACTCAAACCTCAGTTTTTCTATTTCTTCGATGAATAACCCCGCCAGCAGCAGCGATCCCGTATCCCTTGTCTCTCCGAGTACAGCCGCCAAGACCGTGCCGGAGTGGCGGCAGTATGTGCGCTTCCTCTGGAATGCCTTCAGCCAATCGGTCGAAGGTGGATGGAAGTTCTATGTGTGGATGACGCTTCTCACTGCCGTCTTTCTCGTCGGTGCCAACGCCTGGGCTGTGCAGGTACGCGATGGCATGGCGCTCACCTCCATGAGTGACCACGTCTCGTGGGGCCTCTACATTGCGAATTTCACCTTCCTAGTCGGGTTGGCTGCGGGCGGCGTGATGATGGTCATTCCGGCCTATCTCTATCATGATGAACAGATGCACGATATCGTCATTATTGGCGAGTTGCTCGCGATTGCCGCGATCATCATGAGCATCATGTTCGTCGTGTGTGATCTTGGCCGTCCCGACCGCTTTTGGCACATGATCCCCGGGCTCGGGAAATTCAATTTTCCCGTCTCGATGCTCACCTGGGATGTCATCGTGCTGAATGGCTATCTCGTAATCAATCTGCACATCTGTGGTTATCTGCTCTACAAACGTTTTCGTGGTCAGGCGCCCTCAACAAAGATGTATGTGCCCGCCGTACTTCTGAGCATCGTCTGGGCCATCAGCATCCACACCGTGACCGCATTTCTCTATTGTGGTCTAGGCGGTCGGCCCTTTTGGAATACGGCGATGCTCGCTCCGCGCTTCCTCGCGAGTGCCTTTGTGAGCGGTCCCGCCTTCATCATTGTCGCGATTCAGATCATCCGATCGCAGACCGGACGAATGTTCGGGGAGGGGGCCATCCGCACCTTGGTGAGCATCATCCGCATCACCATTCTCATCAATCTGCTCATGGTGGTCTCAGAAGTTTTTGTCGAGTTCTACACTGGCGGCAGCCATACCAGCGCCGCCAAGTATCTTTATTTTGGCCTCCACGGTCACAACGAACTCGTTCCGTGGATCTGGACCGCCCTCACCTTCACTCTCGTGGCCGTGGTCCTTTTTATGCAGTCGAATGTCAACCGGCGTCCTGTCATTCTTAATGTTGCCTGTCTGCTCGCCTTTGTCGGATTGTGGATCGAAAAAGGCATGGGAATGATCATTCCCGCCTTTGTTCCCAGCACCTTGCACGAGATCGTCGAATACCGCCCGAGCCTCACCGAATGGAAAGTCACCGCCGGTATCTGGGCGCTGGGATTCATGATCTATACACTCCTCCTCAAGATCACTATCAATGTCCACAGTCGAAAACTGCGCGACGCGAGTGGTGCCCGGACGATCCGTTCCGAGGATTCTCTCGCCATGTCTTCGGAAGAGTGAGGCGCGGCCTCCAGAGCGACCATTCCCCCCCTCGATTGGGAAAACGAGGATTCCACCCGAACCTCCCCTCGTTTTCGTTCACATGGATTCCTTAAACGGAATCGCTTGAGCGTGTTGAACTCATTAACTGGCTTTGCAACGATCAAACACCCGCCATCATCAACCCGACCGGATCGATCCCTCCGTCGGGAAAGACTTCGGCCATTTCGGTGTCACTCGCCTGCAAGGTCGTTCGAAGAACTTCGGCGAAGAGGCTGCGATATTCCGTTTTGATCTCGATGCCGCCCGGTCCATTTGTCTCCGCTTGATCCGTCGCGAAGACCGGCCAGTCACCGAGGATTTGACCACCGTTGACCCGGTCTCCGAGCGCCATGAAGGTGAACCCGCGACCGTGATCTGTGCCGAGGGAGGCATTCTCGTAGGTGCGGCGTCCGAACTCTGTCGTCACCATTACGGTGTAGTTCGCACGATGGGATTGTAAATCGGTATCGAGGGCCATGAGGCCTTCCGCGAGAATCTTGATCTGCTGAGCTTGCTGCCCATTCGCATTCCCCTGGAAAAAGTGAGTGTCCCAGTTCCCCAGATCGACACAGGCGATCTGAAGGCCGAGGCGGGCCTTGATGAGCCGAGCGACCTCGTTCAGTTGGGAGCCAAAATCATCGCGCGGGTAATCCGCGTCGTGCTCGGGCTTGTTCGCGAGTTGACGGAGTTCGGCGACGCGGGCGAACAGGTTCATGGTCTCGCCACCCTGTTTTCCGAGTGAACTCGAGTCCTGATCGTAGAGGGCTTTCAAGGCGGAAAGAACAGGTTCGGGATCGGTTTTCCGTGTTTTCAGGCTGATATCTTCGAGTCGTTGCATGACGCTGGCGCTCGGTGCTCCTCGTAACGACTCGGGGAGAACCGTTCCGAGAGCGACAGCAGCGAGAGGGGAGATCGCTCCGTCCGGGCCTCCGCTTCCTCCCATCCGCCCCCGCAGAAAACGGCCCAGCCAACCGCCCCCTATGCTCTTCCCTTCCTCGGCATTGCCGTGCTCCATCTGGTCCTGACATTCGAAATGGGATCCGCTGTCGTTTTTCACTCCGACGGATTGTACCGCCCCGAAACGTCCTTCTTTGAAGGCGGCTTCGAGTGGGCGCATCATGGGATGGAGCGCGTAGTGATCACTGACCCGGATCGCGGCATCGGTGTCCGCTCCGGGTGCCTTGATCGACAAGGTGGGACGGAGCCGGTAGTAGTGGTCATCGGCGTAAGGCACCCAGAGGTTCAGGGTATCGGCTCCACCACGGAGAAATATGCAGATGAGGGTATGGGGTTCGTCAGTTGACCGTGCGATTCCTGTGGCAGTGGAATTGCCGGCAAAGTTTAGCCGTGGCATCCCAGGGACGGCGGCAGCGACAGCAAGGCGAGTGAGAAACTGACGTCGATTCGTTTTCATGGAAGAGGAATGGGATGTTCACCAGCTCAACAACGCTGATAGGCGGGACTGGCGAGGATGATGCCGCAAACCAGTTCAAGGGATCGCTTCTTCGAGGCATCGGTGCCGTTCTTTCCGGCTTCGACCGAGGCGACTACATTTTTCAAGACGGTGGTTTCGTCGGAAGTGGGAATGCGCCCGACGAAGTAAGCGAAGGCGTGTTCCAGAGTAACGGCGTCTCCCCCGAGGGATTGTATCAGCGGGTATAGATTCACGCGAACTCCGGGGGCCTCTCCTGAAGCGAGCGCGATGGCGTAGTTCCACCGCCACATCAGAGTTCCGAGCCACGGGGCCTCTTCGTCGGGATAACCATCGGGCGTCGGGTATTGAAAAAGGCTTTGTCCCATCTGATCGAGTGGTTCGACAGCACCTTTCGCCGCATAGGTGTCCGCCGCGAGAGCCCGCATCGCCGAGACCATAAATTTAAAAGGACGCTTCAAGAGTGTGCCGCGCGAGGAGAGGAACTCCTCCGCTGTGAAGAGCGCACGGAGAATTGTCTTGATGTCACCGTCCGACTGCATGAAGACGGCGGCAAGTTGATCGACCAGCGCCGTCGACGGTTCGTCGCTGACAAAACGGTGGCACAGTTTTGTTACGATGAACTTCGCAGTGGAAGGATGATTCGCGACGATCTCGATGAGGGCATCGAGATCCTTCTCTCCTCCCCCTGCGGCGATGTCGTGGTCGAGAATCCGCTTCGGTCCGTTGTCATGCCAGTCGGGCCGGAAGAATGCGTCTGACGGATTCATCGCAAAGAAGCGCTTCCGGTCAAAAGTCCATCCACTGAGGCAGCGGGCCGCCTCGAAGACGTCTGTCTGGGTGTAGCCCCCGTCAACTCCGAGGGTGTGCAGTTCGAGAAGCTCGCGGGCATAGTTCTCGTTTGGCTGATCCTTGCCGCCTCGCCGGACTTTGTTGGCTTTGCCATCGAGATAGACAAGCATCGCCGGGGAAGTAGCAGAGGCACGGATGAGGTCCCGGAAATTTCCAAGGGCATGTTTTCGGATGACATCGCGATCATCCGAGGTCTTCAGGTAGATGCAGTCCCCTTTGTTGAGGTCGATGTTGAGGTGATCGGACCAGAACTCCACCATCACTTCGAAGAGCTGACGTCGGCTGTAGACCGCTCGCAAAAACGTGTGGCGTGTCAATTCCTCCCGCATCACTGGCTTGCGGAACTCATAGGCATTTCCAGCGCTGAAGGAGATACTCTCAAAGCGTTCCGCGCGGAAATCGCAAAGGCCATCATGGATCCTCGCGGGCTCTAGCTGCTCCTCGAGCCAAGCGGCCTGCCCGAGCTCCCTGACTCTCGCCAGATCACCGGGCCAGGGGCCGAAAGAGGCTCGTGAAAGGAGATGGAAATCGGGATCGATTTCGATGCTGTTGGGGATTGGAAGGGTCGGCGGCACGGTCTCGCCGAGAGATTGATTGATTGTCGAGGTGAGTCGTTCGCATCCGCCCAAAAGCATCGCGCCGCCTCCGCAGAGGGAGGTGTGGAGAAAAGCACGACGCGCGGGATTCATGAGGAAAGCAGGTCAGTGATCAAGCTGGCACGACAGACTCGGGGGCGGCCTTTTTCGCCTTTCGCCGCGCGAGGACGGTCTTCAAATTGATGCCCCATCCAAGGATCGCAATCAAGGGAAGGATCAAAATCCACCCGATCAACGGAAGCAGGGCGCTACAAACGAGGACAATTCCGCCCCGCTGGGTTTGGCGCCAGGGCTCATTTTCGTATTGTGGCCAGAGGCGTTCTCCTACCAGAGTGGCGATGCCTCCGGCTCCGAGGAATCCCCAGGTCAGGAAGATCCCGGCGAAGAAAACGGCAAGGGCACCATTGCGAATCGCGTTAGCAAGAATCAGGACAACAAAGAATCCCAGCACCGTCGGGATCAGACCGAGGAGAAAGATTTTGAGCATTCCTTCTTTGGCTACGTCCCGTCCCAGTTCCGCTGAGGCGGGCCAGAGGGCACGGTAGAGGAGCCAGAGCGCCGGGAGGGCTACGATGATGGCGAGAGCAATAAGCAACCAGACGAGAACGGTAGAGAAGAGCATGGCAATGATAGGTGAGACCGCGAGGGGGTACAATCGGTTGAGTCGGCGGTCAGTTACGAAGGAAAGACGGTGCCACTCCAGAAACGGTGACAAATATCTTTGAAATTCGTTACCTCTTATTTCCAGAGGGATGCGGCCCTTCCACGCACGGCACATTCCTCCTTTCCGGACATGCAGCTACAAGGAGTCGAATGACACCACTTCAACTCTACACCGTTCTGGTTGTCAGCGGTGCGCGAGCCAAAGTCAATGCAAAGACAAAAGATGGGGATTTACCTTTCGTTCGCCTTCACCGCTGCTTGTTTCTCCGGGTCACGGAAGAAGATCAAAAAGATCACCAAGACAACGGCTGCGCCCCAGGCTGGCGTTTGCCAGATCGCGGCCCAGTCGTGCGAGAGCCCGTTGACTGGCTCGGCGAGGGCGTGTTGAGCGAGCACTTTTCCGGCCAGGAAGGTTCCCACAAAGGCACCGGCTCCCCAGAGAATGAACGCGATGAAACCCTGCGCCGCTCCGCGGGTGCGCTCGGTCGCTTCGTCATCGACGTAGAGTTGACCAGCAATGAAGAGAAAGTCATAGCATGCCCCGTGGAGGAAAATGGCGATAAAGATCAGCGCGGTTGCGGAAGCTCCGGCGTCGACACTTGTCGAGAGCGCAAAGTAACGCGCAACCCAGCAGGCGAGCCCGATAAAGATGGTTATTTTGTATCCGAACCGTTTCAGAAAGAGCGGTAACAGCAGGAAAAAGATCACGTCCGAGATCTGTGCAAAGGACGTTTTCACGAGCATGTTTTCCCATTTCAACTCAGTGAGGTAAATCCCGAGATTCACGAAGTAGAAATAGAGCGGGATGCAGATGAGGAACATGCACAGGATAAAGATCGCAAAGGAGGGTTTCTTCAGCATCGCAAGGGCATCGAGGCCGAGAATTTCGCTGATGCTTACATCGGCACCGGTTTTCTTCGGAGGGGTGTGAGGAAGGGCAAGCGAGAAAAGCCCGAAAATAATCGAGGCTCCTCCGGCTAAGTAGAACTGGACCGAAGATTCGGCACCTTTTAGGAAGTTGAGCGTCGCGAGACCTGCGATCCAACCGACGGCGGAGAGCATTTTCACGCGTGGAAAATCCGCCTTTGGGTTCTTGAGATGATGTAGGGAGAGGGAGTTTCCGAGTGCGAGAGTGGGAACGTAGAGGGCACAGTAGAAGATCAAAGCGGGATAGAAGCTAGCGAAAGTAGAAAATTGCGGTAGCGCACAGAGCATTGCTCCCCCAAGGATGCCGAGGAGGGCGAGAATTTTCTCCGAAGCGAAAAACCGGTCAGCGATGAGTCCGACAAGAAAGGGCGAAATCATCGCACCAATCGCAAAGGCACCGTAGGCAAGTCCGATCTGCGCGCCTTCGAATTTCAGAGTATTCGAGAGGTACGCGCCCATGCTTACATACCACGATCCCCAGATGAAATACTGTAGGAACATGAAGACGCCGAGTTTGATTTTGAGTGAGGTTTGCATGGGGTTTCCGAAAGTTTGCCGATTTCACGGGGTATCGGTCTGTATGTCAAGCATCGCGGGTCCCTTATCACGGAAAATTTCGCTTTTCCTTCCTCGGATGCTTTTTTGGGCGGCATTGGTCGCCTAGCCGAATTCGAATCGTAAGGGGCGACGTTCTTCCGCCGATCGTTCCGCTGTCTCCGCGACGGCGAGCGCCCGGGCCGCCTCCCGGGGGGTGATCACTTGCGGGGGCGCGCCTGTCCGGACGCACTCCGCAAAGTATCCCAGCTCCCGGACGAGCGCACCGATGAGCTGACCCTGTTGGGTTGGCCAGTAGACCGTGTCTGGTCTCTTTTCTCCGGCGGAGTCGAGGATCGCAAGGCCGGTGTTGGCAGCGTCAATGGAGATCGTGCCTTCGGTGCCGATGATTTCAAAACGAGCGTCTATGGTGGTAGGGACGTTCTCGGGCAGACACCAGACGGTCTCTACGACCCCGATGGCATCTTCTCCAAAGTGTAGCATTGCCCACCCGAGATCGGGGTAGTCATGGCCCGACACCCTGACATTGCGAGCATAGACATCGGTAGGTTCGCGTCCCGTGAACCACAGCATCAGGTCGATGTCGTGAATACCGTCGCCGAGGAGTGGGGGGATTTTGTCGAGTCGGATATGTCCGGGGGCTTTCGGGAGGTTGCGACGGGCGTGCATTGAGACGATGCGACCGATTCTGCCTGCTTCGATTGCCTCTTTGGCGAGCGTGACACGGGGATCAAAGCGGCAGATGTGACCGACCATCAGCATCCCCTGGGACTTTTCTGCGAAGGTCACGAGATCGAGGCACTCGGCTGCGGTCGCGGCCATCGGTTTTTCGAGAAAGACGTGCTTCCCCGAGGCGAGGGCAGCACGGGCGACTTGGTAGTGATCTTTCCAATGCGTCGTGATGCTGACGATATCGACTTCCGGGTCGGCGAGGAGGTCTTGGGAGTCTTCGTAGGCTGCTTCGACGGGGAACTCGCTTCGCGCCTGTGCGAGCCGATCTGGATTGCGATTTGCAAGCGCAACCAGTTCACTGCCCGGAAGGGCCGAGAGAGCACGTGCGTGGATGGAGCCAAAGCGACCGACTCCGATGATGCCCCAACGAATGGTTTTCATGTGATCAATAACGAATTTTCTTCTTCTGCACGAGGAGTGGAGCTTCCCCGGATTCCTTTTTTAGTTTGTTGATCTGGTCTCGAATGAGTGCGGCCCGTTCGAACTCTAGCTTCGTTGCTGCTTCCTGCATTTCGCCTTCCAGTTCGCGAATGACCGTGAGCGTGTCGACATCACTTCCCGCCTCGGCGACGAGGGCGTCCTCGACCGCTTTGCCTTTTTGGTAAATGCGCAGACTACCCTGATCACTTCGGGTCACGGTGTGGGGGATGATGCCGTGCTTCTGATTGTGCTCGTGTTGGACACGTCGGCGGTACTCGGTGATCGAGAGGAGACTTTGAATCGAGTCTGTGACCACATCAGCGAAGAGCACGGCCTCGCCGTTGATGTGACGCGCGGCGCGTCCGACGGTCTGTATGAGAGCGGTCTGGCTCCGGAGAAACCCCTCTTTGTCCGCATCGAGGATGCATACGAGACTGACCTCGGGCAGGTCGAGACCCTCCCGGAGGAGGTTGATGCCGATGAGGATGTCGAACTCTGCGGCGCGGAGACTTCGAAGAATCTCGACCCGCTCGATGGCATCGACGTCGGAGTGGATGTAGCGCACTTTCAGCCCAACGTTGCGCAGATAGTCCGTGAGATCCTCGGCGGTGCGTTTTGTTAGAGTCGTCACGAGAACCCGCTCGTTTTTCTCGATCCGTTGGCGACAAAGTTCGATCGTCTCGTCGATCTGACCTTTGAGAGGGAGGAGGGTGATCACGGGATCGAGTAGTCCAGTAGGACGGATGATCTGCTCGACGATGAGATCGGCGCCCTTTTTGCCGGGATCAAAATCACTCACTGCCTGCTTGCTGCCGGAGATGCGGGGAAGACGAGCGGGCGGCGCTGGAGCCTCGCCGGGGAGTTTTCGTTTGTGGGGGATGTACCCTTTGCTCCCGGCGACGGAGTTTTGGATTTCGAATTTCGAAGGAGTCGCACTGACGTAGAGCCGCTGTCCCGTGGCAGACATGTATTCGTCAAATTTCAACGGGCGGTTGTCGAGGGCGCTGGGAAGCCGGAACCCGAAATCGACAAGAGTCTGCTTGCGAGAGCGATCGCCTTCGTACATGCCGCCAATCTGGGGAATACTGACATGGGACTCGTCGATCACGGTGAGGAAATCTTTCGGGAAAAAATCGATTAAAGTTCCCGGTTTGCTCCCAGGAGGGCGGGAAGTGAGGTGACGGGAGTAATTTTCGATTCCCTGACAGAATCCCATTTCCTGCATCATTTCGATATCGTATTCCGTGCGTTGTTTGATACGCTGGGCCTCGAGATACTGCTGATTTTTTTCGAAAAACTCGATGCGCTCGGCGAGTTCTTTTCGGATTTCCCGGATCGCTCCCGCCATCTTGTCTTTGGGGGTGACGAATTGTTTTGCAGGGTAAAAAGTGAAGTGGTCGAGCTGGGACTTCGCGTTTCCGGTGAGGGGGGTAAAGGCTGTGATCCGGTCGATCTCATCGCCGAAAAATTCGACTCGGATCGCCTCTTCATCGAGATAAGCAGGGTAGACTTCGACCACGTCGCCCCGAACCCGAAAGCGGCCTCGGATGAAGTCGATGTCGTTTCTTTCGTAGAGGATACTGACGAGACTTTTGAGGAATTCGTCACGGTCGAGGGTCTGACCCACCGTGACCGGGACCATCATGTTCTTGTAGTCATCGGGCGATCCGAGGCCATAGATACACGAAACGCTCGCAACGACAATGACATCGGTCCGCATCAGCAGAGAGCTCATCGTGGAGAGACGGAGACGTTCGATTTCGTCATTGATCGAAGAATCCTTCTCGATGTAAGTGTCTGTCCGTGGGATGTAGGCTTCTGGTTGGTAGTAGTCGAAATAAGAAACAAAGTACTCCACTGCATTGTCCGGGAAAAAGCTCTTCAGTTCACTATAGAGCTGGGCGGCCAGCGTCTTGTTGTGCGACATCAGCAGGGTGGGCCGACCGAGCGCCTCGATGACATTGGCGACAGTGAAGGTCTTGCCTGACCCGGTCACTCCGAGGAGCGTCTGATGCTCATTGCCCGCGAGGAGAGACTTCGTGAGCTTGGCGATAGCCTGCTCCTGATCCCCCTGGGGTTTGAATTCGGAACTGATGCGAAATAACGACATAAGCGTGCCTTGTTATACGACACAGTCGCTTCCATGGCGAAAAAAATCCGCCCGATGCTTAGTTGATCGCACCACGGTAGAATCGTGGTGCGTGAGGAAGGGGGGGGAAGCCGACCCGAGGAGGGTTCAGGCTTCTTCTTCGTCCCCTACCGTGTCGGCACTGATCTTTCCTTCGATGATCTCGGTAAGAGCGATGTCGGCGGCACCCATGCGGTGATCGATCCGGACAAGAGGGGATCTCCCCATGTTCAACTGCTTCACCCGGGCAGAGACCAGATTGATCAACACGGGGGGTTCAGGGATCACTTTTGATGCCGCTACGACTAAGTCACTTCTCATATTGCTGGAGCCTTTTCCTGATGACGATTTTGGCCCGATGCCGGTTCCGGGGAATGCTACGATATTGGTTAGGTCGTCAGACATGCCTTCGGGACTGTGTGAATCAGGAAAAAATCGGGGATTGGTCTTGATAACTAGCGAAGACCAGCCCTGCGGATAGCGTAAATTTTATAAATTTCAAGTAGTTTGTAAGACAAAGTGGACCGAAACAAGCAGTTTTTGCCTGTTTCGCCCACGGAATTCTTATTTCCGTTTCTTCTTACCTTTCGAATGGCGGTCTCCCTTTTCGCCTGGCATCTTGGTGCGGCTGCCAGGTCCGGTCGGCATCGCACCGCCTTTTTTGCGATCTTCCTGAGCCGCTTCTGCCTTGTCCTGGAGGCGTTGCATCATTCCCTTCTTCCCGGAAGCCGATTTCTTGATGAGTTCGGGCTCGGGCATTTTATTCATCAACCAAGTCTGGAGGATGGAAAAGGCGTTCGAAGTAGTCCAATAGAGCGCAAGCGCCGAGGCGAAATTGTAACAGATGAAAATGAACATCAGCGGCATGAACATGAAGATCATCTGCTGTGTCTTGTCACCGGTCTTCGGGGTGATCGCGATCTGGATAAAACTCGTGATCCCCATCAGGATGGGGAGAGGATTGACGTCATACTGGCCACCGAGGATGGAAAGGACGTAGACGGTGTCGGGCATCGCGAGGTCGTGAACCCAAAGAAAGTTTTCGTGCCGCAGCTCCACTGCGCTCCAGAGCATACGGTAAAAAGCGAGGAAGACGGGCAACTGGATGAACATCGGGAGGCAACCTCCGAGGGGATTGATGCCATACGTTTTGTAGAGCTTCATCGTTTCCTCATTCATCTTCTGAGGATTGTCACTGTGCTTCTCCTTGATGTCTTTCATCAGCGGGGTCAGCTTCGACATCCTCTTCATACTGCGGGAAGACTTCGCGTAGACCGGCCAGATGAGGAGACGGATCAGGATGGTGATCAGGATGATGGCGTACCCGTAGTTTCCGACCAATCCTTTTAGGAAGACGAGACCGGTAATCAGAACCGAGGCGATGGGTTTGATCGCCCAACCGAAGAGCCACCCGAAGATGGGGACTTCGTCATAGTGCATCGCCCGCTGGCGGCGGTCGCCGAGGGACTTGAGACGCGCGAACTCTTTTGGTCCGAGATAGATCTGATAGCGGTAGCTTTCCGAGCCCCCTGCAGTGATTTCCGCTTTTGGGAGACTGATCGCGGCTTCCGATGCGAACATCCGCTTTTTCTCCGAGGCGACCTTGTCGCCTTCGACGACGACAGGGAAGCGACTGATCCAGACTCCCGCTTCATACGGTGTCTCTGGTTCGATCGTTGTGGTGAAAAATTGATCGTTTACTCCTGCCCAATGGAGTTCTTTAACCGGGAACTGATCAAAGGGGATCTCATCCTTTCCAAAGATGCCGAAGGCCTTTTTACCACCAAAATGATCCACCGTTTCATACTGGAAATCTCCGTCTTTACCCATCCAATAGCTCCCGATCTGCATGGACCACTCGTTGAGGTGGAGCGGAGCAGCGGACCCGGTATAGAGATAACGGGTCGCTGGAGTGACGGAAGTCTTCCCGGGGTTTGTCGCGACGATCTCGAGTTGCACCTCGTAAGGGTCAGAACCTTCTCCGGGGAGTGAATAGGTCTTTCGATAGTGAATCCCGTCGGGAGTGGTTGATTCGTAAGAGACCGATGATGCTGTCTTTGCGACGACTTTCCAGTTTGCCGTGTCGAATTGATCTGGTTCGGGAGAAAAGGCCCCTACTGCATTTTCGGACGTCTCGTTGATTCGAATGAGTTCGGGCTGATCGAGGTAGCGACGGTGGTTCTTCATCTCCGCATACTGAATGCCGCCCCCGCGATTGGTCAGATTCAGTCGGATGAGGTCATTCTCCAGAACGGCTGTTTCCAAGGCCGGGGTTCCCGGCGCTGGTGCGACGATGGGTTCTTCTTTTTTGGTTACTGCTGCTTTTGCCGCTTCAGCCTTCTTGGTTTCGGCCTCAGCCGCAGCCTCGACGGCTGCTTTCGCTTCGATCGCGGGGCGTTCGGCAGCGATGCGGGCAGATTCTTTTGCGTTCCACCAGCCCCAGACGAAGAGTAGGGAGAGACAGACGATCACGCCTATCCACGAAGTTCGATCCATGTTTTTCACAACAGCAATATTCCTATCAATTCTTTGAGTTTGAAATTTTGGAGTGGTCGATGTCACACTCGCGGCGGCCTATATAAGCAAGCTCCGGGTGTTTCGCCACATATTCTTCCCAGCCAGGCGGGGGATCATAACCCTGACCGCCGAAGGGATTGCATCGCAAGATGCGTAAAAACCCCTGCCAAGCACCCTTGAACGGCCCGTTCACAGTGACGGCGTCGATAAAGTACTGAGAACAGCTCGGGAAAAAACGGCATCCGCCGAGCGGCCCTGCGATAAAGTGCAAGGGAGGTGAAATGAACACCTGATAGAATCGAACAAAAAGTATCAGCACCATTTTCACCGGTCAGTCAGTGGTCGATTTCAGGAGAGGAGCGCGGTGGAGGAGCCATTTCCATTCTTTCTCCAGTTGCTCGGAGGTGGCTGTGGCGGCAGCGCTGCGGGCGATGAGGACGATCCAGTGAGGCTCGGTTACTCGATCCCCGGTACGTTGGAGGATGGCGCGGAGGCGGCGACGCACTCGATTCCGAACCACCGCTGGTCCCAGTCGCTTGGTGGTGATCAATCCGAGACGGAATGGTTCGGTCAAATTTTCATCTGCGAGGTATCCGAGCACCAGAAATCTTCCTTGGAGAGACTTTCCCTGAGCGCGGATACGCTGGAAATCGGATCGGTTTGTGATCCGCCTGCTGCGCGGCAGTTTCATTTCCCTGTCACAGGGAGTGGTAACACGGAGGAATCAATGGAGGTCTCCAGAGGAGAATCCCGATTACTTTCCGTGCTGCACGGTATGACGCTTGTAATGAATCTCTGCCCCTTTGGGAATGAGACGCTTACGACCTTTTTGACGGCGGCGTTTGATGAGGTCGCGCCCGGCTTTGGTCGCCATACGGGCACGAAATCCGTGCTGGCTTTTGCGGGTGCGCTTCGAGGGTTGATAGGTCCGTTTCATCTGTTCCGATTAAAAATGTTGCCCAAGCCGAAATCCAGCTAGGAGGGCGGAATGATAAATGTGGAACGAAAAATGTCAACGCGGGAGTTCTGCGAAGGTCTCAATTGCATCAGGGCTTACGTATGGACCTCTGCAAGAGGGAGTTCGCACATCTCTTTGCTGTATTCACCATGATGAATGGTGCGGGCTAAAGGTTAAAGAACCCTTAATTACCATTTTTGCGATTCATTCGTACGCCCGATGGGAAACCAAAAAAGCGCCCCTTGGTCGGGGCGCTTTTCCGTTTGTTGGGTCGCTTGTTTCACGGCTGACGAATCAGGAAAAAGTGCGGGTGTAGGTTTGGCAAGAACCGTCGGAGTAGGTGTCACGGTAGGTCACGACGGTTACGTGATACGTGTAAGGATGACCGCAGCGGTCAAAAGCGGTGAGACACTGTTGGCAGCGGTTGATCTCGCAAGTGCTCACCCTGTATGGCTGGCAGTTTTGCTGATACCCCTGTCCGTAGCCTTGATAACTTGGCCGATAGCGTGGGGTCTCGCAATGGTGGTGGCCGCGACCGCCTGAATAGGACGAAGAGTATGAGTGGCGGTAGTCTCCAGCCTCGGCGGTGCCGAGTGAACCGAGGACCAGAGTGGCGGCGACGGTGGCGATAGCGATAAGGGTGACTGATTTCATGACTCTGATTTTTTTGATAGTTGTTTGATTGTTACGCTTCGGCTGAGTGGCAGCGTCGTGGGGGAGACGAATCGTTCGATGGGTTCATGCAAAAAAGAACAAAAAAATCGAGGCGATTTTCTTCACCTCAGAGAGGGAGAGCATGACTGCTATCAAGATGGAAACATTGCGTGAGGTTACGGAGCCGCTTTTGTTGAAGGTTGCGCCTTCGCCAGGCAGAAGAGATGCTTTTCTCCGCGGAGGAAAAGTTGATTCTCGTAGACGGCCGGGGATGCGGACACTTTTTCTCCCAGCTCACTCTGGGCGATCACGTCGAAGGTTGGTCCCGGTTTTACGACGGAAACGATGCCTTCGTCCGATACAAAATACGCAAGACCATTCGCAGCCAGGAGGGAGGCGCTGTGACTTCCGGGAAGCCGCTCTCGCCACAATTTTTCGCCCGTTGCGGCGACAAAACAGCTCGCGACGCCGTTGTCTGCGATCACGATGAAATACGGATCGATCACAATGGGACTGGGGACATAGGCCGCACCGACCGTGTCTCGCCATGCGACATGCGTTTTGGTGACATTCCCGATTCCGTCGGGTCGGATCGCGAGGATGTGCTTTTGCGGGAATCCGCAGGTGAGGAAAAGAAGCTTCAGATCTTCGCTGTAGACGAGCGACGCCACAAACTGCTCGGTTGGTCCGTCGATGATCCAGATTTGTTTCCCGGTGTCAGGGTCGTAACTCGCCACGGAGAGACTGCCGGAAAGAATCATCTCAGTACGTCCTTCGATCTCGCGAATAATGGGGGTGCAGTAGCTTCTTGTTTTGTTCGGTCGATCTGTTTTCCAGAGGGTTTCCCCCGTCTTTTGATCGAGGGCGACGAGATAGGCATCCCCGTCGTGATCTCCATTGATGATCACTTTGCCCTTCCAGAGAATGGGACTCGAGCAGTACCCGTGTTTGCTCGAAAATGGGCCAGGCGTTTTCCTCCACAATTCTTTTCCAGAAAAATCATAGGCAGCGACGAACATTTCCGATTCGTCGAGAAAACTCACGTAGACTCGTTCGCCATCAGTGAGCGGGGTGCTGGAGGCGTGACTATTGAGGCGATGGATGTCTTCGAAGGGGGCCTCCAGTACGACGCGGGTCCAGAGAACTTTTCCGCTAGCACGATCCAGACACAAGAGTGAGCGGGCAGTAGTTTCCGCGTCTGCGGTGACGAGAAAAATACGGTCCTGCCAGATAATAGGAGAAGCATGGCCGATGCCGGGGATTTCCGTCTTCCAGACGGTGTCCTCAGTCACCGAGAATCCAATGGGCAGACTAGGTGCCTCGAGAACGGTGCCGTCGCCGCGAGGCCCCCGCCATCCGGGCCAGTTCTCCGAACTCCACAAGGGGCCCGTCGATGCCAGTAGGATCGCGAGACAGAAAAAGGGGGCGGGTCTATAGTTCATCAAGCAAAGGTGCTGGTAATTGAGCGATCCAAAAAGGTGACTTCACGGGAGGGGAGATTCATGTCAGTTTCGTTTCGGCCGAGAGATTGGATTTCGCTCGCTGCAGTGCCGCTGCGATCTCCTGCTCGATTACCGAGAGAGGATTGAGAAGCGCGAGGGGATCCTCGACCGGAGTGACCTCGTTGGTGGAAGGGTCCCAGTTGACTGGGCCAAAACGGCAGGGGGCCGGGATTCCCGTAAGGAGATGGGAGGCGGCGTCATCTTTGTCGTAGTGCCAGAACTCAAAGGGAAAGTGAATGAACCCGCGAGCTTCCATCACTTCAGTGATCGCGAGTCGATTTTCCAAATCTTCCGGTTCAATGAAAGGCGACCGCATGGGAGTTCGCTCGCTCACCTCGAGGTAGTGATTGCCCCGCCAGACTTCGCTGCCGTCTTTCCTGAAGACGGAGATATCGATGGCCGAACCGGACATGTGCGCTCCGATTTTTGGGATGTTGGCGATCATGACAATGGCTCGTCGGAAGACCATTTCCACGGAGGGAACTTCGCCGTTGTTTTCCCAGATACACTTTTGCAGGATCATGTCGAAAACCGCAGGTTTCCGAACCAGTTGCCTTTGCATTTCCAGGGTTCGGAACCCTTCTTCGATTTTCAGGACCCAGCCACGAGCGTTCATGTCGCGTCCGATCTCGACGACCTCGTTCGCGAGACTTTCCCGGAGAAAATAGATGCGATCGAGATTCCCGGCGATTTTCGTAGAGGAGAATTGCATCTCCACTCCGGCCTTCTCCGCGACCTCGGGTAGGGAGGCGAATCGCTCTCCACATTCTTCGACGGGGAATGCGATCAGTTGCTGGACCATTGCGTAGCCCTTTTCCATTTGTTCCGCCCAGTAGGCGCGTCGTGATTGATCGTCTTGCGTAGTCATTAAATATAGGGGGGGGATTTTCGGGGGGGGGGATTATGGGGTTGGAGGTGTGGGCCAGTCAAGGTAGCGATGCAGGAAGGCGAAGGTGCCTACGCCATGGATCGAGTGCCCACCATGGAAAAATTCGATACCAGTCTTCTCCCCCAGATCGAAGCGGGAATAGAGAAAGCGGACTTTTGCATACTCGTGCGCCACCCATTGATCCGTCGCGACGAGATCATGGTGTCCCCGCTCAACGTAGAAAGGACGGGGAAAGATCAGGCCCGCGAGTTCGGCGTAGTCGAAGGTTACCCCCATATTCCAGTAAGGCATTTCCCATTCGGTGCTGTTCATGAAACTGCCAGGGAAGTCGGGATCGGCTACCTTTCGGGTCCATTGATTAAAGTCACCCGAGCAGATCGAAAGACAGTAGTCCGTGATCACGGCAGGGATTCTCATCGCGGATTCGCCGCCATAACTGAGTCCGTAGAAGGCGATTCGCTTTTCATCGACTTGGGGCAAGCTCTTGAGCCAGGCGACCGTCTGTCGATGCGAAGCGATGAGGAAGGTGAAGAGACTGCCGCCAATGAGGTTCGCTTTGCGATCGAGCCATCGATAGCGATCTTCCCCCCGATAGAGATTATGCGGAGCAAAAGTGATGAATCCGCGCTCGGCGAGTTTTGCGGCGAAATCATTGTAGGCTGTTTTCCCGGCGTCGACCGTATCGAGCGGCACTCCGTTTCGCCCATGTTGGCAGACGACGACCGGACGTTTCTCTCCTGCCGGGATTCCCTTGGGCATCACGAGGACACCCCAGGCCTCGAAGCCGGGATAAACATCCAGAACTACGTCCCACGCCGTCCATGCATCGGTCTCTCGAATCTTCCTCGATCGGGGGTGGAGCGGTAGGGCTTCCTCGTCAAAAACTCCGATGACCTTCTCTTCAAAACGGGTGCGGAAATCCCCGCTATGGTTTAGGAAGGTTAGTGGGCTCAGATGCTCGTGCGATTTTTCGGTCGACCAGCCGCCTCGTTTGAGTCCCGGTTCTGCGGTGTAGAAAAAGAATTCATCTCGTGCGAGG
This sequence comes from Verrucomicrobiales bacterium, assembly GCA_018058245.1. GTDB lineage: Bacteria > Verrucomicrobiota > Verrucomicrobiia > Verrucomicrobiales > DEV007 > Arctic95D-9. The sequence goes on from JAGPCC010000004.1 coordinate 18,592, forward strand.
TCCGAGGCATCCACCTTCGACTGAATCTCTCTCTGGATCCCTTCTCGGATGCGGAGATGACGGGTGGCTGGGTCAAAGCCGATTCGCTCGTCGATCATGAGGGCGAGCGGAGGCGTTCGACTGATGTCTGTCTCCCGCCCGATCGCTTGCAAAAAGCCGGCGACGGAAGGGTAGTCTCCCCGTGCATCCTCGGCGGCTTCGGTGAGAAAGAACTGGGCCGGTGGGGAGAGTAGGTTCAAGACCGTTCCGACTCGTTGGAATTCTTCTTCGACCGAGGGGAAATCTGGCGTTTTGATTTCCCCTTTTTGATCAGTCACATGCGGGAAGGAGGTATGCTCGAGGAGAAGCGGACGAGGATAGATGAGCGCAGCGACGGCGGCGTCGGAGTGATGGGGGAGCAGTCCGAAAATATTGCGGTAGATCGGTTCGGACCAGGCTTGATCTCTCGCGGCAAAGGCACCACTGACGAAGGCGTGACGGATCCTTGTGTCGATCGCAGCGCCGTAGAGGGCCGCTCGTCCACCTTCCCCGTACCCGGACGCCGTCACTTCTGCCCCCGGAAATTGTAAGGAAAACCAGTCGACGGCAGCAAGCATCGTTTGCACGTCATAACCAAGAGGATGACGACCCATTTGAAAGGCCTGACGGTAGATCCATTCCCGATTTGTCTGATCTCCCTTTTTTCCGCTGTAACGTTCGCGATTGAGCGGGGCGGGGATGAGAATACGGAAGCCCGCCATGGCGAAGCGAAGTCCGATTTGTTGATGCGGGGGGAGTTTCGGAGTCAGTCCGAGGATGTCCTCCGGAGTGTCGTCGGCATCGGGCATCAGAACCATCAGGGGAGGGGATGTCGTGCCGGGCTCCTCGGAGACGGGATTGATGTAGAGCCCTTCTGCAGAATACTCTGGGAGGACTCCCCACCGCACCGAAAAAACCTGGAAACCGGGACCGTCGGCGACTCGAAGGGAAGAGGGTTCGCCCTCAAACCCAACAGGGTTCGAATGGAGAAACTCAAGGTGCGGGGCGACTCGCTCGTCGACGACTCCGAGTCGCTCCCGGAGTTCGAGCCGGGATTCCTCGATTATCTTTCGACGAGCTTCGCCCTCTCGAGGAAGCGATGGAATTCGCCTGGCGGTTTCTTCGATTTTTGCGTCGATGAAGCTGTGCGCTCCGTCCATGACCCGGATGGAAAAATCGTCATCGCTCCAGTCCAGCGGGGCGGTATCGGGGAGTGTTTCCGTGCCTTCCTGACAATTGCCAAAAATCGGGAACAGGACGAGGAGAAAAAGAGGCCAATATTTCATGGCTCGCGGTCGGGCTTCAGTTCGAGTTGATTGATGCTAGAGCTCATGTCTCCGGTGGCCTGGACGACAATGACGATTCCTGGATCGGGGTTTCCCTCGGCGGTCGGGCGCGTCACTGTGTAAATGTCCGTGAGTTTGACTTGGAGATTTTTCAGGGAAACATCAATACCTTCAGGAAGATGGGCGTTTGCGATCGCTTTCTGCACTTCTTCATTTAGTTCGGCCTGGTATTCATTCAGATCGACCCGCAACTGCGATTCGATTCCTTTGACGAGGAGGTCTTCCAAAAGCCAAGCGGCCGCTCCGGTGAGTTTGTCTTTTGTTTCAACGGTCAGCTCGACGCTGGTAAATCCTAGAGTCTGATCTTCCAAGTTGATAATCGGGCGTCCACTCACCCAGATCGAGCCAGCCACGCCGCGACCGAGACGAGATTTGTCGGCTTCAATTTCGAGTTTTAAATTCAGATATCCTTTTTCCCCGACTTCGGCCTCCATTCCAGAAATTTCAATTTTGGTTCCGATCCCGGTATCGATCGCGATGTTTTCCTTGCGAATGACTTCGTTGAGCTCGGCGATGCTGATGATCACGGGTAGATTTAGTTCCGTGCTGACAGGGCCAGTGAGAGGTTTCATGTCCGGCAGGGGAGCTGGCGTCGCCGTTCCTGGATCTCGGTTCGTGAGCATGGTTTCCGACTCTACTCCCACCGTGACGGATAGAGAATCCGGTGCGTGGTAGTCGATCGGGGCTACGAGTAGCCTCCTCGGGTTCACATTGATCCAGACAGGGGGGCTTTCGGAAACTTGGCGGGTGATGTAAGCCTGATTCCAGAGCTTGTTGACCTCCTTTCGCAAGTTAATGCCTTTTCTCAAGGCGGGGGTGATTTTGCGAGTTTCCTTCTGGAGGTATTGACCGACACTTCCACCGATCAGATCGCTGAGGTCGATTTTTCCGATCTGTCCCAGGCTGAGCACGGCTTTGCTCAGTTCAATGTTCGGGACGAGGTTCGGATTGATCTGCCAGTCCGGTAGAATTTCGGGAACGAGGATCCCTCCGGCGCTGCCTCCTACATCGACGGAACCGTGGATGGGGAAAGAAATAATCTTCGCATCGATGTCGCCGTTGATATTCGCCGTTCCGTCGAAGGGGACGTGGAAGGAGAGCTTGTCGCCGAGGTTCGCGAAGAGGATCTCCCCCCGCTTCACGTTCCAAGCAAAGGACCCATTTTTGACTCTTTTGTGAATCTCTTTCTGTTCCGTCCCCGTGAATGTTGCCGGGACTTCAGCGTTCGCGATCTCGTTCAAAAGGGAAACAGGAACGGCGATGTTGATTGCGAGCAGGGAAGTTTCCGCTCTCGGGACATCGAGCTCTCCGATCGACGTCCCGGCTGGTGCATCGACGGAGATCCATCGCGGACCCAGCACGCGAGCTCCGAGGAAGACCGCGAGGACTCCCACGAGGAGTAGTGCCGCAAGAATGAGGAGAACAGTTTTCATAACGTTTTTGATTCCGAAATGCCGGATGGCTCAAATAGGCGATACCTGATGCCGCCGTTTAATTCAAAACGTTCTTGTGAGATAATTCATCCATGATTATGCAAAATGAAGCAATTGATTGGGGATCTCGCTCGATCGGTGCGGTTCCCCGCAGTCGACTTCATTGTGGTTCGCTCCTGGTGGAAATGGTCCAGGGAGAGAACGAAGTGACTTTGGCGTCGAAGCGCCTTAGTGAGGTGGAGTCTGCGGAGTATCGCGATGACGACACGGCGGTTTTCTGGACCGACTGGACGGTCTGCACCGGTGCCAGTGGAGTTGAGATCCTCCCCCAGTTGCCTGACCGACCGGTTCTGGCCCGCGAGGAACCGGGATTTGATCTTCTCCCTGGCGAAGCAACGCAGGCGTATTTGCGGATCCCTTTGACCTTGGTAATCAAGGCCATCGGTCAGGATGGCGACACCCTCGCAGAGCTTCCGACCGGAACTCTCTCCCGGGCGATTTTCGGAGAACTCGAGGAGGCGGAATCTTGTTATCTCCTGGAAACAGCACCGTCACTGACGATTTTTGAAGATCTGGGATCCAGCGAAGTTCTTGCTCCGATTCAGATCCGGAACGAATCCGACGAGACTCTGACGGTCACACAGATTTGTCTTCGCCTTGCGCATCTCTCCATTTTCCGCTCGGGAACAAATCTCTGGACGAGTGAAACCTACGTCCGTTATCAAGGCGGGGAGAACCGCAGTCGGATTTCGGTCAAATCCGGTGCTCCCTCGCAGGCGAGGAATGCCCGCCTGATCGTCGGTCCCCGTCTTCCCGGGCCGGCGACTCTGATCGGGCGGACCTTTCGATCGTTCCTCGATTGGACTCAGGGAGCCGCGTCCCGTTGTTTTTAATCGATTTTACATCCATTTCATTCGGCGGAATAGCCAGAGCATCCCAACGGAGCAAAGGGCAAACAGTCCCCACACTGCTGGATAGGCCCAACGAAAATGGAGTTCGGGCATGAAATCAAAATTCATCCCGTAGACTCCGGCGATGAAAGTGAGCGGTAGGAAAATGGTCGAGAAACAGGTCAGCACCTTCATTACCTCGTTCATCCGGTTGCTCGCAGCGGAAAGGTAATAGTCGCGCAGGCCCGTGCTGCTCTCCCTCAGGAATTCCGCAGTTTCGATCGCCTGAATAGCGTGGTCATTGAGGTCGAAAAAATAAGGCGTAGATTCGTCTGTAATGAGATGGGCATCGTCCCGGAGAAGCGCTCCGGCAATCTCGCGAATCGGGCGGATGACTCTCTGGAGGCGATGAATGTCCCGTTTCACGTTGTAGAGTTCGGAGATATCGACTTCGGCAGCGTTGTCCTGAAGTCGTTCATCCATTGTGATGAGCGTATCGTCGAGTTGGTCGAGCACCGATAGGTAATTGTCCACGACGGCATCGATGAGAGCCCAAGTGAGATAGTCTGCCTTGTGCTTGCGGATGCGTCCGCCGATGTTCGTTTTGATTCGGTGAACCACGGGATCAAACGGGGTCGCGGGACTCTCCGAGAAAGTGAGAACCCGATTCCCGGGAAGCAGGACGAGGGAAAAGTGCTGGATGTCGATGGAGTTTGCGATCTCCCCATGGGTCACCAGTCGAGTAACGATAAAAATCGAGTTGCTCCGGTTTTCGACTTTGGCGCGACTATTTGTATGGAGGATGTCCTCCAAGGTGAGCACCGAGAGTCCATAAGCCTCCCCGATTCGTCGCACTTCATCGACCTCGTGGAGACCGGTGAAATGCAACCATGTCACTTTTCCTGGATCGTCGGCAATGCCTTCGGCGGGAAACGAGGTCAGGATTTTCTCTTCACAATGATCTTCGTCATAAATCATCAAGCGGAGATTTGCGGAATCGGATCGCTTCTCCCCCCGGTGGACGAGACTCCCGGGCGGTTGCGCGAGAGGGCGTTTTCTTCTGGAGGCTATGGAAAGAGCCTTCCGGCGTTTACGGGGTGATCTCATCGTGGGATTCTATCCTAGCCGGAAGTCGGCTTTTGTCAGCAGCTCTCTCGGAGAGACTTCGAAAAAAGCGAAATTGGAGGGATGAAATCCGATGTTTTCCGCGCTACGATAGATCAATGGAGGAAAAACCGGGGCAGATTGAAAAAATCAACCGATGCGCCGTATTCGGAGGTTCGTTTGATCCCGTTCATCGCGGTCATCTCGGCATGGCGGTGAAAGCAAGGAACTCGCTGGCGCTAGATCGTGTCATTTTTCTTCCCTGTGCCGTTTCCCCATTTAAGACAGGAACGATTGCGACCGGGACCCAACGTCGTGAAATGCTAGACTTGGCGGTGGAGGAAATGGCATCGAAATCCAGTACGACCTGGGCCGATGTTTCGGATTTTGAATTGAGTCGTCCCGCTCCAAGTTATTCCTGGGAGGCGGCGTTACATTTCACCAGTGCGGCTCCCGAAGTGGAATGGTATTGGATCGTAGGGACGGATCAGTGGCAGGTCATCGACCGCTGGGCAAGACCGGAGATCCTGCAAAAATTGCTTCATTTTATCGTCTTCACTCGTCATGGAAACGAGGTAGAATCTAGAGCCGGGTGGCGATACACGGCTATAGAGTTTGATCATCCCGCCTCCTCGAGCGAAATCCGAAAAGATTGGGGACGTCATTCCGACTGGCTCACCGACGGAGTGAGAGCGTATGTGTCCCAACACAGGGTTTACGGATCGGTGCGGGACGGGGGGATCTCCCAGAAAGACACAGCGGTTGATCCCAAGATTTTTTGATGAAACAACTTCTTCTTATTCGCCACGGAAAGTCTGACTGGGATTCTCCCGGACTCAACGACCACGAGCGTACGCTCAATGAACAGGGGCAACGCGACGTTTTGAAAATGGCAGCAGCACTCCGGCAACGCGGAGTAGAGCCAGACCTCATCGTTACGAGTACAGCGATTCGAGCCCTGACCACCGCACGGATGATAGGCGACGCGATGGCCTGCCCGATCGGGCAGATCCAGGCGGACTCGGATCTCTATCTGGCCTCGCCCCAGACCATTCTCAGGAAAATTCAGCATCTGGATGAAGATGCCGATACGGTCATGATCTTCGGTCATAATCCCGGAATGCACGAGGCGGTCAATCTTTTGAGTGACAGCACAGTGGTGGAGGATTTCCCGACCTTGGCGGTTGCTCGGTTCGAGCTCTCCGTGGGGTACTGGGGAGAAATTGAATTTTCGACCGGACTCCTCATAGAAAGGATTACTCCGCGGTTTCTCTCAAGCGAGTAAGTGGAATTCTTTCTGGAATGAAATCGTTCCTGATATAGTGTTTTTCCCATGAACGATGTGCCCCCCCTTTTGCCAGTCTCCGCATCTCAGAAATCCGAGCTGCCAACTGAGAAATCGGGTTCAGGAAAGAAATGGGCCATGGGCTGTGGCATGGGGTGCCTCACCCTAACAGTGATCGGACTCATCGCAGGATGGATGATGTTCACAGTGATCAAGGAGAAGGCTGGCGACATGATCGGCAATTTTGTATCGGATCAACCGGTGGCAATCGCTAGTGCTGAGGTTACTCCGGCGCAGATCGATGAAGCGACGGCCAAGTTCGAGGCTTTCCGAAAGGGAATGGAGTCGGATGCAGTTGCGGTGCCTCTCCATCTCAATGCAGAGGAATTGAATGCTCTGATCTTCCATCACCCGTCGCGGCAACAATTTGCGGGTATGGGAAATATCTCGATTGAAAATGATCAATTGAAAAGCCAAGTCAGTGTGAACCTCGACGATTTTCAGATTCCTGTGAAATTCATCGCCGATGCCGTAAAGGGGAAATATTTTAACGGAGATGTCACACTCTCTCTGGGGATGGCTGCGGGACGACCTTCACTCTACATTGAGGAGTTGGAAGTGAACGGGAACGCGATTCCGAAGGAATTCCTGTCAGAATTGGGAGGGAAAAATCTGCTCGAAGAATTCCAAAAAGACGAGAAGATCTCCGCCATCTTCGACAAGATCGAAGATATTCGCATTGAAGACGGGGAACTTAAGATCATCCCCAAAGGCGGTGCCGGGTCAAATTGACCGTGCCATCGGGAGAGTCCCGGGAGATTGTCGGCAGGAATGGACGCTTACAGTTTCTCGTAGGTGCCTTTGTCGCGCCTCTCCAGGACCGTGAATCCAGCCTTTTTTGCGTCGCTCACCGAAAGAGGTTTTGTGATTTTCGGGGAGCTGATCCCTTTTGAGAGAAGCTTTTTCACCGGATTGCGACAGAGCGGGCAGAGTTCCAAAGGTGGTCGAGTGAGCGGGCGACGGATTTCAAACCCCTTTTTGCAGATCCGGCATCCGCTCTCTGGATCGCTTGTGATGTATTCGTAAAGAGGCATCAGGAAATCTCCCAGATCAGGGTCGCTTTGCAACTGAATTGGTTCCAGGGGAACCACAAGTACACGAAAAAAGCGGAGTCAATCGACCCCGCTCTCGCAGAATGGCATCTCGGCGAAGCCGGATTACCAACTCGACTTTGTCACGCCCGGGATCATACCGTGAGAGGCGAGCTCGCGGAAAGTGATACGGGACATTTTGAAGCGACGGAGATAGCCCCGGCGACGACCGGTGACTTCACAGCGATTTACAACCCGGGTAGGGCTCGCGTCGCGAGGGAGCATCGTCAGACCATCATAGTCCTTCTCTGCTTTCAGCTTGGCACGAAGCTTCGCATATTTTGCTACTGTGCGGCTTTTGCGCGCGTTACGGGCGATCCAACTTTGTTTTGCCATGGTGGGCGGGAATTTATCCGCTTTGAGCGATTTTCAAGCGAAAAATGAATAATTGAGGTGGTAAGAGGACTGTGAAGTGTGATTCTTTACCAGTATGCGCTCGATTTCGACCTTTTGCACTTTATTCCTCTTCGTTAGTTTTGTTTGCGATACTGCGATCTTGCGCTCCCAAGAGCCGTCGCCGGACCCTGCACCGGCTACCGGGCCACGGATCGAGGAGGAGGAATGGTTGGAGTTCTACTACAAAAATCCAACACCGGATCGTTTTGTGTCCGAGTTGAAAAATTGGGCTCAAGACGGAACGCTCGATAATCAACACGCAAAACCTGCTCTGATTTCGTTTATCAGCCAAGTGATCCGCCAGAATCCCGAAAAGGTGAAGGACTGGTATGTGAATCTCAGCGGACTCACCCCGGAACAGATGCAGATCGTTCATACGGGGATGCTTTTTTCCAGGACCATGGAAGCTGATGAGATCATGCGAGGAGTGTTCGGGAAAATCTACGACGAGCAAAAGATGGAAACCCAAAAAATTCTGGAGATGCCGCTCGATAAGGAGTCGACCATGGACATGCTTTGGGGATACTTTTATGCAACGGGTTCGGAAGGAGCAATCCGCCGCATCGTGACGTGTTTTGCCTTCGAGGACGCCCCAGACAAACCGCCTGGGGTGAATGTGCCTGATGACTACGTTCCGATGTACAGGATTTTGCCTGGATTCGCCAGAGATTCTCTTATCGCGAATGCGGGGCGACATCCTCGAGTTCTTGAGATTCTGAAGGAACTCTACTCAAAAGACGAGACGCTTACCGCATTAGAAAAGGAAGGGATATACGGTGTACTTGCCGAGTTCGATCCAAAAACCTACCCTCCCCGTGTTGCTGTCCCCAAAGCCGAGTGATGGGTGTCAGCGATCCCCGTTGGGACGGTCGAGTATTCTCTGTTGGAATTGCCATTGCCGTGATGCAACTGCCCGTTGTGGGCGCAACAGAGGCGTGGCCCCCGAAAAATTGATCAACTTTTTGTGATTCTTCGTTTTCCTTCCGTGAATCTTCTCTAAAGTGTCAGCGTGAGTTCCACCTACCAGGTTTTTGCCCGAAAGTATCGTCCGCGCACGTTCCATGACGTGTTGGGGCAGGACCATGTGGTGCAGACTTTGCGAAATGCGATCTCCCAAGACCGGATTGCGCAGGCTTATTTATTCGTGGGGCCGCGGGGCACTGGAAAGACCTCAACGGCCCGTATTCTCGCGAAAGCGCTGAACAGTCCCGGCGGTCCAAGTGCGGATTTTGACCCGGATGATCCGATATGCAAGGAGATCGGGGAGGGAAATAGTCTCGATGTTCTGGAAATCGATGGTGCTTCAAATAACGGGGTAGACCATGTGCGGGATCTTCGGGAGACAGTGCAGTTCGCTCCGAGTTCTGGAAAATACCGCATTTATTACATTGATGAAGTTCACATGCTCTCGACGGCGGCATTTAATGCCCTCTTGAAGACGCTGGAGGAACCCCCGCCGCACGTGAAATTCATCTTCGCGACGACGGAACCGCAAAAAATCCTTCCCACGATTATTAGCCGCTGTCAGCGCTTTGACTTGCGGCGGATTCCGACGGAAATTATCGCAAATCATTTGCTCTACATTGCAAAAGAAGAGGGTGTCGAATTGGCCGAGGCTGCGGCATTTTCGATTGCGAAAGGTGCGGAGGGTGGCATGCGGGACGCCCAGTCCATGCTGGATCAGCTCGTGGCGTTTTGTGGCGTGAAAATTGAGGAGAGTGACGTGCTAGCGATTTTTGGATTCAACTCGGAGGAAGCGATCGCTTCTCTGGGTGGTATGATCCTACATCGGGACAATTCTGGAGCGCTGCAGTGTGTCCACGATCACGCAGAATCGGGAAAGGATCTCTCGAGGCTGTTTGCCGACTTGATAGGGCATTTTCGGAATGTCCTCGTCATGAAGGTCGATCCGGCAACTGCGGGAAATGCGATGCCTGCGGAAGTTCGAGAGATGGTGAAGGAGCAGTCGCAGTTGATCGACACACAACGGGTCCTGAAACTCATCGATCTCCTTGCTGAGACGGATGCTCGTATGAAATGGGCCTCGAATAAGAAGCTCCATTTTGAAATCGGGGTGATCAAATCGATTCAAGCGGTCAGTGAGCCCAACTTGGACGATGTCATCGCGCTGGTTTCCTCGGCTGTGTCAGCGGCGGAAGGAATGCCTGCGATGCGTGGATTGAGAGCGAGTCCGATGACTTCAGAAACGGCTCCAAATGGCCCTGCGAAGGCTTCGGTCGGCGATGTTCCCTTGTCGAGCGGAGAGCGTACAGAGCAGGAATCCGCTCCTTCTCCATTGGGCGAAAACAGTGATTCCGAACTTGTCCTAGAGGATTCGGACAGTGAGAGCAATTCGGGTTCGGTGGAGTTGAAGGGCGGTTCTTTGATGGATTCTTTTAAGCAACTGGAGTCCCGTGGGAACGCCCAGAAAGAGGCTGCCGTAGAATCGAAGTCCGCTCCGATCATGGCGGTGCCTGAACCCGAGGAAAAGCCGAGGGTGACAGGCAATTTTTCTGGTGCGGAATTGTGGGAGGCGGCACGAGCGGTTTTGATCGAGGCTCGTCCGCTTTTTGAAACGTGGCTTTCTGCGGCAAGTTTCGTGGGCCAAGAGGAAGGGCGGTTTACGATTGGTTTTTCTCCAGAACAGCGATTTTTTCGCGAATCTCTCTCCCGCTACGAAAGAGAAATCGAAGAGCAGGTCGCGGCCCTTTCTGCGGTGCCAATCCGGCTATCCATCGAGGTGCGGGACGATGTCGCTCCGCTCGAAATTCCAGACATCGAGGAAGAAGTGGAGGAGTCACCACTCCCAGAACTGGTGACGAAAATCGAAGTCCCAGTGGAACCCGAAATTGTCGTTCCCGTGGAAAATTTTAAAAACGACCCGCTTATTCATGAGGCGCTTGCCGTCTTTGAAGGGCGAATTATCAAAACCTGAGTATCTCTCGAACCCAAGACTAGACCCACCGACCCGATATGAATATTGCGAAGATGATGAAGCAGGCCCAGCAAATGCAGAAAAAAATGGGCGAAATGCAGGAAGAGCTCGCTGGCAGGGAAGTAGAAGCGAGCGTTGCGGGAGGCAAGGTGACGGTGAGGGCCAATGGTGCCGGTGATGTTCTCTCTATCAAGATCGATCCTGCGGTGGTCGATGCCGAAGATGTGGAGTTGCTCGAAGATCTCGTCCTGAGTGCTGTGAAACAAGCCGTGGAGCAAGGCAAGGCGCTGAGCGCGAACGAGATGAGCAAGTTGACTGCCGGTATGGGGCTGCCTCCCGGACTCGGATTTTGATCCGAAATTTTCGCGAAACCGCGAGAATTCTGGAAAAACCGAGGTGATGCAATTCTCTTGCGATCGGTGTGCAGCGGGTGAATGATCGTTCAATATGCTCGCAGTAGTTGTAACCATCGTCGCCCACACAGATCAAGTGGAGGAAATGATCGCCGCCCTCGAGGGAAACCGGGCCCACTCGAAACACGAGCCCGAATGCCTGAAGTGGGAATGGTCCCAGCACATTGAGGATCCGACGAAGTTCGCGATCTACGAACTCTACACGGACAGGGACGCTTTTGCTGCCCACAAAGCGAGCGATCACTTTGCGGTATGGGTGGAGGCAAGCACTCCCTGCATCAAGGAGAAGGTAGCGGGCCAGTATGAAGTGAAAGGCCCGGACATGCGCTGATCCGGTGAACGGGCGAGTGGGTCAGGCAGCGTCGTTGAACGTGTAATTCACTCCGAGGTGTTTCGAGATCACGGAGAAGAGTTCGTTGGAGCGGAACGGCTTTGCAACAAAATCGGCGCAACCGGCTTCGATCGCGCTAAGTTTCGCCTGCTCAAGGGCGTAAGCAGTCAGCGAGACGATCACTGTATCGTTGTCCGCAGTGGCCAATGCCTTGATCTCCCGGGTCGCCTCGGAACCCTTTTTGATCGGCATATCCTCGTCCATGAGAATGAGGTGAGGTTTCCAAGCAGCCCATTTTTCGATCGCCTCTTGGCCGTTGACCGCTTCCGCAAGGATAAATCCCGCTTTTCCGAGGATGCGATTGAGGAGGAGACGGTTCGTCGGTTGATCTTCTGCGATGAGGATTCGGATCTCATGGTGAGCTGAAGTAAATCCGTTGATACGCTGTGCCGTTTTTTCGTCGAGAATCGCGCTCAGTGAGACGCTATCTGACTCCACTGCCCACAATTCGTGACATTGGATCGTAAACCGAAAGATCGTGCCTTTTCCGAGGATTGATTCCACCACGATGTCGCCTCCGAGCAACTGAACAAGGCTGCGGGCGATGGGAAGTCCAAGACCAGTCCCTTCGGAGGAGCGTCTTCCACTTTCGGTCTGGGAATAGCGCTCGAATAGTTTCCCGATTTCTTCTTCCGAGATTCCTCGCCCCGTGTCTCGAATCTCAAAGATCATTTCGATTGGACGACGCATGCGCCCGTCTATCGTCTCTGACTCTCCCGTAGGGTTCGAGGAGACGGTGACTCCGACACCGCCTTGTGCGGTGAACTTGATGGCGTTGCCAATCAGGTTGATGAGAATCTGGCGGAGTTTGCTGCGATCTGTCGTGATCTCGGCCGGTAGCCCGGATTTGGCCGCGAAGTTGAAAGCGATCCGCTTCTCCTCCGCCTTGATCGAGATCATCTCGTAGACGGACTTCAGGAGTGGCAAAAACTCGAAAGTCTCATCGTTTCTCTCCATTTTCACAGCCTCAATTTTCGAGAGATCGAGAATTTCATTGATCACATCGAGGAGATGTTCCCCGCTGTTGTTAATGATATCAAGAGTCTCGCGCTGCTTCGGATTCAACATTTTGTCCGCTCCGAGGATATCCGAAAAGCCGATGATCGCGTTGAGAGGAGTTCTCAATTCGTGGGTCATTTTTGCGAGGAAGTCACTTTTGGCGCGGCTCGCGACTTCGGCAAGGTGCTTTGCCTCCTCAAGGTGCTGGCGATAGGTCTCTTCAATCGCTGCAGTGTTGATCTGAGCGATCGTGATTCCAAACTGGGTGATCAGAGCATCGAGAAGTTTGGTGTCGTCCTCGGTCCATGGCGGAAGGTTTTCTCCGATACGGAAAAGGAGCACGATCCCGTTGGGCGCGTCGCGAAAACTGGTTTTTGTCGCGAGGATGGAGATGGACTCGTCCTCGGGGAAGGCATCCTTGACGGACGCAGGAATCACTCTGGCGTCCGAAAGGAGTACGACATTTTCCGATTCCAAAATCTTCGAAGTGACCCGATCTTCGAGGTTCATGTGGGGAGCGGGTGATCCGGGAAAGCGAGGCGAACGACTACAATATCCGATTTGTTTCAAACACTGTGTCATATCATCTGCGACGACAAGTCGCTGCACGAGACATTGAGTCGCCCCGAATTGTTCTGTGATGTGATGAAGAGCATCACTGAGGATTTGATCTTCACGAACATGGCCGGTGAGATCTCGAGTAGTTCGTTCCAGAAGCATTCGGTTTTGCAACTGGCGAGCAAGAGCTGCCTCCGCCTTGTCCCGCTGCGCGGTGAGTAGTTCCTCACGGCGCCGGAGTTGCTTCACCCTCGAGCGGATGGCACCCTTGGTAATGCCGACGGTCATTGTAACCAGTAGCGCGATGCCGAGGAGCTTAAACCACCACGATTCCCACCACGGTGGCACGATGACGATTCGGACTTTTGCTACGACATCGGGCCATTCTCTCCCGTCGATGGAACTCTGGACTTTGAAAAGATATCTCCCCGGCGCGATATTTGCATAGTTGGCGATCCTTTTGTCATCGGCGAGGATCCAGTTGCTGTCGTATCCCTCGAGCATGTAGCGGAATTCGCCGCGGTTGGTGGACCTGTAGTCGACGTTTGCAAAATGGAGGGCGAAACGGATTCGCTCATCGTAATCCAAGACGATCTCGTCCGTGGCAGCAATCTGTTTTTCGAGGATTCCATCCTTTTTGGGTATGACGGATTCGCCGAAATAATCGAAACCAGTCAACCAGGGGTTTGGAGCACGTGGCGGAGCGGGAAGTTTGAGCGGGTCGATAATGTTCAGCCCATCCTGTCCGCCGAAATAGAGAACGCCGGTTTGGTCCTTCGCCACGGCATCCGGGTTGAATCCGTCTTTTTGTAAGCCATCATCTGGGCTGAAAACGCGAAACTCGGTTTGCATCGAGTTCAGTCTCGCGATACCGGATTGCGTCGTCACCCAGAGAAAGTTGCTGTCGTCTTTGATGAGGGAAACAACGTTGTCGTCGGGCAATGCATTGATCGAACTGTTGTAGTTCGATATTTCTCCCGTGGTCGTATTGAACCGGTCGAGTCCCGCATCCTGCGTGCCAATCCAGACGATGCCATTGGAATCGGGAAAAATAACCGTGGCAAGGGATCCGCTCGTCCGCGAGGCAGAGGGGAAGATTTTTTCGATTGGTTCGCTTTGCAATTTCCCTTTCTGAAGCAGGAAAATTTTGCCTTCCCCGGAGATCCAGAGGTCTCCGTTCGAATCCTCAATGAGATCCGTGATAAAGTCATTCTTCTTCCCGTCGGAGGGAATGATCTTCTGAAACTGGTTGGACTCGCTGAGGAACTGATAGAGACCTCCGCCCTGCGTTCCGATGAAAATTCGACCGAGCGAGTCTTCATAGATTTTGGAAACATTATCGTGGCCGAGGGAATTCGGAACCTCGGGATTGCGGCGGAACACTACGCTCTCTCCTGAAGTGCCTCTGCGGATGAGTCCATCTCCTTTGGTTCCCAGCCAAAGGATCCCATTTTTGTCTTCGAGAATCGTATTGATGACAGATTCCGTCTCTGGTCCATTTTTCGGGACCAACTCGAACGAGAGATCTTCCGTGTTCCAGATCGCGATCCCATGATCTGTACCCAAATAAAGACGTTTGTTTTTTCCGGTAGCTAAGGAGCGCACGAAGGAGTGGGGGAGTCCATTGGGATTTTCTGGATTGGAGCGGATGTGAGTAAACCATTCCCGATCAAGGTTGAAACGACTGGTTCCGCCACCGAAAGTTCCCACCCAGAGAATCCCTGATTTCGCCTCAAAAATCGTCGAGATAAGATTGTCAACGAGGCTGTCGGCGTGCCGGGGGCTGTGATTAAAATAGACAAACGTCAGATTCTCTCGATCGTAGAGGGCGAGGCCGTTCATTGTCCCCACCCAGAGTTCTCCGTTCGCGTCCACATCGAGAGCGGTGATGTTGTTCCCGCGCAAGGAAACTCGTTGGGGTTCCCCCTTGCTTTCATCGGCGGAATAATTGTAGAGTCCTAGACCTGCCGTTCCGATCCAGATTCCGTTCTTATTGTCTCGCGCGACGGAAGTGACGGGAACGGTAGTGGTCCAGAATTTTACAAATTCTTTGTCATGGCTGTTCCACTTGTAGAGATCCCCGGCGACTGTCCCTACCCAGATTTCCCCTTTCCCGACGGTCGTCACGGAGGCGATCCGAGCGCTTCCGACAGGTCCATTTGCCACGACAATTTTTTCGGTGACTAGGTTCAGAACGTTCAGCCCAGCATCGGTAGCGATCCAAAGATATTGATCATCAGAGATGGCTAGATCCACAATGTTGTCGCTCAGGAGGTTCTCTCCCCGTGTCGTTCCCTTTAGAATCGCAGAGGCTGTGCCTGATTCTTGATTGAACTTCAATAAGCCATTGGACAACGTCCCGATCCAGAGCGAGCCACTCCGGTCTCGCGTCGTGGCCAGGGAGGTGAGTTGATCGCTGCTCAGGGTACTGCTGTTATTCGGATTGTGGGAGTAATTGTTGGCAGACCAGCCGTCGAAACGGACCAGTCCGTGATCGGTCGCAATCCACACGTTCCCAGCAAAATCTTCGGTCAAGTCCCGGATCAGATCCGACTTGAGTCCTTCGGAATTTGCGGTGGATAGCGGCGTAAATCGGATCCGCACCAGTTCCTCTTGGGCTGCAGGAGATCGCAAGGGAAGGGATACGAGGCTGCCAAAAAATGCCAACGCAAAGAAGGTAATAACTCGATTTGGCGACATTCAGGCCCTGCGATTTGGGGAAAGCGATACAGTTGAGAATCCTGAATGATCATCAGGAACGAAGTATACGGACATTATATGAAAATTATTTGTATTCAAGAAAATTACGGTTAAATTATTTTATCCGATGGTTTTACGTGTAATTAGTAATCAAAGATCGACGAAGTTCGCGATGAGTCTCGTCGAGTTGCTTATTGTGGTCGGCGTAATTGCCATCGTGGCGACGATTGCGATTCCTACGATCGGAAGTTTACGAGAATCTGCAGTACGTGCCGCCGCGATGCAGAATGCAAAGAACATCCAAACGATGTCTGCAGCGCTGGATGCCTTGGGAGTGGCTCACGTGATCCCAGACTCGATGGGAGGAGTCGCCGCTACAGCACGACTCTTGCGCGAGGGGGTCATTGTCCCTGAAGGACCAATGGCTGGAGAGAAATTTATTCTCTCCGGAATGCCTGATTCGGAAATCGATGAAGTGAGCGAGTACCTGTATGTGCAATACGGGCGAAAAGAACTCATGCTTGTCTACCGAGATCCGCAAAACTCGTCCACGGACTCACTTCTCCAACTGCCTCACCAACTTCTGTGCAGGATGGCACCGCCGGTGGGACATTTTTATCTCCAGCGCGTCTCCAAAATTCGTTCGCTCCGAAACGGAGCGACGATGGGGGTGGCTTTTATTCGCTGATTTCTTCGACGGTTCCGACTTCTTTCAAGTGGTTCAGAATTGCCTCGATTTGCGTGGCACGAAGCTCGCTCTGGTATTCCTCCGTGAGCCGGGGGAGTTCCGCCCGTGGAATGGGAGCCGAGTCTTTGCGGTCCGTCACCTTAAAGACGTGGAATCCATAGTGCGTCGCGATGATAGGGCTTACTTCTCCGATCTCCATGGAAAAGGTGATCGCCTCCACTTCGGGCATGGTCTCGCCTTGTTTCATGAAACCGAGGTCGATGTCGCGGTCCCCGTCGGAACCGTGTTCCCGCGCGGCGAGTTCAAAATCCTTTCCCGCGAGGATTTCCCGACGGACTTCACGAAGGGCGAGGAAGGCTTCTTTGGCCGCCTCATGACTGGAGGGTTCGATGAAAAGTTGGCTCACGCGCACTTCCTCGTTGCTCATGAATCGGTCAATATTCTCCTGGTAGTAACTCTCTAGCTCGGCCTCGTCGGCGCTCTCAGGGAGGTCCAGATCTGCCTCGAGGACGCGATCTACCAGCATGCTGCTCCGTAGCCTTTCGAGGATCATCGCTCGATCACCGGGATTCAGGCCGGTATTGTCGTAAAATTCCTGCTCACTGCCGTGCTCTTCTTTGAGGGTCTCGAAGCGAGCCTCCACGGCGGTATCGTCGATCTCCCCGAATCGCTTCCGAGACTCCTGTTCCAAGAGCGTGCGGTTGATGACGTTGTCTCTGGCGTAAGTTCGGAACTCTTCATCGCGGTCACAACAAACAACCTCTCCGAGGCTCTGATAGTGCTCTTTGATGGAGTCAAATTCACTGTCGAAAATTTCGTCTTCAATTTTTGCACCGTTAATGAGGAAGGCCATAGGCGGAAGGTGGCGCAGAAAGGTGATTCCCGCAAATGGCGGAAGTATCTTGATTCGCGCCGGATTGCAGGAACAATGGCCCCGACAATGATGAAAATCAGTAAAGCCTTTGTCCTCGGAGCCGGACTCGGAAAGCGACTGCGGCCGCTCACGGATCACCTCCCGAAACCTCTCGTTCCCGTTTGGAATCGGCCCTTGATCTCGTATGCGTTCGATCACCTCATCGCGGACCTCGGGGTCTCGGAGTTTGCAGTGAATACCCACCATTGTCCGGATCGGTATGGAGAATCGTTTCCCGACGGGCAATACGAAGGCCACCCCCTTCACTTCCGGCACGAGCCGACCTTGCTCGATACGGCGGGAGGGATCGACAATCTGCGAGACTGGCTCCCTGTAGGCGAACCATTTCTCGTCTACAATGGCGACATTCTCACGGATCTGCCTCTCCGTCCCGCTTGGGAGCAACATATCCGTGGCGATGATGTGGTGACGCTCCTTCTGAGGTCAAAGGGGGACGAGTTGCGGGTTGGTTTTGATCCGGAGACTTCAAAAGTCGTCGATATGCGGGGGGTACTCGCGCCGGATTGGCCGCTTCGTTTCCAGTTTACTGGCATCTATCTGGTTTCTCCCGCTTTTCTGCGCTACCTCACTCCCGGGAAGATCGAATCGGTAGTATTCCCCCTGCTCAAAGCGATTCAAGACGGCCGGAAAGTTGGTGGAATCGTGGTCGACGAGGGGGCTTGGAGTGATCTCGGCGAGCGGAACGCCTACCTGAACGCCTTGCATATCGATGGGTCTTTTCCGCGGTACGGCGCCGGATCTCCCGATCGGATTTCACCGCGGGCGACGATCGCCGCTACCGCTATGATCGATGCCGTTTCCGCTGTCGGGGCTGACGCAGTGATTGGAGAGGGGAGTGTTCTCGAGGAATCCGTGATTTGGTCTGGCGCGGTGGTGGCTCCGGGTGCGCACCTTCGGAGAGTGGTCGTCCGCACCGGTCAGTCTGCGAGTGGAGATCTCGATTCCGTCGATCTGTAGTGCAAAACTCCGTCAATTCGTCGTCGTAAGTCCTCAATTTCAGAAAAATCATAACATTTTCCGTTTCTGAGCGTCTAAGATGTGACGTATTCCTGTCAAACGAGTTTATAGTCAAACGACGCAAGGTTTTGGAAAAGATCGACATACCCCGAAAAACGGTCTACCGGCTCTCTCTCTACCAGAGATGCCTCCAGAAGTTTCGTGCGCAAAAGATAGAGACGGTATCGTCGGAGGACCTCGCTCGGGCTGCCGGGGTGAAGTCCACTCAGCTGCGGAAGGACCTCGGCCACGTCGGACAGTTCGGCACGCGTGGCCTCGGTTACAGCGTGGAAACCCTATCGGGAGCGATCTCGGGAGTGATGGGGCTAACGATGTTGCAGCCCGTCATTATGGTAGGAGTGGGGAATCTCGGGGCCGCCCTTCTACGATATACCGGATTCCGAAAAGAGGGGTTCGAGATCATCGCGGCCTTTGATGCGGAACCTTCGAATGTAAAATCGACGACCGAGCAAATGGGAGTCCCCGTCTATCATGTCCGTGAAATGGGGCGATACGTGGAAGCCCATGGAGTGAGGATGGCGATCATCGCCGTCCCCGAACACGCGGGACAGATGGTCGCGGACACACTGGTCGCTTCCGGGGTGCAAGCGATCCTGAATTTTTCCCCGACTCTGCTCACAGTGCCTGACGAAGTCGTCGTGAATCATGTCGACCTTGCGGCCGAGTTAGGTAGCCTCAGCTTTTTTGTGAGCTGATTGGCTCCCGACGGAACGGAATGGCGGCTGAAGATTTTGTCGAAGTGCCCTATGATGGGAGTTTTTCGCTCGCCGAGACGCTGAAGTCTGGACAGCTCTTCCACTGGGAACCTATTGAGGTGGAGGGGCACTTCGGATATGCCGGTTGCATCGGGAACGCTGCGCCATCCTTCATCACGCAGGAGGCTGGGGGGAAAGTGCTGACGTTCGCACGGGATCAGAGCCTCGTTTCCCGCTATTTTGGTCTCGATACCCCGCTTTTAGAGGTCCATGCCACGTTCCCGCAAAAGGACGCCGTACTCGCTGCGGCGATCGCTTATTGCCCAGGGCTGCGGATCACGAGACAGCCGATGTGGGAATGTCTCTCCACGTTCATCACCTCGTCGTTGAAGCAGGTCGTTCATATTCGCGGGATTTCGATGACGTTGCGGCAACGGTATGGCGTAGCCCATTCCTTGGGCGATCGCGTCTTTTTTACCTACCCGACACCCGAGGCGCTTGCTGCTGCCGGAGAAGAGGCTCTCCGATCCTGCTCGCTCGGATACCGGGCAAAGTCCCTGCACCTCGCCGCCCTCGCGGTCGTGAGAGGGGAGGTCGATCTCCCAGCGATCGAAGCCGAGCCATCCCTTGCCGATGCTCGTGCGGGTCTGATGCAACTACACGGGGTGGGAGAAAAAATCGCCAATTGCGCCCTCCTCTTCAGTGCGGGGAAGTGGCAGGCGTTTCCGATCGATGTCTGGATCGAGCGCATCCTCCGCGATCACTATAGGAAAAGGCTCAAAGGGGTCCGACTTCAGGCTTGGGCAGAGAAGCATTTCGGAGTGAATGCCGGGTATGCCCAGCAATACCTCTTTCATTTCGCCCGCAAAACGCTTTAAGTCCCCGCTCCATTCGATGTCAGAGCACCAAAAGATTTTCACCAGCCTCTCGGGGGCAGTGGTTGCGCATTTGCTTCTGCTTGTAGTGATATTTCTTTTCCTCAGTGCAAACCGCAGCGAATCTTCGAATCCAGCGGGCAATCCTTCTGTTCCCGAGCCACCAAAAGAGATCACCATTCTTATGGGCGATCTGATGAAAACGGTTGAGGTAGAAAAATCCGGACTCTCCTCTCGGGATTTTGTCAGTACCGATCTCAATGAGGACGAAGCGAATGCACCGGAGAAGGCACGATTCGAGTCGGACAGAAACACTCGTGCTGCGAGCGAGTGGAAGCCCGATGAAATCGTGCCGCGAGAGAAGGGTCCTACGCTGGTGGGGAGCAGTGAGGCAGAGCAATTCACCCTGCAAGATCGTCGTTTTTCCGACGGGGTAGTGGACCGTTCGGCCACGCAATCGCGAATGCCGGAAGCCACCCCGACACCGCAAGTGGCCCAAGAGGCGACCCAACAGGGTCAGGTGGGAGACTCAACCCTCTTGTCTCGGAGCTACATCGATCCCAGCGCGGATAACAGTGCCTATCGCATCGGAGAAATGTCGACCAAACCGGAAGAGCTCATCAACGAAGGGAGTGGAGCAACCAAGACGATTCCAGCCGATGACGCGGATACGCTCCCGGATGGGTTTCGTTCCGAGGAAAGGCAAACGGCGGTGAATGGGAGTGAGGTTCGCCAGGGGAGAAACGCTGTTGATGCGGAGGCGACCGCGATGGGGCGGTATAAAAAGGCAGTGAAAGACGCGATTGCAGTGAAGTGGCACTCCTTCCGCAAGGAGCAAGCGGACCTCGTCACCTGGGGCACCCTGAAGCTCCAATTCCAGGTAGCGTCGAGCGGGGAAGTGCGGAACGTGAAAATCACAAAAAATGAGGCAAATAAGGTCTTGGTGAATTTCACCTTGAAAGCGATTACAGAAGCGGATCTCCCGGCCATGCCGACCGAAGTGTCTGAGGAACTCGGTGACGAGGACCTCATCATACGATACGAAATTATCATTTACTGACCGCCTCATGTTTGATTCAACGACCAATGCCAAAGTCTGGGAGTTTCTCCTTTCGGGAGGAGTTTTCATGGCCTTCATCGCGATTTGCTCTTTTGTGGGGATCTCGGTCTGCATCCATCGTGCGATATCGCTTCGCTGGACGACGATCATCCCTCTGAATTTGCGGGGCCACCTGGCTCGTTGCGGGGAGGTTTTTCGCGAAGGGGGAGCGACCCGATTTTTCCACGAGTTGAAGCGGAGTGAAAGTCCGGTCGGTCGGATTGGGATGGTTGCGCTCTCTCCAGAGTTCGAGACGCGCGACGAGGCAGAGAAGGCGGTCGAGGCGACGGCTCGGGAGCAGATGGTGAAATTGGAAAATGGGATGGGCGTGCTTGAGGTGGTGATCACGATCTCGCCCCTGCTCGGGCTCCTCGGCACGGTGAGTGGCTTGGTCAGTGTCTTTGCAACACTCGGGGGATCCGGGGATAGCGGGGATCCTGCGCTGATCGCTGCCGGGATCGCCGTGGCGCTCAACACAACCATCGCCGGTCTCGTCGTCGCGGTCGTGATGGTGATCGTGCATTCCTATTTTTCTCGCCGGCTAGAGCGGATCGCCGCCCGTCTCGAAGTGATCGCCGGACATCTTCTCCACGAGTTTTTCAAAAACGGTGGGCCGCAGATTTATCTTCGGGAAGAAGCTGCTTCTGTCACTCCAGAGACTGGGCTCGCTCGGGCGATTGAGGAAAGTGGTCGTGAACTGGGTCAACCCGACTTCCTGACGTGAACTTTTACCAGAAGAAGCGACAACGTCCCACTGTGTCGGTCATTTCCATGATCGATATTCTCGCGATTCTATTGATCTTTTTCATCGTCACGACCACGTTCAAGCAGAGTGATTCACTCGTGAAGGTGAATTTGCCGCGATCTTCTGAGATGAAGGGGGTGGACGATGCAGAAAAACGCACTCCTCTTGCGCTCGGAGAGGACGGGCAAGTGTCCCTCGGTTCCCTTGTCGTGCCGATTGAATCCCTGAGTTCCGCCTTGAGAGACTTCAAAAAAACGTCACCGGAAGGACGACTGGAACTGAAAGCAGATGAAAAAGCGCCTCTGGGGCTCATGGTGAAAGTCTGGGATGCCGCGACTCAGGCAGGCCTTGAGATCGGAGAATTGCCGCTCCGCATTCTTTTACGTGAGTAAATGGAGAGTCCGTTTTTGATTATTGGGCGAAAGAATGCACTAGTATCCGCCCACCCAAAGAGCCATTACCATGATTCGTGAAATCGTATTTTACCCCGACCCGGTCCTCCGGAGAACCGGAGATCGCGTCGAGACCGTTACCGATGAGATCCGCCAGCTCGCGGCGGATATGGTGGAGACCATGTATCATGCGAATGGGGTGGGTCTCGCGGCACCTCAGGTTGGTGTCTCCCTGCAACTCGCCGTGATCGATGTCTCTCACGATGTCGAATGCATCAGTTACCTCCGGGTGAACGGAGAGGAAAGGACTCTCGGCGAGATTTGCCCGATCGTGTTCCTGAATCCAGTGGTCGAAACTCGGGGCGGCAAGGATGTCGATACGGAGGGATGCCTGTCGTTTCCCGATCTTCGTGGCGAGATCGCACGCCCCTTTGAAGTCAAGGCGACCGTGGAAACGCTCGACGGAACTACTCTCGTCATCGAAACGGATGGACTCTTCGCTCGCGCGATCCAGCATGAAGTCGATCACCTCTTTGGGAAACTTTTCATCGACCGGATGTCCAGCGCGAGGAAGCACGCGATCCGTCGGCAGCTCCGAGAGATGCAGGAGCAGTATGGTTGAACCCTGTGACAGGGAATTATGAAAGAGTTACTCGGAGTATTTTTAAAGGGTGTCGCGATGGGCGCTGCGAATGTCATCCCTGGCGTTTCTGGAGGCACCGTTGCCTTCATCACCGGAATCTACGAACGCCTCATCAACGCGATCAAGGGCCTCGACGGATCGGCGCTGAAGTTGCTATTTCGGGGGAGATTTCGGGAACTTTCCGCCAAGATCGATTTTCCCTTCCTCGCGGCGCTCGGGTTGGGAATTGTGTTGAGCATTCTGACCTTTGCGGAGATTTTCAAATTCCTCTTTGTTCATTACGCCGTTTATGTCTGGGCGTTCTTTTTCGGATTAATTCTCGCTTCCGTTTTCTTCGTTGGGAAGCAGGTGAAACGTTGGTCCAGTCTCGCTGTGGTCGCGCTCCTGATCGGTGCCGGTATCGCGATCGGAGTGGCGCTGATGAAACCTGCTTCTGAAAATGAGGATGTTTATTACCTCGTGATCTGCGGAATCATCGCCATGGCGAGCATGATCATTCCAGGGATCTCCGGTTCGTTTGTTCTGCTTCTGCTAGGGAACTACCAGCTTATCATGATCGACTCTGTCTCGGGTTTGAAACGCGCTGATCCCCATGCCTTTGCGGTGCTTCTACCAGTGGGAGTGGGTGCGGTCATTGGGATGCTGGCGCTGAGCCACTTTCTCTCGTGGATCTTCCGACGATTTCACGATCTTGCGGTCTCCCTACTGACAGGATTTGTCGCCGGGTCGCTCCTCATCATTTGGCCATGGAAAACGGCAGTTACAGCGACTTTCGAGACACTTTCAGTCGTGAAGGAGAAAGTGATCGGTTACGAATGGTTCCTGCCCTCGATACAGGGGGAAACGTTCCTTGCCATAGCGATCCTCCTCGCCGGCGTCGGGATGGTCTGCGTGATGGAAAAATTCGGGTCCGGGAAAACAAAGTGAGGGAGTGCTCAAAGTGGCTGACCTGTTCCAGGTGCGGCGTCTCCCGGAGCTAGCTCTGGAGCGGACTTTTGTTTCAGGAGCTTCTTTGGCTCACTTTTTGCGTTCGGGCTTGGGAACGGTTTAGTAAAGGAATCGACGATCGTTGCCTTGAGCGTTTCCCAGCGGGGAGTGACTTTCTGCCAGAGGCCGAATTCACCCGCTAGCCAGATCGCAGCGATCAGAAGAGCAAGTTTCCAAAAGTCCGAACGCCATTTACCGCGTTGTCTTTTCAACTCCTGTTCCAGGGAAGTGATGCGAAGGGACTGCTCCTCAAGCGTGTCCCGTAGTGGGTTCGGTTCGAGCGCTCCCGGCGCAAGCGGCATCTCAATCAAATTGTGTTTTGTCGCCAACTCCGCCTTCACCCGAAGAACCTCCTCCTGCGCATCAAGGATGATGTGTTCCAGCTTTTCAAAATGCACTGGTTTGGAGAGAAAATGGGTTGTCAGGACGGTGTCGTTCCCTTGCTCACGAAACTCGAGTTCCAGTTCTTCGGATGGATACCCGGTGATCATGATGATCGAGAGCGGGCGTTCCTGCGACTCGCATAGCGATTTGACGACTTCAATGCCGGACATGCCAGGCATCCTATAGTCCAGGGTAACGACTTCAATGGACGTTTCTGAATGGATGAAATCCAGCGCCTCCCGACCGTTTCTTGCGATAAAGACCTTTTCAAAACCAACATATTCCCGGAGAAACGTCTTCAGTCCCAGTTGAAAGGCAGGATCTTCGTCCACGATGAGAATACCAGAGGGAATCATCAAGGGAGGGGCGTCGAGGGGATTATCTTCCTGAGAGAGGGGAGAGCTCATAGGTAAAAAGGGAGGGCTTTCTTATTGTTGCTGCTTCAGAAGTTCATTGTCGAGACTTATTAAGGAAATTTATGCGGTCCTTGTCTTGCGCCCCGCGCCCAAGTGCGTTTCTTTCTGCGATGCGACTACAACACGGAATCAATCTCGCCTATTGCACGAACATCCATCGTGGTGAGACCTGGGACCAGACTTTTGCAGGACTCCGCGATTACACCGACGCCGTTCGACTCCGGGTTGCCCCAGGGGATGCCTACGGCATCGGTTTACGGCTCAGTGCTGTCGCCGCAGAAGAGTTGACTGCCGATTCCGGTCGTCTCGATTCTTTTCGCCGTTGGATGGAGGAACGGAATTCGTATATCTTCACGATCAATGGATTCCCTTACGGCACCTTTCATGGAAGCCGCGTGAAGGAGCAAGTCTACGCGCCGGACTGGACGGATCCGGTGCGCCTTTCCTATACAACCGGGCTCTTTGACATCGTCTCTGCCCTCGCGCCTGCGGGAGAATCAGTGAGTGTGAGCACTCTGCCGGGGTCGTTTAAAGAATTCATTTTTCCGCAGACGGAAGCGGTGCAAGTGCAAGCCATCTATCGACACCTCCGGCAGTGCAGTGATCACATTGAAAGGCTGCGGGACCGCACCGGTCGGGATATCCACCTCGGGTTGGAGCCGGAGCCGCTCGGTCTCTTCGAAACGAGCGGGGAAACGGTCCGCTTTTTTGAAGGACTCCTGCAAGATTGCAGTTCGGGCGAGCGTGAGCGGATCCTGCGCAATATCGGAGTGAACTATGACACCTGCCACCTCGCGGTCGAATTTGAAGAACCGGAGGATGCGATCAGCCGTCTCCGGGATTCCGGCATTCGGATCAGCAAAGTGCATCTCAGTTCAGCCCTGCGCCTTCGACCGACGAAAGAGGCGATCGAGCGTCTCTGTGCTTTTCAGGACGATGTCTACCTCCACCAAGTCGTAGTATCCGATGGGAGGGAAGTCGTGCATCGCTTTCGTGACCTGCCGAATGCCATCGATTGGTCCCAGACGGCGAATGGCGATGTCGGCGCCGAATGGCGTGTGCATTTTCATGTCCCCATTCACGCTCAACCGGAAGCACTCTTTTCGGATACTCGGGACCATATTACCGGACTCCTCACGCTATTGGCGAAAGATCCACGATGGTGCAGCCACTTTGAGATGGAGACCTACACTTGGGAAGTCCTCCCCGAGGCAATGAGGAGTGGAGATGTCGTCGATCAACTCGTGGCAGAGTACGATTGGTGTCTCAACCAGTTCCGCAATCAGGGGCTTGCCTGATGGGCATCCACCCTACCAGACCGACTTGGCAGGCCTCTTTTCCTCGTCCCTACCGGGAAATGCGAACCCGAAACTCTGAGCTGGTTCCGCTTGCGGGAAGGAGGATTCCCTCGCTGGGAACTGTTCACTGAAAGCGCTGGAAGGAAGGCCTCTCCCCTCGTTGTTCCCGAGCGAGAGCAGGCGCATACTCGCTTCCGCTGGTCTCAGGTCATCGTCAAAGTCCGGCAGCTCCATGATGGGTTCGTTACACGGAGTTGGTGCAGTGGACGATCCATTGTCCTTGAGCTGATTGTAGGTCAGATTTGCATTTAAGTGCGATTCGATGATCGAAACTAAGTCCCGCAACTGCACTGGTTTTGCGACGACGGTGCTGCGTATTCCGCACATCAGAGCGAGGGCTTGCGCTTCCCTCGCAATGGCGGTGAGCAGGATGACTGGGATATAACGAAGAGAAAGATCGTTCCGGAGATCCGCAAGGACACGACCTCCGTCTTTTTCCGGCATCATCACATCGAGCAGAATGAGGTCGGGCATGTAGTGTCTGACCGTATTGACTGCCAAGAGAGGATTGTTCTCCACAACAGGATCATATCCGAACTTCGCGAGTGCTTTCGCAAGAAGCGTTGTAAGGGCGACATTGTCGTCGATGATTTGGATTCGCGATTTCATTGCAGTGAACATCAATATATATGGAGAATATGAAAAATACAAAACATTATTTGATAATTTCTATCATCGAAATCATTTGCCCTAGGGAAGGAATCGTCTGCAAACGCAAAAAACCGGCCGACCGCAAAGCAGCCCGACCGGTTTTTCCAAAGAGTTGGGAAATCGAGATACGACTTATTCAGCCACTTTCATGACACCGTTCATGATTGCCCAGTGACCAGGGTAGGTGCAGATGTAGGGGTAGTCACCTGCCTCAGCGGGTGCGGTGAATTCGATTGTTTCGGACTGACCAGGTTGGACCAACTTTGAGTGGTGGAGAATATCGTCTGATTTCGGAATTGCATTGCCCGTGGTGAGGAAGTTGGGGTCTGACATTCCGGCATTCGCAGCCATGCCGACGATGTCCTTTTTCCCGGGTTTAACGATGAGGACGTTGTGTGGCTGGCGCGTGATACTGTCGGCTGGATTCACGAGCGTCAATTTCACGGTCTGGCCAGGCTTGACCGTGAATTCTTTGATGTCGTAGATAAATTGGATCTTGTCTGCAGTGAGAGTGACTTCGACTGCGTCTTGGGCGTGCGAGGAGAATGTTCCGGCGAGGACTGCAGTAAGACAGAGGGTGCTAATGAGCTTCTTCATTTCGTTCGAATAGGAGTTTGGTGTTTGCGTTTGGAAACGCGCGACATCTTAATTTACGCTACAGAGTCTGCAATGGATGTTTATGAGAATGATTCTCATAAATTTTTAAAAACCAGTTGGAGTAATCTTAAAAAGCGGTATATTTATGGAAATTTGATTATATGCCGTTAATTCGGTTCTTATCCAACACCCGCATGAATAGAGTTTTGATTGTCGCAGGCGAACGCCAAACCGGGGAACGTTATCAGCAAGCGCTAGGCCAAGAAGGCTTTCAGACCGCAGTTGTGTGGAATCCGATCCAGATGGTCGAGTTTTGTCGACAACACACTCCTGATTATATGGTTGTGGATCTCGATCTTGCTGAATTGGGCCTCTGGAGCTCTTTGCAGGCGGTTCGAGGCATCGACACCTTGGCAAATGTCCCGATCTTGGGACTGGCTTCGGCAGCGAACCAGCAGCTGTTTGAAAAGGCGAAAGCAGCCGGGTTTCTGGCCGTCTTTCCGACGCATGACAGCAGTCGGGCGATCATCGAGTCGATTAAGCGTGAGATTCAGAAGAACCAAGAACCCGAAGAACTTTCAGATGAAGCGCCTTTCAGCCAAGATCCCTCGCTGAATCGTCTTCGCGAGGTTGCTCTCGATATCGTGCAGGTCTCCGCTTCGCTGAAGGCCCGGATCGGCGAATATGGGGATGACGGTCCAGAATTGTTCTCCTATATCGTGAATTCCGGTCATGAGATACGGAAAAAACTGAATGGAATTTCTGATTTTTCTCTCCATGACAAAGAACTTCGGCACGACTTTCGGAACATGATCGGATCTGTGACCGGATTCTCCGAGTTGATCTTAATGGAAGGGGGCCTTTCTCCCGAGTCCACGGCGGGACTTACTCGCCTGCGAGAAAATTCCTCTGAGTTCGTCCATATTTTGGATCAACAAAGAGCTGGAGCGACGGTCTGATCCGGCACGCGGGGTATTTCTTGGAGGTCAGTCGTTCGAATTTCGCTGCAAAATTGGGCTACCTCTTTTCGGGTACTCGAATTAGGGTGCAGAATGAAAGTGGGGATCACCGGCGCGAGCGGAAGTATCGGCTCAGCGCTCATCGCAGAAGGGCTGCAACGAGGCTGGTCTATCGTCGCGTACTCTCGGGATTCGACGCAGACGATTCGCGGAGCCGACGAGATCCGTTCCGTCGCCGATTTGGACTCGATCGATTTGAGTGGCCTGGATGCTCTGATCCACCTCGCGGGGGAGTCCATCGTCGGTTTCTGGACGCAGGAAAAAAAGCGGAGAATTCGGGCGAGCCGCATCGACCTCACTGCGAGTCTAGCCCGGACCATCGAGGCACTCCCTCGAGGGCAGCGTCCCAGGGTGTTTTTGTCTGCATCTGCGATTGGTTACTACGGCGATCGAGGCGGGGAGTGGCTCGATGAGGAGAGCGATGTGGGGTTCGGATTTCTTGCGTCGGTTTGCCGCGATTGGGAGTCTGCCTCGGCAAAGGCGGAGGAACTGGGTGTGAGGATCGTGAATCCGAGAATCGGAATTGTCCTGGGACGGGAAGGTTTTTTGAAACCGATTCGCCGTGTCTTCCGGCTCGGGCTGGGCGGACGTCTCGGGAAGGGGAACCAGTGGATGTCCTGGATCCATCTTCAGGATCTCGTTCGCATCCTTGCGGAGTGTGTCGAAAATGACAGTATCCATGGTCGGGTAAACTGTGTGGCCCCGAGCCCAGTGACGAATCGGGAATTCACCCGCTGTTATGCAAGGATTCTTGGACGGAAGGCGCTCCTGCCCGTGCCAAATTTCCTGCTGAAGCGACTTCCGGGAGGAATTGGTTCTCTCTTTCTCCATAGCCAACGCGTCGAACCGGTCATGATGAAGGCTTTCGGCTTCGAATGGGAGTTTTCTGATTTGGCTTCGGCTCTCACGAACGTGGAAACCGGGCTTTGAGTTTTTCTCGGCTCGACACTATCCTTCCCGCATGGCAGCACCGCAGAACATTATCGGAATCGTTTACGATTACGACCAGACTCTCAGTCCCACGTATATGCAGGACGAAGTGCTCTTTCCCGAGTTTGGGATCAACCCCACTGAGTTTTGGAAGCAGTGCAAGTTGCTCGTCGAAGACCACGGCTACGAAAATGAACTCGCCTACCTCAAGGCAATGCTCGACTATTTGGAAATGGATGGCCCCAGTAACGCGGATCTGGAAAACCTCGGAAAAGGTCTCCAGTTCTTCCCGGGTCTGCCGGAGATGTTCGGGGAGTTGAACGTGCTCCTGAGTGATGAGCATCGGGCCATGGGTGTGAAAATCGAGCACTATATCGTCTCAAGTGGGCTCAAAGCGCTCATCGACGGGAGTCGTCTCCGGCCTTTTATTAAAGAGATCTTCGGCTGCGAATTTGCGGAGAACAGCGCCGGCCGAATTTCCTTTCCCCGTCGCGTCATTTCCCACACCGCAAAGACCCAGTACCTATTCCGGATCAACAAAGGGATGCTCGATCCATCGGACGATGTGAATGACCACATGGCCGATCATCTGCGACCGATCCCGTTTCCGAATATGATCTATCTCGGTGATGGTCCTACGGATGTTCCTTGTTTCACTGTGATGAAACGTTTCGGCGGCCACAGCATAGCGGTTTACAATCCCGGAGACAAAACGAGAACCAGCTTTCGCAAAGCGTATCAACTCGCGGGGGTTGCTGGCCGGATCAAACACATCGCCCCGGCTGACTATCGGGCGGGGAGCCATCTGCGTCTCCTCCTCGAAGAAACGATCCTCGATATCGCGTCAAATATCGTCGAAGTACGACGCCGTGAGTTCATCGACGGCACGATCGCCGCGCCGACTCATTGATGGCGGATTTCGTGGATAAGATGCCGGAGTTCTGCCGCAGACCACTGGCCGGGTGCGTTGGGCGTCTGAAGATATCCGTAATTCAGGCACGAACCCGACTGGGCGAGTGCGAGTCGTGACAGTTTCCCCAGCGTTCCCATGCCCATGGCCGAGACAAATCTTCCTCGGCTGCGGTGATATTCGACGAGTTCCGAAAGGGCAAAAAGATCGCTCATGGTTTCGATGACGACCGCAATTTTTGCGATATCCGCCTTCAGCGAAAACGCTTCGATCAATTTTTCCGCGAGGAAATCCTTTCCAGGGAAGGAGTAGAAGTCATGAAACGATCCGATGAGGCGAGATCCTGAGGCGTGAACTTCCTCGGGGAACTCGGCAAAGTCTCTTTCCGCGAGGGACGCTACTTCCACATCGACCAGGGTCGCTACGGCGAGGTGTTTGCGGTAGATCTCAAGGCGGGATTCCGCAGAAAGTCCCCCGGCACCTCCCTCCTTGGGATGCCTTACGGTGAGCAGGGCAGGGAGGGGATGTGCCTCCATCACTTCCCCAGCTTCCTTTTCTACCGAGAGAAGATTGTCGAATCGGTATTCCAATAGATCGCACTCTGGAGCCGCCCCTGAGCGGAGGTGTTCGAGATCTTCCGGTCGGGTGACCGTGGCGACAATGAGGGGTTCAGAAAGCGGGTCCATCGATGGGGAATCTTTCACGAAAATCGGAAAACGGCGACTTTATTCCGTTTGTCGAGCTCCGATCGATCCCGACGATGGAAGGGGAGAATCTGACCAGCGATGCCAAGAAAAGGAAATTTCGACAGGATCGCCGTAAGTTCACGTCGTATCATAGGACGGTGGAAAGAGTCCGACAGGCTGTTAGGAAGCGATGACGTATCTAGTTCTACCTTTAAATGGAGCATGAGTGATCACCCGAAAATCGTCTACATTACGGCCGGGGCAGCGGGCATGTACTGCGGTAGTTGTCTCCGTGACAACGCTCTTGCCGCCGCGCTTGGTGATCTGGGGTGGGACGTCACCCTGCTACCCCTCTACACTCCGATTCGGGTGGATGAGGAGGATCATTCGATTGATCAGATTTTCTTCGGGGGGATCAATGTCTTTCTCCAGCAAAAGATTCCGCTCTTTCGATATCTGCCCGCCTTCCTAGATCGATGGCTCGATAATCCAGCCTTGATTCGCCGTGTCGCCTCTCGGGCCGTCTCGGTCAGTGCCAGTGAACTCGGTGGGATGACTCTCTCGATGGTCAAAGGGGAACACGGATTCCAGAAAAAAGAGGTGAAACGCCTCGTGCAGTGGTTAAAAGAAGTCGCAAAACCTGACCTGATCTGTCTCACCAATCTGCTTGTGGGAGGCTCCATTCCGGCCTTAAAACGGGAATTAGGAGTTCCTGTCGTTGTCACCCTACAAGGGGACGATGTCTTTCTTGATGAACTGGTGGAACCGTGGAAATCGTCCGTTCTTCTCGAAATGCGCCGTCTTGCGCAGGAAGCGGATGGATTTATCACCTTCTCCCCGTTCTATCGGGATTCGATGAGCGAGCTTCTGAAGATTCCGAGCGAGAAATTCCATCTCACCCCGCTCGGTGTCACGGTGGCGGAATTTGATGAAATTTACGAATCGGGCAAACAGAGGGAGCGAGGGAATGTCATTGGTTATTTTGCCCGCCTCTCCCCGGAAAAAGGTTTCGATCTCGTGGTGAGCGCATTTCTATTGCTCGCGGAGAGTCATCCGGAGATCCGGCTTCATGTGGGAGGCTGGCTTTCGGAGAAAGACCGCCCCTATTATCACGAGCAGATTCAGCGAATCAAATCGGCCGGTCTTTTGAATCGTTTTTTCCTTCAGGAAGCTCCTGACGGTGATGCCAAAATGGAATTTCTGCGAGGCATCGATGTGTTCACTGTTCCAGCGAGATTCCAAGAACCGAAGGGCATTTACGCGCTGGAGGCGATGGCCTGTGGACTTCCGGTGGTTGTTCCTGCGAGCGGAGCATTTCCCGCGATGAGGGATTCTGGGGCGGCAGTTCTCCTTTGCTATCCTGATGATCCCGCGGACCTAGCGGCACGCCTCTCGGATCTTCTCTCGAACCCGGACGAGGCCCGTCACATTGGAGAGCAGGGCCGCGAGTGGGTCAAGGTCACCAACAACAGAAAGGCGATGGCGCTCTCGACCTCCAAGGTTTTTGAAAGCGTGATCGCCGAAATCACCTAAAAACAGGAGATCGGGAAATTACTTTTGCAAGATCACTTGGACCGCGTCGATGTGGACGTTGCCGTCTGCGCCCTCGTTGCTCACGACGACCGAAGCGGGTTTTCCGGCCTCGAAGCGGAACACTCCGAGCCCGAAAAATCCCTTAGCGAGAGGGGGGGCGATTCTTTGATTCACGAGGATCGTGCGGTCACCGTTCGCGTGGTGGACTGTGACCTGTGTTTTGGAAGACCGATTCTCGTGCGCTTGGTGAGAAATGCGGACTTCGTAGTCCCCGTCTTTCGGCACTGCGATGGAAAAGGTCGCCGTGCGAACTTTGTCGCTCCCGACAGGGGCGGCTCCCGTGTAGCGGTAGCCGGTGTCGATGTAACCCGGCAGACCTTCGCCGTGAGTCCAATCGCCAGTCAAAACGGCCTTATCGTCATCGATCACGATCCCTTCGAGCTGCGCCGAGATGATTCCATCCACTTCCGGATCTGGAAGATCCGGAAGTGAGGGATCGACTGCGAATTCATCCGAAAGGGAGGCTCGGCGCACATTTCCGGGAAGGCGGAGCAACTCAATTAACTCATCAAGATGCTGGTAATACACTTCACGCGGCGAGACTTCGTGTTTCGCGCAGATCGCAGCAGCTTTTCCGACGACCACTCCCATCATGCCACAAGTTTTCATGACCCGAATTGTCCCGAGAGCTTCGTGGGTGACGCTGATATTGCGCCCCGCCATGAAGAGGTTCTCGATATTGCGGGAGTAAAAACAGCGGTAGGGCACCGCATACCCTTTCTTCCGGTCGACCGCTTTCCCATGGACCGCCACGGAGATAAAGGGATTCTCCGGATAGGCTTTTTCATACTGCTCGTTCGGATAGTGGAGATCGACCGACCAGGTCGTAAGAACACAGCCATCGGGAAACGGTTTTTTCTCCACGATATCTTCTTCGGTGAGGATGATGTCTCCGAGGAGCTGCAATGTCTCCCGCGTCCCGCCGACATAGGCCATCCAAGTGAGTCGGGCATTCCGGTGTCCGAGCATTTCGGGATCGTAACGATCATACGCTCCCTTGTTTTTCATCGCATTCCAAGCACCAAAACCGGCGAGGAGGTTCCAGTCGCGGATCTGCTCCAGATCGAGGAGGGGGTTTTTATCAAATCCGCTCTCCCAAAACCACTCCGCATGAAACTTTTTGGGGTAGGGAAAATCGTTTTCTGTTAGAGGCAATGCCCAAGCCAGATCAGGAAAACTCTGGGGAGCATCGGTGTTTTCCCAAGCCCACATATTCGACATTCCCATCCGGCCTTTTTCCGCCGAATCCAGATCGGCTCCGGCCATTTTGCCTATCGTGCCGTGGCCAGTCGCGTCGCAGTACGTTCTTGCGGTGAAACGACGGATTTCTCCGGAGCGGGTGTCAAAAGCCTGGATCGCGCCGATTTTCGTATCCGAGGCCATATCGACTTGGTACGCGTGATGGTTCAAAAACAAATGGAGATTCTTCTCTGCAGTGACGATATCGAGTTTTTTCTGATCCTCATACTCTTCGTAGGTTCCAGGTGATGCCTTTGCGTCGTCTTCCATTTCCCGGATGATGTCACCTACCGGGTAGAGTCCAGCGGGGGTTTTCCCTTGCGCCCAGACGCGGACTTCAGACGAGCCGTTGCCACCGAGAACCGGACGATTCTGAATCAGGGCCACTTTCAGTCCCATTCGGGCCGCAGAGATCGCGCCACATGCCCCGGCATAACCGCCGCCGACAAAAATGATGTCGTAAGGATCTTCGTTGATCACACTCTCGGTCACGCCCATCATTTTGCGGCGCCAAGCTGGGAGGACTTCGCTTGTGTTGTCGGGAACAAAGGCAGGATCCAAAGCAAAAAGAATCGCATCACAGCGGCCGTCGAACCCCGTCAAATCGGACAGTGCGACGGTGGTTTTGAGATCTGAGATGGAAACGGAGCCTCCGTCTTCCCATTGCCAGTCGTCACCGGATTTCCCGAAAATATGATCCACGGCCTTTCCCCCGACTTTCACCTGAAAACGCCCTGGAGCGGCACTGGCGTCCACTTGATCCGCAAATTTTGCGACCCAGTTTTTAGTCCGAACCCAGAGCTTGTAGTTGCCAGCCGCAGGGAAGGTCACGTCGGTCGTAGCGTCCGCGACTGGCTTCCCGAGACCATGGGCGATCAAATAGGGCGAACCCATGTTGTCGATGAATTGGGTATCGAGCTCCCAGCCCCCGAGGTTCTCGAAGGACTCCGTTTCAACGAGAACCGGGTCTGCATGGCTCAACAGGGGGAACGCCAATGCGAGAAAAGCAGCTTGTGTCTTCATCCGGCTACTATGTCCCTTGAAGTCGGGAAAATCCACCACCGAAGTTGCCGCCAATGCGTTCGAAGAATTTTTCCCTGAGCGGCGATATTCGAGTCTCAACGGCTGTGGACCTCAAAATCGCAAATGCGAAACGTATTGCCGGTGTCCTGAAAGAAAACCCGGGCCCATCCGCCGTTGAACTGCAGCAACATCTTGTCGTCGTAGTAAGGGATGTTTCCTCGATGGGGGGCATTCCAGTTCAGTTTGCTGAGCGCTTCCGGAGTCGCGTATTGCATTGCCATGGAGCGGTCGAGACGGATGAATGCGGTGAGAAAACGGAGTGCGACGTCGTGCTTTGAGAGCGGGGTTGCCGACGAGTCTGTCGTCGCAGATGCCGAAGCGTTGAGCGACGAGGAACTGCTGTTGGTTTGGAGCTCTTCGCAGGAGGTGAGACAAAGTGCTGCGCCAACGGAGATCAGAAAAAGAGATCGTAAGGGAGGGTGCATACACAGAGGGACGAGAGAATGAGAATGTATCAGAAGGGAACGACTACGTCCAATCTTCCCTTCTGGAGGGCGGAGAAAGATTACTCTGGCACCGTCTCCAAAGGCGGCAGGATGACCTTCCGCCGCAGAATCCAACACACCCCAACGAGATCGTAGATCCCGCGAATTGCCCGGTCGAGGTTGGTATATTTTGACGTTCCTGCTTTGCGCTCGCGATGATTCACATCGACTTCGGCGATCTTCAGCCCTGCATGAGTGAAAATCGCAGGGAGAAAGCGGTGCATCCCGTTGAAGGGTACCAGCAAATCGACATGATCCCGATGGATCGCCTTCAGGGAACAGCCAGTATCGCTGATTCCATCGTGAA
>JAGPCC010000354.1 GCA_018058245.1 Verrucomicrobiales bacterium
TCTTTGATTCGCTCGCTTCCACAGGGATGACGTTCACAGGCCCCGTAAATCCAACGACTGTTTCCGTTTTTCGGTTTCCTTTCCCCAATCGCTTCATCCCTCTTGATCCTTGGAACACGTAACCTGAAGTCACCGCTCCGGACACTGGCTCCACGAATTCTTTCACGACAATATCCGCCCAGGCTGTCTCCACCGAGGCGAGACAGGCGATTAGAAGAATAGGAAAAAGAGGGGCTTTCACGAGAAAGTCATTCTATGAAAAACCCTCCAATGGAGCAAGGATATTCGATCCCTCAAAGGTCCTCGTAGCTTCCGGAGAATGTGTCTCCGCCGTCTAAGCGACCGCTTTCGAGACCCTTCATAAACCAACGCATCCTTTGTTCGGACGATCCGTGCGTAAAGGAATGGGGAACTACACGGCCCTGTGATTTTTGCTGGATGGCATCGTCCCCGATGGCATTTGCTGCTCGCATCGCTTCTTCGATGTCGCCTTTCTCTAGGTATTCGCGGCTATGATTTGCCCATACTCCGGCGAGGTAGTCTGCCTGTAGCTCGAGGCGCACGGAATATTGATTGTAATCCGGGCGCCCCCGCATCGCACTGACCTTCGCGGAGGTACCGAGGAGTTTTTGGACATGGTGCCCGATCTCGTGAGCGATCACGTAGGCCTGTGCAAAATCGCCGGGGGCGCGGAAAGTCTTGGCGAGTTCGTCGTAAAATTTCAGGTCGATGTAGACCTTTTCATCACCGGGACAATAGAAGGGACCCATCGCTGCTGAACCACCGCCGCAGGCGGTCTGAACGACTCCGCGATAGACGATAAGTTTCGGTGGGACGTATTTCAAGCCATGGCGGGCAAATTCCTCGGTCCACACTTCCTCGGTCCCGGCGAGGACGACGCTGACGAATTCGTAGAGTTCTTTTTCTTCGGCGCTTTCTACGACCGGACCGGAAGGCGCAGAGGTCGAGCCTCCGCCTTGGAGTAGTTGCGAGGGATCCACGACACCGAGTCCCCAAAGGATGACCACTCCGATGATGGCGACGATGACCCCTTTGATTCCGAATTTACTCGCGATCATCATGATCAGGTTCACCCCGATCCCTCCACCGCTCCCGCCGACCCGGGCGGTTGAGGATCTCCTATCTTCGACATTGTTACTGCCACGTCTTCCCTTCCACTGCATGATCGTAATTTGGGTAAATTTCGCTCAAAACTACACTGCCGATAGGGGGGCGGTCAACACGGTTCACTTACCTTCTGCGGGTCGGGCAACTTGCACGGGATGCCGCAGGTAGGCGATGAGATCGGTCACCTGGGACTCATCAAATGCGAGCAAGAGCCCTTCGGGCATCATCGAGACTGGCAGGACTTCTCGTTTGGACAGTTCTTTCTTTGGTACGACAACCTCGGAAGCTGCCTGCCGCAAGGTGAGAGTCTTTTCCGTTTCCGCACCGATGATGCCGGTGAGAACACGCCCATCGACTAGGGTCAAGACGATCATCTGAAAGTCCGCACTGACTACTGCGCCCGGGTCGAGGATGTTTTCCAAGAGAAAACCGAGATCACTCCGGTTCGATCCAGTGAGGTCAGGTCCGATGCGACCACCTTCCCCATAGAGAACGTGGCACGCCCCGCAGATGCTCGAAAAGAGCTGCCTTCCCCTTGAAAGATCGGCGGACTTCATCGCCGCAGGGGTCAATTTTTTGGTCCACTCTGTGATGAGATTGCGTTTTGCCGCATCCGATTCCCGGGCCTCGCCCCAGACCTTTACGAGCGTGGCCGAGAGTGCTACGTCCGCGAACGAATGGATCTGTCGAGCATGAAAAGCGGAGAGGTCGCTCTTGGGAATACTTCCACCGGCGATTCCGTCGAGGAGAGCTTTGGCCCAGGTCGGGCGGGAGACAAGAACTTCGATCAAAGCGGAACGGTCCTCTGAACTAAAACGTTTGTATTTCTTGGCGAGGACTTCTCCGAGCTTTGGATCATCGAACAGCGCGATTCCTTTTACGGCAGTTGCGTTGAGCAGTTGGTTCTCAAGGAGGGACTCGCAGACTTTCCGGAGGGAGTTCGGTCGGCTTGAGATCAGGGTTTCCAGAGCAGACTTTCGAATTCCGGGATCGGCCATCTCGTCCAGAACGAGCGCTTCGATCTCATCGAGCGCCCGACCATCGCCAAACAGAACGCTCAACTCTCGCGTCAGGGAAGTGAGGCTCGCATCCTTCCTTTTTGCCTGATCCCTTACCCAGATATCCCAATTCTTCGGTTTTGATGCGTTGCTCCAGCCCAGAAGTCCGTCATTGATCCCGGTGAGAAGAGAAAGAGCATCTTTTGAATCAGAGTTAGAGGCCGTCAGCAAGAGCTCGTCGAGAGGTTTCGGACTCGTCGATAGTTCGCTGGAAATCGACCGGGCGATCCAGCGCAAAAGCAAAGGCCAGTGACTCTCGCCAGCGATTTGAACAAGGGCGTGGGGATCGCTCTTTGCGAGTGGACTGATCCCGAACCAGATCATCGAGGGGAGATTGTGATCCTGCGCATCCTCCTCGCGCGAGGCGAGAGCAGACCCGAGGGCGGCGCGCTGGGTGAGGGGAAGTCGCTGCAGCGTGGACGCGAGCGTAAGCCGGACGAGACCCGACGGATCGGTCTTCGCGAGACCGACAAACTCACCTAGTGCCTCGTTCGGGAGCGGGGTCGCAGGATGTTCCCGATTCGGTCCGACAACGGAATCGATGGGGCGGCTATCCGTCATCAGCCGGATCGCCCAAGCGCGAAGATGTTCATTTTCGTCGTGCAGGAAGGAGGACCAATCCATGGGCGCGCCGAGCGCATGGAGGTTCCAGATCGTCCGCAATCGGACGATGGGATCTTGCGTCTCGATTAGTTTTTGGGAAAAGAAGTCCGTCAGCGTCTCTTTCGCGGGATGTCCTGGTAGGAGGGTCCTCACCTGACGGTCGAGCCAGGGCTCGGGAGTCGTGATCGCGGTGGCCAGGAAATCTGGGGCGAGAGTCGCATCAAAAGGAATAGGGGCGGCGTTCTCCCCATAAGAGATCCGATAGATCCGTCCGCTCGTGCGATGAACGCCGGTGTGTTCGTGGCATTCCCCGGTGTCGCTCCAGTCAAGCAAATACACTGCTCCATCCGGTCCAGGTCGAATCTCGATGCCGCGAAACCATTTGTCTTTCGTTAGGAAAATATCAGGCTCATGCCGACCCACATATCCGCTCCCTTCGCGATCGAGTCGTTCCACATTGGTGCGGAACCCATGCATGTTCAGAGTAAAAAGACGATTGTGAAACTGCGTCGGCCAGGAGTTTCCCTGATAGATCATCATGCCAACATGGGCGTGGCCTCCCCCGAATTGATCTGCTGCTCCATTCCTCGAATCGCTCCATTTGCCGGTTGTGTCGAAATGCCAGTGATCGGCGTGCATGTCGAGGCGGTCATAGATGAGCGGATTGGGATCTGCTCCGAAACTCTCCTTGAAGTGTGCTCCAGGGATGCCATGCCAGAGATGGCCGTTGACGGTGTTGATGAAAAACAGTTCGCCGTGCCGGTCCCAGTCATGGCCCCACGGATTGGTCGTGCCGTGCGAGATCACTTCAAATACTTTCCGTTCGGGATGGTATCGCCAGATCCCGCCCTCGAGAGGGATACGCCCGTCCTCCGGCGTTCCGGGGACTCCGATCCTGCCCGGGCAGGAGTGTCCGCAGCGACCGTAGAGCCATGAGTCCGGCCCCCAACGGAGACCATTTGCGAGGTTGTGATAGTTGGCTTCTGCCACCGTGAAACCGTCGAGGACGACCTCGGCTTCCCCATCAGGGATGTCGTCGCCGTCTCGGTCGGGCAGAAAGAGAAGCTGCGGCGGACACATCAGCCAGACCCCGCCTCGCCCCACTTCGATGCTTGTCAGGGTTTGCACGTCTTCTGTGAAGACCGTTCTCTTGTCTGCTTTCCCGTCATGATCGCTGTCCTCGAGGATCAGGACGCGGTCGCGAAGATCGCGTGCAAAACGCTTCGAATTTTCCGCGTAAGTATAGTTCTCAGCGACCCAGAGTCGGCCGCGTGAGTCCCAGGTCATCGCGATCGGATTCTGAACTTCCGGTTCCGAGGCAAATAGCGTGGCCGTAAATCCCTCGGGCAAAGTAAACAGGCTCAGCGCCTCCTGCGCCGGAGGTGGGTTTGCGGTCTTGTCCGGTTCGCTGTTGTAGGGGGCGGGGAACGTTTCTCCCGCACTGCTCGCGACAAAGGCGAAGAGGAAACTGAGAATCAGAGGGACCCGATTTGTCATTGTCTAGAGAGGAGGGAGAGCGTCTCGAGACCCGCCTATTCACCAGCTGGTTCACCGAGCAGCATGATATAACCCACGTTCCAGCGATTCTCCGCATATCGTTCGGGGTGGCGATCAAAGTCGGGTCGATTTTTTTCGAATAATTTTTCCCTTTTGTCCGGAGACGCTGCATCGAGGTTGATCGTAACCGTATGGA
>JAGPCC010000355.1 GCA_018058245.1 Verrucomicrobiales bacterium
ACTCCCTCCAGAACAGGCTCCACAGGGAAACCCAATCCATCGTCATCGACAAAACGAGTGGTGCGTCGCTACGACTCGACGAGGTCCCGGAGGTCTCCGCAGAGTCCGGTGCTTTCATCCTCTACACATCGGGTTCTACGGGCACTCCGAAGGGATCACTGGGGACACATCGAAACCTTCTACGACTCGTAAAAAACGTAGACTACTGTCAGCTGAACGAGAACGAAACGCTCCTCTTTTCGTCCAGCATCTGCTTCGACGCCTCTCTTTTTGAAATCTTCGGAGCGCTGCTGAACGGTGGAACCCTCGCCATTCCTCCGGCGGAAAAACTCTCCCTGGAAGCGATCTCTCGTTCCCTGACAGAACACCAGGTGACCACCCTCTGGCTCACCGCAGGGCTGTTCCAGATCATGATCGAAGAATGCCCCGAGGCTCTTTCGGGACTGCGTCAGTTGATCACCGGTGGTGATGTCATGACCGTAAATCATGCCAGCAGGTTGCTGGAGATGCACCCTCACATTCACCTCATTAATGGATACGGGCCGACCGAAAATGTCACCTTTTCCGCGACCCATCGGGTCACCAAGGCCGACCTCACGAGAACCGCGATTCCGATCGGACGGCCGGTCCCCAACTCCACCATCTGGATTCTGGACAAGGATCGGAATCCGGTCCAACCCGGAGTCGCCGCCGAGCTCTTCACCGGCGGAGACGGTGTGGCCATCGAATACATCAACGACCCTGTCCGCACTGCCGAGAAGTTCCTTCCCGATCCCTTCAGCGATGATCCGCACGGCCGACTCTACGCGACCGGCGACCTCGCTCGTTTTCGTCACGATGGAACGATCGAATTCTTGGGGCGCATCGATCACCAGATCAAGATCCGGGGATTCCGTGTCGAGCCGGGCGAAATCGAGGCGCTCCTTAGCCGCCATCCCCGAGTCGGTCAGTGCAAAATCGTCGTGAGCGGCTCCCTCGCTTCCGATAAATCCCTGCACGCCTACGTAAAACCCCTCAACGGAGTCAAACCGTCCGCTGCCGAGCTCTCGGAATATCTCCGTTCCTCGCTTCCCGAATACTTGATCCCTTCCCGGATTCTGGTGCTCGACGAGATGCCGCTGAATGCGAATGGAAAAATCGATACCCGTTCCCTTCCCGAAATCAAACTAGCAGAACCACCGATTTCCCGGGAATCGACCGCAACGGAAAAGTCCCTCACGGAAATGTGGAGCGACTTCCTCCGCATCCCCCATCCCGCACTGGAGGACGACTTCTTTTCGCTTGGAGGCCATTCTCTCCTTGGCATGAAGTTGTTTGTCAGGATTCAAAAGCAGTTTGGGATTTCCCTTCCTCTCGCGTCCATCTTCAAAGCTCCGACGATTCGCAAGCTCGCTGCTTTGATCGACGAAAAGCAAATCGACCTAGATCAATCGGAGACCAAATCCCCTGCACAAACGCTCGTTGTGGACACCACCGGTGCCGCAGGAGAACCTGCCCACAAACTAAGCGCTATCCCGGAAAGCCCGACGATTGCGGAAACCACCGTCGCCATTCGCAGTGAGGGCCATCTCCCGCCACTGTTCGCCGTACACGGCGGCAATGGGGGCATTCTCTTCTACGGAGATCTCGCCGAGCGACTCGGGAACGACCGGCCCTTCTACGCCTTTGAAGCGCCAGCCCTCACCGCCGGAGGCCCCCTCCCCGAGGAATCGGTGGAAGAGACGGCAGCGAAATACCTTCAGGAGTTGCAAAAAGTCCAGCCCGTCGGCCCCTACCATCTTTGTGGTTATTCTTTTGGCGGAGTCGTCGCCTACGAAATGGCGAGGCAACTGCTCGCAGCAGGAGAAACCGTGGAATTTCTCGGACTCGTTGACACAGAAAATCCTTCCGTCGATGGCCGGAAGCTCAGTCTCGGTGAACGGGTTTCCGTAAACTGGAAGAACCGGAACGAGAGCGAAGCAGGCACCATCGAAAGAGTCAGCAACCTCGGCAGACGCATCGGCAGCGGACTCGGCTACCGGCTCCGATTTGGAGCAGAGGATGCCATCGCCAGTTCACTCCCTTCGTCGAACAAGACGGGCTGGCTGCGGCAGGTGCAGCTTCGCAAAGCTCATGAACGAGCCATGGAAGCCTATCTCCCTGGGAAATTCTCCGGAAAGCTCACCCTCTTCCGCGCCATGGTCGGCAACGATAAATTCGACATCGGTGACGACTACGGATGGGCCCCCCTCGTTGATGAACTCGAAGTGATCGCCGTACCGGGAAATCACATCTCGATCTTTCACCGCGACAACATTGACGCCGTCAGCGAAGCATTCCGGAACTGCCTCACCCCGTCGAGGGAGCTCCGTTCCTCACCAACCCTTCGCAAGGGAAAATGACTTGCCAGGGGAATCGTTCGGAATCCATAGTCCGGACATGAAGACTCTCCCGACTTTGGCAGAAATCGAGGCTGCGGCGGTATTCCTCCGTCAGTGGATCCCGGAAACGCCGACCTATCGCTGGCCGCTCCTGGAGGAAAAGGTGGGCTGCTCCCTTTGGCTGAAGCATGAAAATCACACTCCGGTAGGAGCGTTCAAAATCCGTGGCGGTCTGCTCTATCTCGCGGAGCGGAAACGGGAGTTCCCGGAAACAACAGGAGTGATTGCCGCCACGACCGGCAACCACGGCCAATCCATCGCCTTTGCCGCACGGGAAACAGGATTGCGTTGTGTCATTGTGGTTCCGAAAGGGAATAATCCCGAAAAGAACGCGGCCATGAAGGCGCTGGGAGCAGAACTCATCGAGCACGGCTCGGAGTTCCAGGATGCTCTCGAGTATTCCCGCGAACTTGCCACGCGGGAGAGTCTCCACGCGGTTCCCTCGTTCCACTCCCGTCTCGTCTGCGGTGTCGCGACCTACGCCCTCGAACTCTTCCGCAGCGTCGGTGATCTCGATGTCGTTTTTGTTCCGATCGG
Source organism: Verrucomicrobiales bacterium (assembly GCA_018058245.1). Lineage (GTDB taxonomy): Bacteria > Verrucomicrobiota > Verrucomicrobiia > Verrucomicrobiales > DEV007 > Arctic95D-9. Next base: position 2,958 of record JAGPCC010000355.1, read on the forward strand.
ACTGGGATCAGGATTCTGCGGAATCGCCGCTGCCCGCGAGGCGCTCGGTCTGAAAACCAAAATCATCGGGGTCGTTTCGGCCCATGCTCCGGCCTATGCGCTCTCGTTTTGTCAGGGCAAGCTGGTGGAGCAATCCAGCAAAACCCGCGTGGCTGAAGGTGTCGCCTGCCGCACTCCGAATGAAGAAGCTCTCGCCCACATCCTGCAACACGCCGAGGATGTGATCACGGTGACGGACCTCGAAGTCATGGACGGAATGCGCGATCTGATCGAGGCGACCCGGAATCTCGCCGAAGGGGCAGGAGCGCTCGCCTACGCGGGTCTGCGAAACCAACGCGAGCAGTGGCAAGGCAAACGAGTCGCCTGCATTCTCACGGGGGGCAATGTCAGTACTGCGATCTTACAAGAAGTCCTGACAATGCCCTAACGCGAGTTCCCCTGGTTGGAAGGCGCGACCGATTCATTTGGCTTTGCCCTTCTTCTTTGCGGGAGGCGTGGGCTTGATCATCACGATCGCGACATCGTTCTCCGCCTCTGGGCCGGGAGTCGTGCGCCCCTCGGAGATTGCCTTTTCCAGCGCAGCGGTCATCGTCACGACACGATCCGGGTATTCCGCAGCAAGGTTGTTCTTTTCTCCGGGATCTTTCTCCAATTGATAGAGCTGGACGTCGGGCTGGCCAGTGGTGTCATCCATTCCCGGTTTCGGGAAACTCCAACCGCCGGACCCAGGGCACAAGGCGAGTTTCCACTGTCCGTCGCGGATCGCAAAATTGCCATTGATCGACTGACTGATGATGCTGGTCCGAATCGCCTTGTCAGCCGTGCCGAGGAGAACGGGCAAAAAGCTCACACTGTCTTCCCCTGCGGCGGCCGGAATCTCCGCTCCCACGAGTTCCGCAAAGGTCGCCAAAAAGTCGATCTGCCCGATGAGTTGATCCGAGGTCGTCCCGGCCTTCACTTTTCCAGGCCAACGGACGACAAAGGGTACACGGTGTCCGCCCTCATACAGGTCCGCCTTGTGCCCACGGAAGATGTAGCTCGGACTGTGGCCCGCTTTTTGGAGTTCCGGGAGATTGGCGGACGGAGAGCATCCATTGTCCGCCGTAAAAATCACGATCGTATTCTCGGCGATTCCATTTTCCTTCAGTGCATCGAGGATGCGACCTACATCGGAGTCCACCTGACGCACAAAATCCGCGTAGGGATTGATCCCGCTCGTCCCCTGCCATTTTTCGGCGGGCACGATCGGGGTATGCGGCGCGGCCAGCGGGACATAGGTAAAGAATGGTTTCCCCTCCTTCGAAGCCGCTGCTTTTTCACCGATATAGGCAATCGTGTGATCGGTAATGCCGGTCTGGACATCAATGGCTTCGAATTGCCTGCCTGCGGGACCGGGTCGGGGAAACGCTTTGGTCTCCGTCCCCGCCTCGGTCGCGAGGCGATCGTGTATCCAGACATAGGGATACATATCGAGCGAGGCACTGATCCCATAGTAGGTATCAAATCCCCGTTCGAG
>JAGPCC010000356.1 GCA_018058245.1 Verrucomicrobiales bacterium
AAAACGAAGGGCCTGATCGAGCGCGGTCAGCGCATCGTGGAACTATTCAAACAAGGACAATATGCCCCGCTCGCGGTGGAGGTGGAGGTTTGTCTCCTTTGGGCGATGCAGAATGGTCATTTTGATGACGTTCCTGTGAACCGGATTAAGGATTGCCAGGCAAAGATGCAGGAGTTTCTCCTAACCCGGAAGGACAGCACCCTAGCCAAAATTCGCGATGAGAAAGCTCTCAGTGACGGGATCGTCGAGGAACTGAAGCAGGCCATCACCGATTTTAAATCAGCCTACAAAGCCTGAGCTGATTTTGTATTCTGAAGTTGTATTGAACCATGGCTAACCTCCGAGACATTCGCCGACGCATTAAGTCGGTCAAGAACACGGCCCAGATTACCAAGGCCATGCAACTTGTCGCCGCTTCGAAGATGAAGAAGGCGCAGGATCAGGCTATGTCTGGTCGCCCTTACTCGGATTTGCTGAACAAGGTTCTTGTCAATCTGAAGGAATATACCAGCGAAGAAGATCATCCTCTTCTCAAGGAGCAGGAAGGAGATCGCGAGCTCGTGATTCTGATCACAACGGATAAAGGACTTTGTGGTCCACTAAATACGAATCTTCTTCGACTCGTAGTGGAGTCTACTTCGGAAGACGCCACCTTCGTGACAATTGGTAACAAGGGGCGTCAAGCCCTGCAGCGCATGAAGCGCCCGATTCTTGCTGATTTCAGCGTGAAGGATCCGGTTCAATTTTTCGAAACGAAACCCGTTTCCGAATTTATCATGGAGAAGTTTCTCTCCGGTGAATTTACGAGGGTCACGGTGGCCTTCACAAATTTCAAAAACACGATCAGCCAAGAGCCTTTAGTGGAGACTCTCCTCCCGATCAGCCCGATTGACCTCGGGCGGGATAAAGGGTACGTAGGAGTTGGTCGGGAAGAGACCGGTAGCACAGCAGTTCATGGAGCAGACTACGGCGGTTACATCTTTGAGCCGAGTGCTAGAGGTGTCCTCGACACGATTGTTCCCCAGTATGTGAATCACGAGCTGTATCAGATGGTTCTGGAGTCCCGTGCTTCGGAGCACAGCGCTCGGATGGTCTCGATGAAGGCTGCTACTGACAATGCGAAGGAGATGATCAAAGATCTTACCCTGGATTACAATAAGCAACGTCAGGCAGCGATCACCAATGAGCTTTTGGAGATCACTACAGCCATGCGCGCCCTCGAGTGAGGTGGCTACTGCTAGGAATCAATTTTCAATTTTTTTAAAGAACACGCAATCTCTCAACGAGTAGGACCAAGTATCAGATGAGTAACGAAGGAACAATCGTCCAGGTTATCGGACCGGTGGTAGACGCCGATTTCTCCGCCGCCGAGAAGCTGCCGGAGATCTATAATGCGATCGAGGTAAACTATGATCTCAATGGAGTGAATACCAAGCTGGTGCTTGAGGTTCAGCAGCACCTCGGTGATGGCTGGGTCCGGGCCGTGGCGATGTCTGCGACAGAGGGCTTGAAGCGTGGTCTCAAGGTCGTCAACACGGGCAAGCCGATTTCCGTTCCGGTAGGTGAGTGTGTTCTCGGTCGTATCTTTAACGTCACCGGAGACGCCGTCGATGAGCGTGGACCGGTCAATGCTACCAAATACTATCCGATTCACAGACCGGCTCCGACTCTTGTTGAGCAAGCGACATCTGCCGAGATCCTCGAGACTGGGATTAAGGTGATCGACCTGATCTGTCCCTTTACGAAGGGTGGAAAAGTGGGAGCTTTTGGTGGTGCGGGCGTTGGAAAGACGGTCGTTATCATGGAACTCATCAACAACATTGCGAAGGAGCACGGAGGCTACTCCATCTTCGCTGGTGTGGGAGAACGGACCCGTGAAGGGAACGATCTCTACTGGGAAATGAGCGAGGCAGGTGTTATCAATCAAGACGATCTTTCCAAGTCAAAGGTGGCTCTGGTCTACGGCCAGATGAGCGAACCTCCCGGTGCCCGTCTTCGCGTCGCGCTTTCCGCGCTGGCCATGGCGGAATATTTTCGTGACGAAAAAAATCAGGATGTGCTTCTCTTTGTGGACAACGTTTTCCGTTTCTCACAGGCCGGTTCCGAGGTTTCGGCACTGCTTGGCCGGACTCCGTCGGCAGTGGGATATCAGCCGACACTGGCTTCCGAGATGGCCCAGCTTCAGGAGCGGATCACCTCGACGAACAAGGGATCGATCACTTCTTTCCAGGCAGTTTACGTGCCGGCAGATGACTTGACTGACCCGGCTCCCGCCAACACCTTTGCTCACCTCGACTCGACGGTCGTGCTGGAGCGTTCTCTCGCAGAGCTTGGAATTTATCCAGCAGTGGATCCGCTTTCGTCCACTTCCAATGCACTGAGTGCCGAGGTTGTTGGCGAAGAACACTACGAGGTTGCCCGTGGTGTCCAGACGGTTCTCCAGCGTTACAAGGATTTGCAGGACATTATCGCCATTCTCGGGATGGACGAACTCAACCCGGATGACAAACTCACCGTGTTCCGTGCCCGGAAAATTCAGAAGTTCCTCAGCCAGCCGTTTAGTGTTGCTGAAGTGTTCACAGGCATCAAAGGAGTCTATGTCCCAGTTTTGGAAACCGTAAAAGGGTTTAAAGAAATTCTTGATGGGAAGCACGACGCTGTCCCGGAGAACAATTTCTATATGAAGGCGGGAATCGATTCCGTCGAAAAGTAAACATCTGAAACGGGAACTCGGCCATCCATTATGCAACTCGATATAGTAACCCCAGAGAAAAGAGCTTTCTCTGACGAAATTGATAGCGTTGTGGTACCAGGGGCCGAGGGCGAGTTGGGGATTCTCAAAGCGCACGCCCCGCTCGTGACCACTCTCCAGCCGGGAGAGCTTCGTTACATGAAGAACGGGGTGGAAACGTCGCTCGCCATTGGCACCGGGATTGTAGAAGTATCAAAAGACAAAGTCTCTGTCCTCACGGACATGGCGATTGATGCCGAAGAGATCGATGTCGACGTAGTGGAGAAGGCTTTGGAGCGCGCTCAAAAGGCGATGACCGAGAAGGATATATTACCGGAGGACCACGCCGCTGCGATGATCATGATGCAGAAGTCGCTCGCCCAGCTTCATATCAAGAGGCGGCGGCACGGGCTCTGATTTCCCTTGCCCGATCTCTGTCTCGGACTGTAAGTGTCCGAACCGCCGTCAGCCGCGCGTGCTGAACAGTTCGATCATTCGCGGTGCTCCGTCATCGCATCCTCCGACAGTGGAATGTAAGCGTCCGACCTGGACCATCTACCGAAGTCCTTGATTCGGGCGAAGGTTCCGGATGCCCCGCAACCGCACTCCCCGACAGTGGCGCGAGATCCTCGACGCCTTCGACCGTAGTGACCTCAGCCAGGCCGAGTTCTGCCGCCGCCGAAGCGTCGCTCTGGCTACTTTCCGCTATCACCGTGCCCGCCACCCGCATCTTCGTCGTCACCGGCGCCACCGACATGGGAAAGGGCTTCGACGGACTCTATGGCATCGTCGCCAACCGTCTCAGGCTTGATCCGACAAGCGGTCACCTCTTTGTCTTCTGCAATGCCGCACGCAATCGCATCAAGGTCCTCCTCTGGGATGGATCGGGTCTTTGGGTCTGCACCAAACGTCTCGAGCAGGGACGATTCCGTTGGGACTGGGACGCCTCGCAAAGCTCGGCTACGATCCCGAACGAACAGCTCTCGATGCTGTTGGGCGGCGTTGATTTGAAGCAAACCCAGCCACGTCGCTGGTATCGAAAAAACAACCCGCGCGAAGCCGACCCCGCCTCAACCGAAATCGCCGTGGCATCCTGACATTCGCATGCTGGGAGAATAAAGTTTCGAATCAGGGAAGTCAACCAACTCAAAGCGGGATCGGGCTTGTCCATCGCCGACTTGTTCTCGGCTTCCGATCTACAGGTCGAGAGCATACCGGAGAGCCTCCCTGACACGCTCGAATGGTTCGCCATAGATCGTCCCAATCGGTCCTTGCATCTCGTGATGTTGAATCGCCTGGAGGCCCTGAACGTTCGCATAGCTCTTTACCCGGAAGAACGGTCTTGAGGGCAGCTCTACCTCGTATTCGGATTCGCGATACGCGGAGGTAATCGGAACACAAAGGGAAAGTGCTCGCGGAGGATCGCTGTCTTCGCGGGATACAACGAGCATCATGCGGTCCTTGCCGCCAGCGCCCAAATCGACTCGATAGACCTCTCCGGGCTTAGTCGTCATAGACGGAATCAAGCGCTGCCTGCCGTGCTTCCGAAGTCAGCAGCAGATCATCACTATCGGAAGGGAGTCCGACGGAAAAGGGAAGCCCTCGACGCAATTTGACTTGCGCCAAAAACATCCGAATTGCCTCTGTCGTGGAGATTCCGAGTTCGGAAAAGATCTTGTCGGTCTCATCCTTGAGTCCCGGATCCACGCGCGCTCTGACCATCGTATCGCTCAT
>JAGPCC010000357.1 GCA_018058245.1 Verrucomicrobiales bacterium
CTTCATGCTACACCGGTTGCAGGCAGCCATTGAACCGGCCTTGAGTATCAAGGAGGTAATCGCGGAATGGGACCGGATCAGCGAAGACTTGAACGACAATCGTCGATGCCGAGCGAGCGCCCTAAATCGAATTATGGAAATTATCCCATGAGATATTTTAAAATTAGCGCTTATGGGGCGCTACCCTCGGGGATGAAAAGATCGCAGCTGTGCTCAGTTTTGTCCGCTCCTCCTGGGGGAACAGTTCCCCTGAAGTCTCGCCCGAACTCGTCAAAACGCTCCGCAGCCAGTTTGATGGGCAAACCCCATGGACGGCTGAAACGCTCCAGAGAACATTCCCGTAAACAGTCATGGGTTCTTGTTGTCAGGGGAGTAGTAGGAGCGCTTCCACCGTCGCCACGAAAGTAGGTTCGGTGCCCGGAGCCTCAACGGATCGCTCGAACGGATGGTTTTCCTTTGGTCTTTTGACCTTTTTGGCAGGATTGGCGATGACCGTCACGCTCGCGGTAAATCTAGAACCGCCACCCGAGCCAACCCGCACGTGGATCCATGGATTCCTTGCGCTTCTCGCCGGCACAGCCCTCCTCGTATTTGGCCAAGCTATCTATCGAGGAGCGTTCCGCAGAAAAATCACGTTGGAAAGCCTCTTTGTAGTGGGCACCCTCGGAGCCTATGGGGCGTCGCTATATTCGACCGTCACCGGGACCGGTCACATCTACTACGAAGTGGTGCTGGTACTCCTCGCGATCTATCGCCTCGGCCAACTCCTCTCTGGAGCGCAATTGGCTCAAAGTGGGGATCTCTCCCGCGAAATACCGGGCCTACATTCCCGTGTGCTTACAAGAGTGGGGGACGGCTGGATCGAGACGGAAATATCAAAGATCAAAGCCGGTGATGTGGTCAAAGCGAAGGCCGGAGACGTGATTTCCGTCGATGGAATCATCCAGCGCGGGTTGTGCTACGTGGAAGAACTTTCCCATACCGGCGAACCTTTCCCAGTTCCGAAGTCCGAGGGAGACATCGTGAAGGCAGGAACTATCGCGCTTGATGGGGATATTGAAATCCTTTCCCGTGTGAACGGAACGGAGCGGGAGATTGATCGTCTCGCCGAGTCTCTGACCAATACGAGCCCGAGCCACGTCGAAGAATTGGCTCAGAGGATTCTCGATTGGTTCGTGCCGACGGTGATTCTGGTCTCCATCGGCACCTTTTTGGTATGGGGGGTATGGTTCGGCGAATGGGACGCTGCCATTTTTCACTCGCTCGCGGTGGCACTGGTAGCTTGTCCCTGCGGTCTTGGCCTCGCGATTCCCCTAGCCGCACGGCGAGGACGAGCGCGCCTCTATCACATGGGTTTCCGACTGCATGATGCCAATCTGGTCGAGCGACTGGCGGGTGTCACGACGATTGTATTTGATAAGACAGGGACCTTGACCCACTCGCATATCGCACTGCGAGAGTTGCAGCTCGAATCAAATGCTCCGGTCAACCTTTCCGGTTTTTTGTCAGCGGTACAACGCAGGTCGTCTCATCCCGTGGCGCGGCCATTTTGGAACCTTGATCAAGATACCCAAGTGGAAGATTTAGACATCCTCCCGATCCCGGCTCGCGGGATTGAAGCGACGTTCCGCTTTGAGCAACAGCGGCATTCGCTCGTGATCGTCAATGACGAAGGGCTTCGCGAGAGAGGGCTCGAGAAGCTGGTGGAAGATCCTTGCAAGTGTGACCGTAGCAGTCGGCGTCTCCACGTACTATTTGATAGGGAAAAGGTGGCCACCGCCCTTCTTGAGGAAGAGCAGCGATCGATGACGGACCATGTTCTGTCGGAGCTCAAGGCTCTTGGATACAGCCTCGGAGTAATCTCCGGTGACGTGGCTATACCGCAGGGATGGAGTAGTCATCTCGACTTTTTCGCCACAGGAATCAGCTCCCAACAGAAAGGGGCGAGAATATGCCAAATGGAGGACTCTGGCTCTCGCGTGCTCTTTGTCGGGGATGGTCTGAACGACGCAGAAGCCGTGAAAGAAGCACATGCCTCGATCGCCATGGTCGATGCAAGCACAGTCACCCAACGCTTGTCATCTGCCAGTTTGGTTCACTCGGATCTCACAGTGATCTTGGACGCACTCAAAGTTGCTCGCGAAACAGGAAGGCGTCTTCAGCGACTTTTGTATTTTGTGCTTCTCTACAATGGAGCCGGGATGACCTTGGCAGCGCTTGGATTCCTTCATCCGATCGCTGCTGCGCTTCTCATGCTCGGGTCCAGTATCACCGTTTTACGATCGGTCTGAGTGATGGATCCGGCGAAGAACGGGGCAAGAAGGCCGATGAATTAGGGTATTTACTCTGTCACGTCGATCAGAGCCGCCGTTTTGAGTTTTTCCCTTTCCCGCGAGGAGAGCACTGCGTCGGCAATCGGGCGGGCATAGGTACCGCCGAATGCCTTCGAAGCAATCGCAGTGAAGGTGTCTTTTCCCACCCAGGTTCCCCAGGTATTGTCCTCGTCAAAACCGAAGTACCAGGCATCGGTGAAGCCAGGAGTCGTTCCCGATTTCCCGCAGGAACGAGGGGTTCGTTCGGAACGTGCGAGGATTTTTCGGATCTGTGTCGCAGTGTCTTTTGCCATTGCCTGGGAGGAGCCGGGCATTCCCGAGAGCGGAATGGCTTTTCCAGTAGCATCTTTGATGGAAACGATGAGACGTGGCGCCGACCCGAGACGCCCCTCATTGGGGAAGACGGTGTAGGCGCGGGTCATTTCTGTGAGGTTTACCTCGCACATTCCGAGGAGACTGCCGGGTTGGGCACTTAGGGGAGACTCCACTCCAGCGGCACGCATCGTTTTCTGTAGGGCGTCAATTCCCAGGTCGAGTCCAAGACGAGCAGACGGGGAATTTTTCGACTGCTGGAGGGCGGATGCAGCAGTGATTTTCCCTGTCCAGCGGTTCTCGGGATTTTCGGCGCTCCACTCGCCGAGGACCCCTCCCATGCCGCCCACTCCCATCTCCCGATTGTCGAAGGGACTGTCCGAGAGCGGAGAATCGGGCCGGTATCGGCCGCTCTCAAATGCCGTTGCATAAAGGAACGGGAAGATCGCGGAACCGGGAGGTCGCTTCATTTCGATGGCGCGATCATACTCGCTCCGCTGGTAGTCGTAACTCCCAACCGAAACGACGATGCGCCCGGTGGCGTTTTCGAGCAAAACAAAAGCTCCCTGGAGAGGGGCTGCGTTCTCCTGATTCTCCGGAGCTTCGGACTGGAATCGAGTCAGGTTCTGATGAATCGCAGTTGCTGCGGCCTGCTGCAGCGCAAGATCAATCGAAGTCTCCACGGTGAGGCCCTCCAAAGAGAGAGTTTCCTTGCCTCCTGCCTTCAGGGCATCGCGAAGTTCACGCTCGATTCGGCCGAGGAGATAACGTTCCTGTCCTCTCCGGATGCGATCTTCGGGATCTTCTGCCGCGTTGGTTGCGGCCGCAAGATAGGTAGTCAGTTCCTCCTGGGTCAGTTTCCCGATTTCATACATTCTCTGGAGGGTTTGATCCCGGTAGCGGATCGATTTTTCTCGATCTACGAAAGGAGAGTAACGACTCGGAGACGGGATCACTCCGCAGATCATCGCGGATTCATCGACGGTCAATTCGGAGACCGTCTTTCCGAAATATCCGCGTGCGGCGGAACCAATCCCGTAGAATCCGCTTCCGAAATAGATGCGATTGAGGTAATAGGCCAGAATCTCGTCCTTGCTGTAGCGCCGCTCGATCCTCACAGCCGCCGCGATCTCGGAGAGCTTCCGGTCGGCGTGTTTTCCCTCGAGTTGAAAGACGTCGCGGGCGAGTTGCTGCGTTAAAGTGCTGGCTCCTTCACGGATGGATTCGGCCCGATAGTTCGCCCAAGCGGCGCGAAGCGCTCCGGCGGGATCGAATCCGGGGTGGAAGAAAAACCGTTGGTCTTCCGCCGCGATGAGAGCATCGATAAAATGAGTGGGAATCTCGAACCGCGTCACCGGATGCTGATTGGCGGACCCGATCCGGCCGATGGCTTTCCCGGTTGCGTCAGAAACGAGGGCCCCGTTCTCCAGTTGGGCGATCTGGTCGAGATCCAAGGATTCCGTAGCATCAAAGTAATGCCAACCGATCCCAAGCCCGAAGGAGATCGCCCCCGATCCGAGATAGAAAAGGGTGAGAAAAATTCCCTTCAGAAAACCAAGAAACAAAGGCATCGCCTTGCCGCGTTTTTTCTGCGAAACAATTTCCGAATCGGGGGGTGTTTTTTCGTCGGAGGGTGTTCCGATAGGTTCCGTATTCTCTTCCATGATCAGGGTTGCGCGTATTCTCAGCGCCTTCTTCCGAAGAGGAAGCGGAACAACCCTCCCTGGGGTCGTCTCTGTGGGGTGATGTCGATGGGGATGAGGAGCTCGGGATTCGGGTTGGAGGCGACGATTTGCGGTTGCTCCCGCGTGGGGC
>JAGPCC010000101.1:0-6268 GCA_018058245.1 Verrucomicrobiales bacterium
CGGTGTCTCCCCCCGAAGCAGGAAACACGAGCACTCAGCGGGGCGTCACAACAAACTCGTCGAGGATCTTCTCCTCGAGTCCGATGGCTTGGCCTGTGATCTTCTCTTTGGAAAAGGTAAGAAGGTGGACGTGGTGCCCGTTCGATGTCATGCCCGGAGCTTTCAGATACCAGCGGGTCGGGTCGGGGTCGCGGGGCGGCACGCCGAGGCCACCGTCGCCGATGTAGACGATTCCCTTTTCGAGGTTGAGCGCATTCTCGAAGAGGGAGACAGTGCGCTTGAGGCTGTGGTGATCGGACTCACAGGCGAGGTCGAGCTGGTATTTTTCAAAGAGGGGAACCCAGTTCTGTCGCTGCGAGGCACCCTGCTCGAAGTCCTTCACACTGCCATAAACGGGCACATGATACTGCGCAAGAATCCACCGGCGATCTCCTTCGCGGTATTTTTTGAGATTCGCTTCGAGCCAGTCGCGCTGATCGCCACCATGACTGATCTCGGTATTCAGGGTGAGGAGGACAGCATTTTGGCTCAGCTCGGTGGCGTAATAAAAACCGGGGTTCCGCTCGGGCCAGTAGAACATCTCATCGAAGTTCACGGCTCGATCATGATTGCCCCGCGCGGGGAGGATGGGGAGGAGACGTCCGTCTTTTGTCGTGGTCAGTTCATGGTCCGAAAGCCAGTCTGTCATGAAGGTCCATTCGGCCTTGGCGCAGTAGTCTCCGCCGTGGGCAAGGGCGACGATGTCGGGGTGTTTTTCGAACAGATCGGCGAGGAGATGGTTCACCTTGCGGCGGTCTTCGTGGACTGCGGGCCATTTTGGGCCGCGTCGGGAATCACCGCCGAAGAGAAGCTGGATGTCCCGATCGTCGTCGGGAGCGGTGATAAAATGGAACTCCTGTGACTGGTATTTGCCGCTCACGACGGTGAGGTAGTAGGTGGTCGCGGGCGTGAGTCCGATGAGCAGAACGCTGTGGCCGATGTTTTTCGGGATGCGGTTTTTTATGTCATCTTTGGCGATGGTGTAGGGATGGGAGTGGACCTGTGTTGCCTGGTGGGCGTATCGGGTGAGGTCGCCGCCTCGTGCTTCGGTATCCCAGTAGACGATATGGGCATCAAAAAGCTCGTCGGCGGTAGTCCAGGAGATCACGGCCTCTCGGGAGGGATGCTCGAGGAAGAGGACACGATGATGCATGAAGGAACGGGCCGCCTGCTCTGCAGTGCTGCCGGGTTCCTCCGCCCGCAGGGGGAGGGCGGTGAGCTGGCACAGCGCAAAGACGCAGAGGAGGAGATGAATTTTCATGAAAATGCTTTTCCTTACGATTCAGGATGGGCGAAGACAAGTCAACGATGATCACCGGGACGAGACTCTTGAGGAACAACAGGGAGGGAAATGAGGTCCTCGAATCAACAGGGTACGGACGGCTTTTGCTCCTGCTCGCGGTGGGGATGACACTGTCGGGCATGATCGTGATCTCCCTGCGGGGCGGGGGATCGAGCTGGAACTCGTGGATGTTTCTCGATCTCGGGCTTTCGGATCACTCTGCCAAATGGATCGAGCGGGCTCTCCTGTTTCTCTCCCTCGCGATGGCGCTGCTGCCGATCGCGGGACCGGGCAAAAACCGCTGGCTGCTCTTCCTCGTGCCCGCCTTCCTTTTTCTGCTCGCGGAGTCCTTTTTCACCGCGCGCATGGGAGGGACGGGATATGCGAACTGGGCGCCATCCGCCTATGCGCTGCGTTATGCGACGCCTCTGGCGCTGATGATGTTTCTCTTTCGCAGTCCTTTCGGGGAAGCGCAGGCGGGTTCTCTGCTGCGGATCGCTCTGGGCCTGGTCTTTCTCACTCACGGGGCCGAGGCATTTTTGCATTATCCCCGGTTTATCGATCTGATCATCAACAGTGCCGCGAATCTGGGCGGCTGGCGGATTCCGGAGAGTGAGGCGAAAAGCCTGCTGACCTGGATCGGGGTGATGGATATGACCCTCGCTCTGGCGGTCGTTTTTCGTCCTTTCCGGGCACTGCTCTGGTGGATGGCGGCGTGGGGGCTGATCACGGCGCTCTCCCGCCTCACCGCAAACGGTTGGGGTGCCTACCCGGAACTGCTGCTGCCAACGACCCATTTTGTCGTTCCTTTTGTGCTCTTGAAGTACCGAAAGACGATTCCTTAAAAGCTCTGGAGACGCTTCAGCACTTCGTCTTTGCCCAGTAGCTCCAGAACGGGGACGAGGTCGGCCCCGCTGGTGCTGCCCATCACCACGACACGACAGGGGAGCATGAGGGCTCCCATTTTGGCACCGATCCCTTCGGCTCCGGCAAGAATGCCTGCTTTGATCGCATCGACTTTCCAATCGTCCACTGCCGTCAGCCCCTCCGAGAGGGCCCGGATGACATCCGCAAGATCGATGCGCTCCCGCACTTTCGCTACGGACGCTTCGTCGTAGGTGACAGAGTCGGCAAAAATGGTCGCAATCACAACAGGGATCTCACTGAGGAGTTGGGAGCGGTCACGGGCGAGTTCGAGCGCTGCCGGCACGCGCGGATCGGTCGGATCAATCCCGGCTTTGCTCAGAAACGGCGCGGCGGATTCGTGAAGAGCTGCCGGTGTGAGATGTTTCAGGTGCTCTCCGTTGACCCATTTGCACTTGGAGTAGTCAAATTTCGAATTCGAACTGTTCACCCCGGTGAGATCGAACTTGGCTCGCAGCTCCTCGAGGGAAAAGATCTCCTGATCGTCTTTTCCAGACCAGCCCAGGAGAGCCATGTAGTTGTTGACCGCATCGGGGAGGAATCCGCTCTCCTGGTACTCGTGGATGAGGGCGCCCTGATCCCGCTTGCTCATCTTTGTGCCGCTGGGGTTGAGATTCAGCGGGATGTGGGCAAAAACGGGTGGTGTCGCGCCGAAGGCTTCGAAGAGCGCAAGGTGTTTGGGTGTGTTGGAGAGGTGATCCTCGCCGCGAATGACGTGGGTGATGCCCATCTCGATGTCATCGACCACATTTACAAAATGGAAGATGTACCCGCCGTTGGGGCGTTTGATGACGATGTCGGGATTTGCCTCCACTTCCTGCTTTGTCTCCGCATCGTAACGGCGGGAACCTTGCTCTTTCAGATTGGTGGAGACTTCGCCGCAGATCACGTCGGATACGGTGATCATTTTGTCGGGTACCCGGAAACGGATCGCCCCTTCGTCCTCGTAGACGTGACCGGCGGCTTCTAGTTTTGCGAGGTAACGATCGTAGATCTCGACCCGTTCGCTCTGGGCGTAGGGGCCGAAGTTCCCGCCTTTTCCCGGACCTTCATCCCAGTCGAGTCCGAGCCAGGTGAGCCCGTCGAGGATGATCTGCATCGACTCGGCGGTGCTGCGGTCGGCGTCGGTGTCTTCGACCCGCAGAATAAAAGTCCCGCCGTGGTGACGGGCGTAGAGCCAGTTGTAGAGAGCGGTGCGAGCTCCGCCAATGTGGAGAAATCCGGTGGGAGAGGGGGCAAAGCGAGTTCTAACTGTCATCGCGGGGAAAGTGCCGCATTGTAGCCAATGGTCAAGCTGAGCCTGTCGAGCAAGCGCTCGGAGTGGGAGAAAGCCACTCGGAAGAGATTGAAGGGGGATGTCTCTCTCTCAGCCGAGCCGCCGCCGGTATTCTTCGTAGCCGAATTCGCGGATCAGCTCCACTTCTCCGTTTTCCCGGAGGATCGAGATGGAGGGGAGGGGGACACCGTTGAAGGTCGTGGTCTTCACCAGGGTGTAGTGAGACATATCGTGGAAAATGAGGCGGTCGCCGATTTGAAGTGGCGCTTCAAAACTGTAGTCACCGATGACATCGCCGGCGAGACAGGTAGGACCGCCGAGGCGGTAGGTGTGGGGTTTTTCCCCGGGATTTCCGGTTCCTTCGATGACGGGACGGTAGGGCATCTCAAGGACGTCAGGCATGTGGGTCGTCGCGGAAACATCGAGGATGGCAATGGGCATGCTGTTTTCCACAAGGTCGATGACGGTGCCGATGAGGACTCCTGTGCCGACGGCAATGGCTTCGCCCGGTTCGAGATAGATTTGCAGGTTCGGGTAGCGCTCCTGCACTTCACCGATGAGGCGAATGAGAAGATCGACGTCGTAACCGGGCGAGGTGATGAGGTGTCCGCCGCCGAAGTTTAGCCACTTCATGCGCTGGAGATGGGCGTCAAATTTCTCCATCACCGCGCGGAGAGTTCCTCCGAGGGCTGAGGCACCCTGTTCGCAGAGGGTGTGGAAATGCAGCCCCTCCAGTCCCGCGAGGTCGGCCCCCTCGAGGAGTCGGGCGAGAACTCCGAAGCGGGATCCGGGTGCGCAGGGATCGTAAATCTCGGCGACAGCTTCGGAGTATTCGGGATTGATACGGAGCCCGGCGGAGACGCGGGGACCTGCCGCGAGGACTTCGTCGCGGTAGCGATGCCACTGGCTGACGGAGTTGAAAATGATGTGGTCTGCAATGCCGAGGAGGGCTGTCATTTCCGCCGGTTTGTAGGCGGGGGAAAAGACGTGGACTTCGCCCCCGAACTCCTCCGCTCCGAGACGGGCTTCGTGGATGCCGCTCGCGGCGGTGCCGACGAGGTAGTCTCTGAGAGTCGGGTAGAGAGCGTGACAGGCAAAGGCTTTTTGCGCGAGAAGGATCTTTGCCCCTGTTTCGTCCTGAACCCGTTTCAGGATCTCACCATTACGACGAAAGAGGGTCTGGTCGAGGACAAAAGAGGGTGTCTCGAGACCGCTCCGCTCAAATGCTGCGGCGAGAGCAGGGACGTCACCTCGGTAGAGGCCGGTTTCGGGATGGTCGGGCATGGGGGGAGAAGGTGTTGAGGTGTTGAGGTGTTGAGGTGTTGAGGTGGGATTTCCCGGTTCGAGTCTGCAATCCGCAAAGCCTGAACTCCTGAACCCCTGAACTCCTGAACTCCTCTCACGGCAGTGGCTCGGCGTCGATGACTTGCCAGGGCAGTCCCCATTCATTGAGATCGGCCATGTAGGGATCGGGGTCGAGTTGCTCGACGTTCCACACTCCCGGCTTGAGCCAGGCTCCGGAGAGCAGTTGACGTGCCCCTATCATCGCTGGAACGCCGGCGGTGTAGCTGATCGCCTGGCTCTTCACTTCGGCATAACATTCTTCGTGATCGCAGACGTTGTAGATGAACTTCGTTGCGGTCTCTCCGGTTTCCTTGAGTTTGCCGGTGATGAGACAGCCGATGCAGGTTTTGCCTTTTGTCAGTGGTCCGAGTGAGGCGGGATCGGGGAGGAGGGCTTTGAGGAACTGGATCGGGACGATTTCCTGTCCTTCGTAGGTGATCGGTTCGATCGATATCATTCCGATATTCTGCAGCACGGTGAGGTGCTTGATGTAGTTGTCGGAAAAGGTCATCCAGAAACGGATGCGTTTCAGACCGGGGAGGTTCTGCGCGAGGCTCTCAAGTTCCTCATGATAGAGCAGATAAATGCGTTTTGTCCCGACTTGGTCGTCCGGGAAGGGGTAATCGAGACCGATCTCAAGCGGTTTAGTCTCTTTCCATTCGCCGTTTTCCCAGAAGCGTCCGTTTGCGGTGATCTCGCGAAGGTTGATCTCGGGATTGAAATTCGTCGCAAAGGGGAGTCCGTGATCTCCGGCGTTGGCGTCGAGAATGTCGACGGTCTCGATCTCGTCGAAAAAGTGTTTCAGCGCATAGGCACAATAGGCGTTGGTGACACCGGGATCGAATCCGGAACCGAGAATGGCGGTGAGTCCGGCGGTTTTGAATTTCTCCTGGTAGGCCCACTGCCATTTGTACTCGAACTTCGCGGTATCCTGCGGTTCGTAATTGGCTGTGTCGAGGTAGTGTACCCCGGCCTCCAGACAAGCATCCATGAGCGTCAGGTCCTGGTAGGGGAGGGCGATGTTGAGGAGGATCTTCGGTTTGACCTTTTTCAAAAAAGCAACGACCTCCGCAACATTGTCCGCGTCGAGCTGCGCCGTTTTGATTTCCACGCCGGTCGCGGCTTTGATATCGGCAGCGATTGCATCGCATTTCGCGAGCGTGCGGCTCGCGAGCCAGATTTCTCCAAAGGTCGCCGCATCCTGTGCGCACTTGTGCGCAACCACGTTCCCGACTCCCCCTGCCCCAATGATGACCGTTTTTTCCATAGTTTCTCTTACTTACAGGGGGAACGCTCCGGTTCCTACCCGTAATGTCAAAGAGATTTCTGGTTACAAATTTATACTTGCCATTCCGGATTTTTTGGTTCGGGCGATCAGGTCGCCTCTCGCATCGGTGACCGCA
>JAGPCC010000101.1:6368-15583 GCA_018058245.1 Verrucomicrobiales bacterium
GGTTCGTGTTCTCGTGTAATCGGTCCGGAGTGGGCTTGACTGGAGATCGCCTGATAAATAACCTAGCCCCTCCAGATTCTGCCAGGTTTACCGAATTCTTCAGCACCGTTTATTCGGAAACTGAACCGTCGGTTCGAGAGATTTTCTCAGAGAAGTCCGGAAGGTCACGAACTGTCGCGATTGAATAGGGAAACGGGAGTTCCCCCGCCTCGGACCATGATTGCGCCCCTTCGGAATACCTTTTCCCCGTAAGACGAAAGGGGTATGACGACGTATTATTGTGGGGGGGCGACTGGTTTTCTGTACCGGTCTCTGCCTTGATTCCACTCAAACATCTTCATGATACGGAAACTTTTCCTGCCGCTTCTGCCCGTCGTCGCTCTGGGCTCCTGTCTCCAGGCGGCCGACGCTCCACTCTCGTTTAATCGTGACGTCCGCCCCATTCTCGCGGAAGCATGTTTCCACTGCCATGGTCCCGATTCCGAGGCTCGCAAAGCCGATCTGCGGCTCGATACCGAAGCAAGCTTTTTTGGAGAGGGAGACAACGAAGCGGTCGTCGTGCGAGGGAATCCCGAAGGGAGTCCGATCTATGATCGTCTCATCACGAAGAATCCAGATGATATCATGCCGCCGCCGGATTCTCACAAGGATCTCAAGCCCGAACAAATCGAGATCGTGCGTCGCTGGATCGCTGACGGTGCAAAGTGGCAGCCACACTGGAGTTTTCTTAAACCCGAAAGTCCCGCACTCCCTGAAGTCGCGAAGAAGGACTGGGTCTCTAATCCCATCGATCAGTTCATCCTCGCCGGACTGGAAAAAGCCGGGTTGAACCCTGCACCTGAAGGCGACCGTCGCACCCTCGCCCGCCGGGTCGCTCTCGATCTCACCGGGTTGCCGCCGAAACCCGACGAAGTCGAGGCCTTTGTCGCCAGCAACGACCCTGATGCCTACGAAAAATGGATTGATCATTACCTCGCCTCGCCCCAGTGGGGTGAGCATCGCGGTCGTTACTGGCTCGATGCGGCCCGTTACGCCGACACGCACGGATTCCACTTCGACAACTACCGTGAGATGTGGCTTTACCGGGATTGGGTCATCGATTCCTTCAACCGCAATCTCCCCTTTGATGAATTCACGGTCGATCAGATCGCTGGCGACCTCCTCCCTTCGCCCACGGAAGATCAGCTCATCGCGACGGGCTTTCAGCGGTGTAACATGACAACCAACGAAGGCGGCACGATCGATGAGGAGAATCTCGCACTTTATGCCTCGGACCGGGTCCAAACGATCGGTTGGGTCTATCTTGGGCTGACGCTCAACTGCGCTCAGTGCCATGATCACAAGTTCGATCCTATCACGGCCAAAGATTATTACTCGATGGCAGCGTTTTTCCGCAATACAACCCAGGGTCCCAAAGATGGAAACGTGAAAGACAGCGGTCCCATTCTGGTCGTCCCGACCAAAGAGGATCGTCCACGCTGGGCCGCTCTTCCCGGCGAGATCGCGGCGGCTTCCACGAGTCGGGAGGATCGTCGCAAGGCCGCAAAACCTGAATTTGATACTTGGCTCGCGACCGCCACCCCTGCCATTATCGACGAGGACCTTCCTCACGACAGGCTCATTGCTCACCTCCCGCTCAACGAAGGCAAAGGCACCACTCTCACCGCCCGTTTTCCTGTCGGGGCGACTTTTCCGGCGGGGGGAGAACTCGCTTGGGCACCCGGAGGGCGATTAGGGCAAGCCCCTCTCATCAAAAAGGAGGTCCCCGTTGTCCTGGGAGATCTCGCCAACTTCGGACGCAACGATTCTTTCACTCTCTCGTTCTGGGTTCGTTCGCCGAAAGACGGATTCAATGCATCCATTCTCGCACGGATGGATGACGGTGCTGCCCATCGCGGTTGGGACATCCTTCAGGAAGGGCGGAATGTCGCTTTTCACCTCATTGATACCTGGCCGGCTAATGCGCTGAAAGTCTCGACCGCAAAAGCCGTCCTCGCCCCCGGCCAGTGGCAGTACCTTACCCTGACCTACAATGGCAGTGGCAAGGCCGACGGCGTCAAACTCTACGTGAATGGAGTCGATGCACCCCTGCGTGCCATCACCGACAAGCTCCTGCCCGAAGCGGAGACCTGCAATGAGACGCCTCTCCGCATCGGTCGTCGCAGTTCGAGTATGCATTTCGAAGACGGACAGGTGCAAGATCTGAGGATTTTCGGAAAACGGCTCTCCGAGACAGAAATCTCTTCTCTTTACGAACTCCCAGCCCTTTATGCCTCCCTCGCTGCTGGGGTGAAACGGAAACCCGAGCAAGTAGATCGCCTGATGAATCACTATCTTAGTTCGCGTGACAAAACCTGGCAGGATCTCAACCTTGCTGTGACAAAACTCGAGGGAGAGCGCGACGGGATCAAAGGCCGCAGCCCCGTGACTCATATTCAAGAGGAGAAAAAGGACTCGCCCGCGATGGCCAATCTCCTCATGCGCGGTGCCTACGACGCCGTCGGTGAAGAAGTTGCGGCCGCCCCACCTGCCGTCCTCCATCCACTTCCGGAAAGGGTCCCCGGCAACCGACTCGGTCTTGCAAAATGGCTCGTCGACCCAGCGAACCCACTCACCGCCCGCGTCACCGTGAATCGTTATTGGCAGGAGATATTTGGAACCGGGATCGTCGCGACGCCCGAGGACTTTGGCATCATGGGGGCCGCTCCGAGCCATCCTGAATTGCTCGACTGGCTCGCGCTGACATTTGTTGAATCTGGCTGGGATACCAAGGCGCTTTTCAAGACCATTCTCCTGTCGTCCGCTTATCGTCAGGCTGCGCTCGCCACCCCCGATAAAATCGAGAAAGACCGCGAGAATCGCCTGCTCAGTCGAGGACCCCGCTACCGCATGGATGGCGAGATGATCCGGGACGCGGCCCTCTCCGCGAGCGGCACCCTTTCCACTCGCATGGGTGGGCCGGGCACGAGGCCTTACCAGCCGGAAAATGTCTGGGAAACCGTGGGCCTCGGGACCGCGAGATACGAGCAGGACAAAGGCGAAGGGCTCTATCGGCGTACCGTTTACAATTTCTGGAAACGGATGGCACCTCCTGCCAGCATGGAGATTTTCAACGCGCCGAACCGAGAGGTGAGTTGTCTCAAGCGCGACCGGACCAACACGCCCCTCCAGGCTCTCGTCACCCTCAACGATCCCCAGTTCATCGAAGCCGCTCGTTGCCTTGCAACGCTCGCATTACAAGAGGGAAAGGGAGAGGAGGAACAAGTTCTCGATATCGTGGCGCGTCGTCTCCTCGCCCGCCCTCTCAAGGAAGCGGAGCGCAACGCCATGCAATCGAGTCTCCTTTCGCTCCTTTCTCATTACAAGACCGTTCCAGAAGACGCTGCCGCCCTCCTCGCCGTAGGGGATCGCCCTGCGGAAAAAACAATCATCCCGACCGTGCTCGCGGCATGGACGATGGTTTGTAACCAGATGATGAATTTGGATGAGGTGCTTAATAAGTAAGTTTCAAAGTTAAAGGTTCGAAGTTCGAAGTTTAAAGTTCAAAGTTTGGAAAGAATGGCAACGATCCGACAGTTTGAGGACATTCTCGCTTGGCAGAAGGGTCGGGAATTGGCGAGCAAGATTTATCAGTCCACGCGAGACGGCGATTTTGCGAAAGACTTTGCGCTCAAAGACCAAATCCGGAGGGCTGTTGTTTCGATTACATCAAATATTGCCGAAGGATTTGAGCGGGGCGGCAATCGAGAGTTCCATCAGTTTTTATTTCATGCAAAAGGATCCTGCGGTGAAGTCCGCTCTCAACTTTATCTGGCACTGGATGCCGGATACTTGAGCGAAGAAACTTGGAGGCAATGTCATAATCTCTGTCTCGAAATTCCCGACTCATCGAAGCCTTCTCAAAATATCTCCGAGACTCGGATCTCAAAGGACGAAAATTCGTCTCACCGCCCACAAGCCCCGAATCCAACCCAGAACCCAGAACTCTGAACTCTGAACTCTGAACTCTGAACTCTGAACTCTGAACTCTGAACTCTGAACTTCCCATGCTCCTTCAAGACTTTCATGTAAACGAAACCCGCCGCCAGTTCTTCGCGAAGGGGCGTAATTTGCTTGGTTCTGCTGCGCTTGCTTCTTTGATGGGGCCTCGTTCGGTGTTCTCTGCCTCGGACGTGGGCGGGCGCACTTCTGTGACGCACTTCCCAGCGAAGGCAAAACGTGTCATCTATCTGCATATGGTCGGAGGACCATCGCAGATGGATCTTTTCGACTACAAACCGGGAATGGCAAAGTGGTATGACAAAGATCTCCCCGACAGCATCCGTCAGGGCCAGCGCCTCACGACGATGACGAGCGGACAGACCCGCTTCCCGATCGCTCCGTCGAAATTCAATTTTGCGCAGCGCGGTGAGTGCGGCATGTGGATGAACTCTGACCTGCTCCCTTTTCTCGGCGAACGTGCCGATGACATCTGTTGGATGCGCTCCCTCCATACCGAAGCGATCAATCACGAACCTGCTATTGCCGCGATGCAGACCGGAAACCAAGTCACCGGGCGTCCCTGTCTTGGAGCATGGGCCTCCTACGGTCTCGGCTCCATGAACGAGAATCTGCCTACTTTTGTTGTCCTGGTTGCGACTCCGACCAACCGCGAGCAAGAGCAGGCCATCTCCGCTCGCCTCTGGTCGAGTGGATATCTGCCGGGAGAGCATGCCGGAGTTTCCTTTCGCAGCAAAGGCGATCCGATTCTTTTCATCAACAATCCTCCCGGGGTGCCCGATTCGGTCCGCCGCCAGACGATAGAGGGCATCAATACCATGAACCAGATGAATTTCGAAGCTCTCGGCGACCCCGAGACTCGGGTCCGCATCCAGCAATATGAAATGGCCTTCCGGATGCAGGCGAGTGTGCCCGAGCTTACCGACATCAAGTCCGAGCCAGATCACGTCTACAAACTCTACGGCGAGGCGGCAAAAATACCCGGCAGTTTTGCCAATTCCGTCCTCATGGTACGGCGCCTCACCGAGCGTGGGGTGAGGTTTGTCCAGATCTATCACAACAACTGGGATCACCACTCCAACGTGAGCGGTCGCATGCCGGACCAATGCCGCGACATCGATCAGCCCTGTGCCGCGCTGATTCAAGACCTCAAACAACGTGGCATGTTCGATGACACCCTCATTATCTGGGGCGGAGAATTCGGCCGTACCATCTACAGTCAGGGCAATCTCTCGCTGGAGAATTACGGCCGCGACCACCATCCGCGCTGCTTCAGCATGTGGATGGCCGGGGGCGGAGCAAAAGGGGGCGCGATTTACGGCGAGACTGACGATTTCAGCTACAACATCGTCCGTGATCCCCTGCACATCAGTGAATTCCATGCCACCGTGATGCAGTTGCTTGGTTTCGACCACCTGCGCCTCACCTACAAACACCAAGGCCTCGACGGCAGGCTCACCGGAGTGGAAATGGTAAAGCCAGTCAAGGCACTGGTGGCTTAGCTCCCACTTCTCGTACTGATTCTGCTCCGACTTTGATTCCGGTAGGCGCCGGGAGTCATCCCGAATCGTTCCCGGTAGGTTGTTTGGAGATAGTGAGGGTGGGTAAATCCCGTTTCTTCTGCGATCACCTCGATCGTGAGATCCGAGTTTTGCAGGAGACGGTTCACTTCGCGGAACTGCACTTGCAGCAGTTCTTCTTTGGTGCCTCGTTGCAGATTCGATTTCATGCGACGTTCGAGCGTGCTTCGGGAGACTCCGACGAGGCGACAAATCTCGCCCACGGAAATTCCCGTGAAGGCACGCTCGCGGATGAGGTGAACTGCTCGGAGAACGACAGGATCCTCGATCACAAACTCGTCTGAGGAGGCTCTGACCTCGATTCCCTTTGGCGGAATCAATACAGGGGATCGATCGACTTCCTCTCCGCGCATGAGTTGATCGAGCATTTCAGCAGCCCGGTAGCCTACGGTGAGCCCGTCAAATTTTACGCTCGTTAGGGTGGGGGAGGCAAATTCGCAGAGAGTTTCCTCATTTTCGCAACCGACCACCGCGACCTGATCCGGGACGGGGATGGCGGCCCGCCGACAGGCATCGAGGAGGCGAACCGCCAGTTGGTCATTCGCGCCGAAAATTCCGACCGGTTTTTCGAGAGAAATGAGCCAGTTCATCAGTTCCGCCTGATGCGACTCCCAGTCCTGGGGACTCGCTTCACTGCGGGCCAAGAGGAGCGTACAATTCTTCCCGGCCTGCTCCACTCGGGTGACGAAATTTCTGACTCGTTCCCGAAAAAAGGATTCCGTATCGAGGGCATAGACGGCAAAACGGCGATACCCACGATCCAAAAAATGCTCCGCCACCATCTGACCGATGATGGCATTGTCCATCCCCGCAAAGGGCATTCCGCGATTGTAGTTCGTCGAGCGAAGTTCGATTGTGGGAACCCCGACGGCGGCGATCGCTTTGGCCATCTCGGGGCTGTGGGTCCTTGTTAGAATACCGTCCCCGTCCCAGTTTCGTAGCCAGGGAGGGGGAGATGATTCGAAAGCCCGAAGTTCCAGGAAGGTTGACCAGCTTCCGTATTGTTTCAGATAACGACTCACTCCGGCGAGCAGGTCGCGAGTGTAGCTACGAGTGGTTTCGACCAGAATCGCGACTCGCTTCACGGGATTGTCCGGGAGTGTTTTCAGAATGACGAAAAACCTGAGGTATTCTGAACCATAACTGTAGAGACATCCCTGTCAAATCCGCTATCCTCGGATCATGTCTGAATACATTGGGAAAGCTTTGATCGTGATCGGCGACGCAACAGAGACCGTCGATACTCTCTATCCGTTCTACCGCCTCCAGGAGGCCAAGATCCAACCTGTCGTGATCGCGCCGGAAAAACGACTCTATCAGATGGTGATGCACGAAGTTCGGCCCGGGTGGACGATCACACGGGAGTGGGAGGGCTATCAGTTGAAGGCCGATCTCGCTTTTTCGGAAGTAAATCCAGAGGAATATCTCGGGATTCTTTTTTCCGGGGGGCGTGCTCCGGAGTACATCCGTGAGGATGAGGACCTCATTCGCATGACGCAGTGGTTCTTCGACAACAACAAGCCGATCGCCAGTGTCTGTCACGGAGTGGAAATCCCGGCTCGTGCCGATCGTGTCAAAGGGCGGCGCATGGCGACGGTTGCAAAGTGCAAATTCGATCTGGAGGTCTGCGGTGGCATTTACGTCAATGAACCTTGCGTGATCGATGGGAACCTCGTTTCCGGTCGCACCTTCCATGACAACGGCCATTATGTGGGCCCCTGGATCAAAATGCTGGAGGCTGCTGCGGCATCCTGAGCGAACACACTCCTTCCCAACTCGAACTCCTCATCGATTATGCAACGTAGAAACGCCTGTAAACTCATCGCCTCGGCCGCGCTCGTCCCCGGATTCCTCCGGAATGCGGCAGCTGCAGATTTCACCCCGCGATATGTCCTGGCTTCGGCCCTCTATGGGGACATGAGCGTAGATACGGTCCTGGCAGAGGTTAAAAAAGCGGGTTGTGAGAGCGTGGATATCTGGCGGAAAATCCATGCGACCCAGCGGGAGCAGATCGAGGAAATGGGTGACGACGCCTTCCAGGAACTCCTGAGAAAGCACGACGTCGGTCTGAGCGTCTCGACCTGTTATCCCCTCGGTGCCTTTCAGCAGGACGACGAAATGCGCTGGGTGAAGAAGAATGGAGGCAGCATGACCGTCTCCGGGAGTGGCAACATGGGAGAAAAAGACCCGAAGGGAGCAGAGGCGAAAAAGCAGGTACAGGCCTTTTTCGAAAAACTGAAACCCCACTACGAACTCGCCGAAGAACTCGGTGTGACCATGGCGATCGAAAATCACGCGAACGCGATGCTCTCGCATCCCGATTCGATTCGTTACTTTGCGGAACTGAATCCTTCCAAAAACGTCGGAATCGCGTTTGCCCCCCACCATTTGTCTGAGCACGTTGACCTCATCCCCACTCTGATCCGGGAGATTGGCAACGGACAGATGCCGTTTATTTATTTTCAGGAACACCATCCTTCAACCAAAACGACGATGCCGAAAGAGGAGGAACTGAAGCAATTGCCCGGAAGAGGGTCGCTCGACTACGTCCCGATTCTGCAGGCGATGAAGGAGATTCAATTTTCCGGGTTGGCAGAGATTTTCATGCACCCGACACCGCGGGGGTTACCGATTCTGCCCAGCGCAGCGGAAATCACTACAGTGATCAGTGAATCCCGCACCTATCTCGACCAGTGCCTCACCAAAGGATGAAATCCTTGCGATCGAACCCTCTTTTGTCTCTGAATCAACCCTGTTGGATCTTCGCGTTTTTCAGTTTTTTTGCGTGGACTGGTCTTGTCTCGGGGAAGCCGTTTGTAGTCGGATACGAGCGGTTTCATGCAGACTCGCCGACCGTCGAGGGAGGGGCGCTTTTGTTTTCGGAACTCGGATGTGCCAATTGTCACGGAGGATCGACCGTCGTGATTCCGAGAAAAGGGCCGAGTCTGATGGATCTCGCGCAGCGGGTCGATCGGGAATGGATCACCGCGTTTCTCCAGGATCCGCAGTCCGGTCGCAAGGGCTCAACGATGCCCGCGATGGCGCATGGACTCAGTCCTGCCGAGGTGGATGCTGTGATCAGCTATCTCGGAACTCTCGGCAACAAAGTGAAGTTTGCGGCGGATCGCCATGCGAACGCGGAGCGGGGCAGTTCGCTGTATCATGAAAAGGGCTGTGTGGCTTGTCATGCTCCGACCCCGGACTTTCATTCCCCTCATGGCGGAGGAAGTGTCACGGTTTCCGAACTTGCCATTTCCCATCCGGATTTGAAAAAGAAGACCAGCTTTGTCGCGCTGAGTTATTTCCTGACAGATCCCTCCAAATACCGGACAGATGGAAGAATGCCTCATTTGCCCCTGGATCGACAGGAGGCGCTCGATATCGCGGCACATCTTCTGGATTATCAGGGCTCGGATCCGCGGGAGTTGCCGAGTGTGTCCCCCTGGCCAAAAGCGGACGCAGCAAAGATCAAGCAGGGGAAGGATCTCATTACGAAGCAGAATTGCAGCGCCTGTCATGATCTGCCGGGGATCAAGGCTTCCGATCCAGTACCTCTGTCAGGGGTTCCGAAGGAAGGAGTTCTTGGATGTCTGTCAGGGAAGCCGATTCCCGGGATACCCTGGTATGAACTGAGTG
>JAGPCC010000102.1 GCA_018058245.1 Verrucomicrobiales bacterium
CTCGGTGCAAAAGCACTCCGCATTGATCTCGGTGACACCGCCGGAACCGATCAGGGATATGCGAGGGAACTCACTCCCGAGCAGCTCGAAAAACAGATCCAGGCGCAGGCGAAAGTGTGTGCGCAAAGCGATGTCGTGATCACGACCGCCAAGGTATTTGGCCGCAAGCCGCCCATCCTCATCAAGAAAGACGTGGTCGATTCCATGCAGAACGGTAGTGTCATCGTCGATCTCGCGGCAGAGACCGGCGGCAACGTAGAGGGCATCGTTCCCGGAGAAGAAGTCGTGACCGAAAATGGTGTAAAACTCATCGGCCTCGCCAATTTCGAGGGACAGGTTTCGAAACACGCCTCCCAAGTGCTCGCCGCGAACTTTGCGAACATGATCGAACATTTCTGGGACAAAGAGGCGAATGTCTTCCAAATCAATCCCGCCGACGAGATCCAGAAGGGTTGCCTCATCACTCACGGCGGTGCCGTCGTCCACGAACGATTCAAAAGCTAACCAGCAAAACTACTACACGCTCCCAAGGTCTCTCCATGGAACTCATTCTCCTCATCTTCGTTTTTGTCATGGCCGTCTTTCTCGGCTTCGAACTGATCCAGAAAGTCCCGAGCCAGTTGCACACTCCGCTGATGTCTGGGTCCAACGCGATTTCCGGCATCACCATGGTGGGAGCGATCCTGGCGATCCGATCGAGCGGCGGTGAACTCGGTATGTGGCTCGGTTTTTTCGCCCTCATCCTCGCTACGATCAACGTCGTCGGCGGTTACATGGTCACGGATCGCATGCTCGCGATGTTTCATAAGAAAGGGAAGTAGGGAGCTACTACCCACTTCGAATCCTCTATTTTCATGGAATTCCTCATCAATCTCTCCTATATCGTCGCTTCGGTGCTGTTCATTCTGGGCATCAAAATGCTCGGTTCCGCCGTCACCGCCCGAAAAGGCAACCTCATTTCCTCGGTGGGGATGCTCCTCGCCGTCGTAGTCACGCTGCTCGATAGCGGTCTCGACTACACGTGGATCGGGGCCGGTCTGCTCATTGGCTCCGCCATCGGGGTGATCTGGGCAAAACGGGTCCAGATGACCGGTATGCCGGAGCTTGTCGCTCTTCTCAACGGCTTTGGTGGTCTCGGGTCACTCCTCGTAGGATGGGCCGAATTTGCACGGGAACAGGATTTTGGCAGTTCCGACTATCCGCTCTTCACGGCCTTTGCGGTGATTTTTGCGATCCTCGTCGGAGGCATCACCTTTACCGGTAGTCTCGTCGCCTATTTGAAGCTCTCCGGGAAAATGAGCGGTTCTGCGCTGACGTTTTCGGGGCAAAAAGCAATCAATGCAGTCGTCTTTCTCGCGATCATCGTCGTCGGCGGTTTTTTTGTCGCCACCCATGCCGTCTGGGCGCTCTACGTCATCATTTTCCTCTCCCTCGCCCTCGGCATCCTCGCAGTCATCCCAATCGGGGGCGGCGACATGCCAGTTGTCATTTCGTTCCTCAATAGCTTCTCGGGTATCGCGGCCTCGGCGGCAGGGTTTGTGATCTTCAACAATGTCCTGATCGTGGCAGGCTGTCTTGTCGGGGCCTCGGGGATCATCCTCACGGTAATCATGTGCAAAGCGATGAACCGCACCCTCGGGAACGTGCTCTTCGGCAGCTTCGGAGCCGGAAGCGGCAAGTCCGCTGCGGTCGAAGGAGAGATGAAGGCGATCTCAACGCAGGATGCCTTTTACATTCTCGAAGCGGCTCAATCGGTCGTCTTTGTCCCCGGGTACGGCATGGCCGTAGCGCAGGCACAACATGCCGTAAAGGAACTCGGCGCTCTTCTCGAAAACAACGGAGCGGAAGTCCGCTATGCGATCCACCCGGTTGCAGGCCGAATGCCCGGTCACATGAACGTCCTCCTCGCCGAAGCCGACGTGCCCTACGAGCAACTTTGCGAAATGGATGACATCAATGCCATCATCGAAAGTGTCGACGTTGCTATCATCATCGGCGCAAATGACGTCGTGAACCCGGCTGCCGCCGAAGATGAGGGGAGTCCCATTTACGGCATGCCCATCATCAATGCTTACAAGGCACGCACCGTCTTCGCGCTCAAGCGGGGCAAGGGCGCGGGCTTTTCAGGCCTGGAGAACAGTCTCTTTTTCCGAGACAATACCCGTATGATCTACGGCGACGCCAAAGAAACGATGACCGCGCTGGTCGCTCAGTTCAAGAGCTGATCGCACGATCCGGATTGACTCACTTCGGTGAAGACACAGGCGAAAGCTCCGGCGCCTGTTGCGTAGTGAGTTCATCGGTGAGAGCATCGAACTCTTTCTCCCGCTCCGTTCCGATTGCCGTGTAGGCGTCCCATCCGAGCTTATGGTTGCCGTTTTCGTCAATGATTCCGAGGCGGAGCCCCCCCTCCTGCACTGGCATATCCTGATAGCGATGCAAATGGTAGGCCTCAACGGTGGGCATCGTTCTCAATTTCCGAAAGGTGTAGACCAAACCAGCGATCTGTCGTTTTTGATCCGCAATGCTCAAAGTCGGGGTGTTAAAACCCTGCTCTGAAAACAGAATCGTTCGCGCGATTTTCCCTTGATAGAGAAAGCGCTCTTGCGCGAGATAGGCGGGCAGCACCTCCAAATTCTTGGGAGTGATGTACGGGGTATCGAAGTCCCCGCTTACATCGGCATCGTTCCAGGTATCAGGATTCCGGAGATCCCGCGGATAAGGGTGGTACGCGACACCCCACTCGAAGTCGCCCTCAGCACGGGCCATTTCAGCGAAAAGATCGAGCATTTCACGCACTTGATAAGTCCCCTGCCCGGAGCTGGTTTTGCTCCAGTGATGAGTGAGGGAAATAAAAACTCTGGCATTCGGATCACGCAGTCTCGCGGTATGATAGACCAGACGAGCGGATCGCATGTAGGTCTCCAGATATCGGGCGAGCGGCTGATCCCCCATGTTCGTCCAGACTCCGGCCTGATCGACTTCATTGTGAATGATCCAGTTGCTGATCCGGGCTTCCGGTCGGGAGAATCGATCCGCGAGCAAAAAAAACGCAGCACGATAATGATTCGCCCCTTCGGGTGTGGCGAGGTTCGGAATCGAATACACACCGCGCGGCTCCGCTTCCGGGTGAGTCATCGCTCCTCCGGCATGATTCCCCACAAGAAGGATGCAGCTCACGATGATGTCTCTTTCCACCAGGTGCTCCACCGTCGTCCGGGTTTGCGCGAGATAACGGGAATTCAGAAACCAATTTTCCCCTTCAAAACGGAACGGTTCGAAACCCGGTTTTTTGGTCAAAGAAACGAGCGATGAGACGAGGAAATTCACGGTCGCATGACAAACTCCGAGTTCGAAAATTTCGTGTCCTTGATCTCCGATCGCCGGCAGTCCTGCGATTCCTTTCTGGTGGGGTGCCCGAAGTTTGGGTAGATCAACCGCGATCCCTGCCTCGACCCCATCGGCCCATCGGCAGTGCGAACGAATTTCGCCCTCGGGTCCGTCCAAACGCCAGCGAGATAGTGCACGGTCCTGCCCGATGTTTTCCGAAAATCGCGGGAGAGTGAGATCGAATTCGCCCACCAATCCCGAGACGACAGGTGGCAGCGTGGAGCGCCGATGCGAGGCCTGTTGAGGAGGAATATCCCGCAACACCAACGACGACGAAGCCCTCCCCTTCACCTGGATCGTTTCGGCCCCTACGACGACCTCCGAAATCTTGTCTGGATAGTCTTTGCGGAGATAGTGGAGAAGGGCCGCTGCATCGGTCTCCCGCCGCGCCCGGGCCGCTTCCCGCTGCCCGGCCGCCGCGATTTCAGCAGGATTCGGTTCGCGGATTTGCAGCCCCCGGATGCAAAGCGCGGTAGCAGGGCGACCACTCAGAGCAAAATGAAAGCGCAGTTGCGGGTCTTCCGCCGGAGGTTTCGGAGTTCCCGCCGATAGATCGATTGAGAATGGCTGCCAGGTCTCGGCGAGGGGAATCCCCGCAGAGCCCCCCAGAGTCATCGAACCATCGGTCTGTCGGTACCGCACGGAGAACGACTCCACCCCGGTCGGCGAAAAATACTCGAAGGCAATGACGGAGTGCCTTTCCGGGTCAAACGTTGCCGGTACCGGTACCGTCCAGAAATGGGGACTCGGTCCGGAAACGGTGATTTCGGAAATCCCATCCGAGACGGCTTTGATCTCTACGTCCCGGTGGGGGCCGGTTTTCAAGGAGACCTTATCCAGTGCAAAGGCATCCGCACAGACGAACAATCCCGCCCAGAAGAACGCCAAAGACATGGGCGGTATCCACATTCGCGGCGGGAGAAGGTGCATTTTGAGCCGGGCAAACCGACCTGATTCAGCGAACCCGGTTGGGTCCGCGAATCAACCCTGTTGGCTCAGTGAATCAAAAGATCCAGAGAATCGCCTTGATCACTGCCGCAACGATCCCGATGACCCCAAAGATGATCGCAAGAGTGCTCAGAAATCCGCCTCGACGTGATTTTGCGGCCGACATCACAACGCCGACCACCCCAAAGAAGATCGCCACAATCGCCAAAATCATCCCAAGAAAGGCACCTGTCATAAAACTCCCGATGGCCGCTAGAATCGAGAGGATCGAGGCGATGGTAAAAACCGCTGACTTATTGGGTTGGGGAACGTCACTCATGATCCTCCAAGATGGAACGTCCCGGCCAACCCGCAAGAATTGTTTCACCTGCCTTGATATAATTTTTATAAATACAGCAAATTACATGAAAATATCTCCATGCAACGATTTCTAATCTACCTCCTTTTCTGTCTCTCTGGAGCAGTCTAAAAATGCGGAAACCTCGGAGCCGGCGAGCGTTCCCTCATCTACGGAATCGTCGAGGTGTCCAAACACGCACCCGCAGGGCCAGCCTGTCGCGAAGATCGAACCGACCGAATAACGGTGGCAGTGATCACTGCGCAGGACCGGCGAGGAGGCGACCGTCTCCCCGCCGCTTCTGGAAGGGGGCACTTTCAACGATTCCATAAACGATCTGTAGGAGTGTTCCCCCCGACTTGTCCGCATTGGTGATGATGCGATTGATCGTTGGAGAATCAAAATACTCGATCCCCCGACCAATCGCATAGGTCATCATTTTTTCCGTGATCGCCCGATAAAAATCGTCCTTCCTCGCGGTCGCGAGGATGAGGCTCAACTCTTTCGCATTCTCAAATTTTTCACCGGTCATGAGTTGACCAGCCGTATCGATCTTCTGCCCTTTTTCCTCCTCACGCCAGACGCCTAGGGCGGTGTAGTTTTCCAGAGCAAGACCAATCGGGTCCATCCTCGCATGACAGGAAGCACACAACTTCTGCTCGGCGTGGATCTTCATCACTTCACGAAGCGTCAAATTGCTGTTTTTGCCTTTGGCCGACGCTTCCAGTGGAGGAATATCGGGGGCCGCCGGCGGGGCCGGCGTAGCGAGGAAGTTTTCGAGGACAAAGAGTCCGCGTTTCACCGGTGAGGTCCTCGTCGGATTTGAAGTGACAAGTTGGAAAGTTCCCTGGCTCAGAAGCCCACCCCGCTTGGAATCTGCCGGCAGGTCGACTTTTCTCATATTCGTCCCCTTAATTCCGTCGATTCCGTACCACTCCGCGAGAGGCTCATTCAGAAACGTATAATTTGCCGTGAGCAGTTCGGTCGCGGGCCGATTCTCGCGGAGAACGTATCCGAAAAACTCCTCGCTTTCGAATCGCATTGACTGTCGCAACCGACCGCCAAAAATCTTTCGGGCTGTCCCGAGGTCCTTTTCTCCGAGCAGTCGCCTTTCATCAAAACTCATCGTTTCGACATCCCTCGCCTCGAGCCACTGCCCAACAAAATTGGTTACAAATCGCTTCGACTTTTCATCCTTCAACAGACGGTCGACCTGGGGACGGAGATTTTCCCGTAGTTTGCCTTCCCCGGCGAGGCGGAGCAATTCCTCATCCGGTATCGAACTCCAGAAAAAATACGACAGCCTCGAGGCAAGGGCATACTCATCAATCGGGACGATCTTGCCCGGATTGTTTGGCTCGGGCTGTACTTCCGCCCGCATCAGGAACTTCGGACTCACGAGGATGGCCGTGAGCCCCTCGGCGATCCCCTCTTCAAATCCATACCCTGGTTGCAGGGTGACCTGCCGGGCCAAGGCCACGAGTCGGGCGACGGTCGCGTCCTCTACCGGACGACGAAAGGCGGAAGTCGCGAAACGTCTCAAGATCGTTTCCCGATACTGGTCACGCAGTTTCTCATCGGCTGGAGGCGGACCTTCTGAAAAAAGGTGCCTGACACTCCACGGGTAGTCCTTTTGACTTCCGTCGAGAGGACCCCGAATCCGAATATTTTCCACGTCGATCGCGAGTTTTTTCTCGTCCTTCTGGGGGGGATCTCCGATTTCAGTGGAGATCCAGAAATTCTGCGAGTCCCCTTTTTTGAGGGTCGCTTTCGTTTTTAGGGTGATTTTTTTCGAGTTATCCCAGCCCACCTTTCGCTGCGTGAGACTCTTTTCATCCACCCCCAAACTCAGATTTGCGGTTTGAGAGGTAGCCTCGCTGGAGCCCTTGATCGCGAAATCCACCGCAATTTCATATTCCCCATCGTGCGCAACCCATTGCTTCGACTCCAGTTTCCGAGGCGAGTCAAAGGGAATCCAATCGACCGACCAGTCTTTGCTACGCACATCACGAAATTTTTTGATGTCAAACCACCATTCCACGATCTCGGGACCACCGAGAGGGACCGCCTTCTCGACGATGAGGTGCGCAGCCTCCAAGTACTTCTCCATCAAAAGCGGGGAGATACTGAGGACATCTCCGATCGTATCGAAACCATATCCAGTATCATCTGCCGGAAGAATGTTCTCGATTTCGAAGTCGATTTTGAGCAGATCCTTGATCGAATTACGATATTCTTCGCGATTGAGACGACGGATCGTAACGCGCCCGGGGTCAGGATTGTTGGGATCGATTTTAAATACCGCACTTTCAATGAAGGCGAGCACCTTCGCTTTTTCCTCGGACTTCAACTGCGGTTTGTCAGCCGGGGGCATGAGGTTGCTTCGGACATTTTTCCAGATCTCGAACCACACATCAAAGTCCTTGAGGTGCTCCGAAACACTCTCGAAGTCATCCAGAGTGAAATCTCCTTTGTCCATGCCATCGCCATGGCAATCATAACAATGACTCACCAGAATCGGCTCGATCGCCTGGTAGGCAGCCTCATCCGCTCGCGTCGGCGAAGGAAGCGAGAGCGACATCAGGAAGATACCGGAGAATAAAATGGAAGGATTGCGAATCATAAGGAATTCGTTTCGGTGGAAAATCGTAAAATGGGTTTCGCTTCCTGGCCCAAGCCGAGGCAGCGCTCCCTTCGGGACGTTCGCACAGAGAAAGCGATTTTCAGCAGCCTTCCGGTGACGGTATCACGTAGCCGCACCCGGCCCGTTTGGGTAAAATCCGGAGCGGGCGATTCCAACCCGGATCTTGCAAAGGGAGCGGGTTGGCAGATCAACTCGCTGCGGTCTCCGCTGCGGTCTCCGCTGCGGTCTCCGCTGCCGTCGCCCGTCCGATCATGGCTTCAAGGGCAGCTTTGGTCTGGACTCCCCTGGTGCTCTCGACCGGAACACCACCTTTGAAGACGATCAAGGTCGGAATGGATGTGATCTTGTACCGCATCGCGATGTCTCGGGCTGCGTCGATATCCACCTTCGCCACGACCACTTCGCCCGCTTTGGATTCGGCAATCTGCTCCACGATCGGGCCGAGCATTTTACAGGGGCCGCACCATTCTGCATGGAAATCTACGAGAACAGGAAGGTCCGTTCCAGCGAGGGTAGAGTCAAAGTTTTCGGAAGTGAGTTCAGTTACTTTCATAGAGGGGATTGGTTTCCCCTTTCAGACGAACACAACCGAAACGCCTTACGTCGAGTGAGCAAAACTTTGGTTTTCAGAAGCGAGAGTCCCCTTCCTCTCAACATGAAAACCACAGTGATCCGCCCAGAGAACCTTGAAATACAAAACTCTCCAAACGAATCGATGCCGTGGTCACATCCCAAAATTATCCGAGGAGGCCTAAGATACCGACGACGATCAGATAGATGGCAACGATTTTCGCCAGGAGAGCCGGGCGGACCAGGATCAAGATCCCGGCAACCAATGCGACAACATGACCGACATAGACAGGAAGTGTCGCGGCGAGAATGGGAGTAAGTTCAGTCATAGGATTTTTCAGGAGTTTGGTTACAAAGGCGATATTGCCTTCGTAAATATGGTATCGAATTTCCTAAGCTCCTGTCGAAGAATATTTCACAAAAATCAGGGATCCCGGAATCGGTATCCGACTGGTCAGTGTCCATTTCTCCGCTCCTAGCGAAGGGCACGCTCATCGTCACCCGCCGATCAGTGACTCCACGTAGAGGATCTCGCAGGCACCGTCTCCCCTATCGTTTCGGGTGAGCGAACTCCGCCAGGGAGGACCGCCCCCGGCCGGTCGGGCTTCGACGAGTTTCCCACGGAGGTGAATTATGGATCCGACTCGCAAACCATCGATACGCTTCCGAACCCCAGCGTTGGCTGGGATGAGGTGGGTGTTCGCAATGTGTCGATCGATCTCCCGCTGCGGGATCGGTGGTTCACTGGCTGTCTGCCAAAAACCGAACCTACCACTCTGCCGAAAGGTCATATGATCGAGATTCGCGGAATCTGACATCGGTCCCCAACCAAGGAGGAGGTCATAGGGCGCAATCTCCGCCGTAAAATCCGAACCGTATTTTTTCACTCCTAGAACGCGAGCCTGAACGGAATAGGTCGCCAACGGCTCGAGGGTCCAGCCCTCCAGGCGAATGGGCACCCCTGTCGCCGACTTACTCTGCACCGGATCGCCAGACGCAAGAGCTCCGGGCCCATGATGAATCGCACGGAAGGGAGAAGTAACCACCCATACCATCACAAAAAGGCAGGTAAGAAAAAGAATCTGCTTCATATTATGGTAATTATAAGAGCAAATCCTCACTCCGGCAAGGGTTTGCTCTTCCAAGCGCCCGATTCCGGGCCATGCTTTCCTCACAATGAAACGCTTCCTCCTGTTCCTCTCTTTTTTCCCGCTCTTTTTGCTCCACGCAGAACCGGTCCGGATTATTTTCGACACTGATATCACCGGCGATGTCGACGATGTTCTCGCGCTCTCGATGTGCCATTCCCTCGCCGACCGTGGAGCGTGTACTCTGCTCGGAGTGACGGTCTCAAAAAACAATCCACTCACGGCCAGTTTCGTCGATGCCCAGAATACGTTTCATCATCGCCCCGATCTCCCGGTCGGAGTGACAAGGGATGCGAACGCCCAGCAGCGGGAAAGCAAATATCTCGCCCTCGCCGAATCCCCTCACTATCCGCACGATCTCCAGAATAACGACGACGCTCGGGAGGCGGTCGATCTTCTCCGCGAACTTCTCGCCAAAGCCCCCGATGGAAGCGTTTCGATCATCAGCGTCGGAATCGCTTCGAACATGGCAAATCTATTGAAGTCAAAGGGTGACGTCCACTCCCCCCTCGACGGCCCCGCCCTGATCCGGACGAAGGTGAAACTGCTCTCCCTCATGGCCGGAGCCTTTGCCTTCACAAACGGAACAAACGCCCATCTCGAGGCGAATGTGATCAACGGCATTCCGTACATGCAAACGCTTGCGAACCAATGGCCGTCGGAAGTTCCGATTGTCTGGAGTGGATTCGAGATCGGTGCCTCCCTTCCCTTCCCCCGAAAAAGCATCATCGAGGATTTGAATTACCTGCCCCATCATCTCGTAAAGGAGGCCTACCTGCTCCATAGCGGTCCTGACCATGACAGGCCCTGCTGGGATGAGAGCAGTGTGCTCTATGCCGTCTATCCAGACCGAGGATATTTCGGGCTTTCCCAAGGGGGGAAAGTATCGGTCGATGACGATGGATTTACGCGTTTCCGACCACCGGGAAAAGAGGGAAAAAGGAACAAACGAGACCGATTTCTCACGATGACAGCAGAGCAGCAGGCTCGCGTCCTCGAGGCCATCGTGCATCTCACGGTCCAAGCTCCGGCCCCCTGAAAAAACCGTGATTCACCTAACGATCTCGCGATCTCTGACACGTTCTTTCGTCTCTGCGGGTCCGTGATATCCTGTAGGAAATTCCTATCTGATCGGTCCCTTGTTGAATCCCGAAATGATTGACCATGGATGGTATTTTCGGCAAAATTCCCTCCAATATGATTCTGTCCGACTCCCACCCCAAACGAAATATCGACCGGGAAAAGACGTCCATGAAACACTCTCTCCTCCTCCTCCCTACCCTGTTTGCTCTCGCATCACCTACCCTGGCCAAGGATGTTCCAGCCATCGTCGCTACGGAATTACCTTCTCTTGTCGAGCTTTATAAGGACCTGCACACCAACCCTGAACTGTCGCTGCATGAGGAGCGGACCGCCGCGATCCTCGCAAAGGAACTCCGCGAGGCGGGTCTCGAAGTCACGGAAAACGTGGGCGGCCACGGCATTGTCGGGGTATTAAAGAATGGTGAAGGTCCCGTAATCCTCGTGCGCACCGATCTCGACGCCCTGCCAGTCAAAGAACAAACGGGCCTGCCCTACGCGAGCACAAAAACCGTCAAAGATGATCTCGGTCGTGATGTCCCCGTGATGCATGCCTGCGGACATGACATTCACATGGCCTGTTTCGTCGGCACCGCACGTGCCCTGGGTCAGTTGCGTGATCAGTGGAGTGGGACGGTTGTGATGATAGGCCAACCCGCCGAGGAGCGCATCCTCGGTGCCCGTGCGATGCTGCGAGCAGGATTGTATTCGCGCTTCCCCCGGCCGGACAAGGCAATCGCGTTGCACTGTCAGTCCGACCTCCCCCACGGTGTCATCGGGATCCGGGACGGGTACGCGATGGCGAACGTGGACACGCTCGAGATCCTCGTCCGTGGGGTCGGTGCTCACGGTTCACAACCCCAGACAGGGAAAGATCCCATTCTCCTCGCGTCACAGATCGTAGTGGCGCTGCAAACCATCGTGAGCCGCGAAGTCAAACCCGGCGACCCAGCGGTCGTCACGGTGGGCAGTATTCACGGTGGCACCAAGGCGAATATCATCCCGGATGAAGTCCGCTTGCAGGTCACGCTCCGCTCCTACCTCGCCGAAACGCGCGCGCATCTCGTCGCATCGATCGAGCGCATCACAAAAAACCTCGCCGAAGCCGCCGGAATGCCGGACGACAAGATGCCCGAAGTGATCGTTACGGACGAGAGCACTCCGTCGCTTTACAACACACCCGAATTGGTCAAACAGGTGCGAAGCAGCCTCGAGACTGCGGTCGGAGCCGAAAACATCGTCTCCATCAATCCCACGATGGGGGGAGAAGATTTTGCCGAGTTCGGGATCACAAAGGAAAAGGTGCCGCTCTGTATGTTCCGCTTGGGAACCCAAGCTCCAGAGGAAGTGGCAGAGGCGAAAGCCAGTGGAACCATCCTGCCCTCGTTGCATTCTCCGTTTTACAAGCCTGTTCCCGAACCGTCCATTCGCACTGGGGTTCAGGCAATGACGGCTGTGGTACTCGATCTCCTGAAAAAACCGTGAGCCGTGCGGGCAGGCCTTTACGGACCTAAAAACGGTGATTTCGTGAGACTTTTCCGGCCCTGAGAGGAAGAATGGCAAACGGAAATTCCCCAGCCACAGAAATCTCCCTACCCCAGAAAAAACGTGGCATCGGTGGTGTGACAGGACTTTTCTGGCCTCTTTAAGTACCTCGACGCGGTTGAAATCAACTGGACAGAGGCCGGGATGTCCGCCTTGGTAAAGTTGGGGTTCCTCTCTTCCCCACTTCCAACCCTCTTCCTTAAATCCTCTTATGCGTTCAAAAAAACCCGGCCAAACCGGCGTTGTTGATGAACTTCG
The DNA here is from genome assembly GCA_018058245.1 of Verrucomicrobiales bacterium. Lineage (GTDB taxonomy): Bacteria > Verrucomicrobiota > Verrucomicrobiia > Verrucomicrobiales > DEV007 > Arctic95D-9. The sequence goes on from JAGPCC010000102.1 coordinate 11,921, forward strand.
TCGTCATACTCCTCTGCGCTTTTTTATTCTACTGAGTCTGTTTCCCGGCCTCGCAATGTGGAGTGGGCCGGTTGCCGCGAACCCAAGCGGAGGAACCGTCGTGCATGGTGACGTCCGAATCGGTGACGGCGCGAGCGGTAATCTTCAGATCACTCAAAACTCGATCAACGCGATCATCAACTGGGGTGATTTCTCGATCGATGCGGGCGAGATGACCCGATTTGTGCAGTCCGGCGGGAACGCGGCGGTGCTCAACCGCGTCACTGGGGGCAATCCCAGCGCGATCCATGGTGCCCTTAGCGGCAACGGAAATGTTTTTGTCGTGAATCCAAACGGTATCCTGATCGGGGCCGCCGGCACCATCGATGTACATGGTCTTGTTCTCTCGACGCTCGATGTGGCCAATGGGGAGTTCCTCGCCGGCGGTGATATGCTGATGAAGGGGGCGTCGCAAGCCGGGGTCACCAACTTGGGCCGGATTAATGCAATCGGGGGAGACGTGTTCCTGATCGGGCGAAGCGTGAGCAACAGCGGGACCGTATCAGCGCCAAGTGGCACCGTCGGAATTGCTGCCGGAGGCGAAGTGCTCCTCACCGCCGAAGCGAACGCGGCGGGCGAGCGAGTTTTTGTAAGGGCAACCGGTGCGGGCGTCAGTGGAACGGGCATTTTTAACGACGGCACGATTGAAGGCGCTAGCGTCGAACTGAAGGCGCATGGCAATCTCTATGCTCTCGCGATCAACAACAAAGGAACGATCCGAGCTACTGGAATCGAAAATCGGGGTGGCCGTATTTTTCTCGATGCTCCCGGCGGTAAAATCTCGAATTCGGGAGTCTTGCGGGCCGTGAGCGCGGATCCGGCACGGGCGGCAGGTGTCCTCATCAACGCGGCTTTTGCCAAGGTCGATGGACAAATCCGGGCATCGCATGAAGATGGCAGCGGTGGCGAAATTCGGATCTCCGCAACGGACCTCGCTTCGGTCGGTGGAACTCTCGATGCCAGTGGCAGTGAGAATGCAGGAGGTTCGGTGATCGTTGAAGGAAGCACGGTCGAAGTGGGATCGGGAGCGCGGATCGATGTGAGTGGTTCGGAAGGGGGGCAAGTCTCTCTCGGAGGCGGTTTTCAGGGCCAGGACAGCACGATCACGAACGCAGCGACGACAACGGTCGAAGAGGGTGGTCTCATCATCGCGGATGGAACTGGTGACGGTGAAGCAGGTCGGGTCGTGGTCTGGGCGGATCAACGCACCGAGTTCCGCGGAGAAATTCGCAGTGAGGCGTCCGGTTCGGGAGACGGTGGTTTTGTAGAAGTGTCAGGGAAAAATTCACTCCTCTTCGATGGGATCGTCTCGACCCTCTCGTCCGGAGGAGGGCGGACGGGCACTCTCCTGCTCGATCCCACGAATTTCACGATCACACCTGGAAATGACGCGAGCACCGTTAATTCGATCGGCAGCACTACGCTGACTGGTTTGCTAGGATCCAACAATATAATCATCGCGACCGACATAAACAATGCGGAAGAAGGTGACATCACCGTTGCGGAGGGCGCGACAGTGACATGGAACAATTCCAATGCACTAACGCTGCTGGCGCACGACGATATTTTTGTAAACGCGAGTCTCCAGAATGAAGGGACCGGCGGATTACACCTTATCGCGGGGTGGAATGGCATCGCCAATGCTCCCGGATTGCCGGGTGTCTCCCCTACGGCCACCGTCGTCACCGCCGCTAATTTTGTTCCGGCCGAATACGGCAACGGAGACGGCAGCGTTTTCATCGGCAATGCAGCGCAAACCTCCTCCGTCCGCGTTGGTTCACGAGGAGGAGCGACTACCGTGGCAGGATATGGTCTCACCGTGAGCGGCAGTACTGCAACGGCAGGGGCAGCCTCACAACTTGGGTTTTTTGCCAATGGTGCAGGCACGATAACAGGTGACATCGCGCTCTACCTGAAAGCCGGAGGTCTCACGGTGGCGGGCGGCACGACCGACTCCTATGCCCAAATCGGTCACGGCGGGGCGGACGGCACGAACGGTGCCGCGATCAGCGGAGCGATTTCGGTCAATTTCAGCGCACCGGGGACGGTAAACGTGAATGGTGGGAGCGGTCTGCGCGCCTATGGCCAGATCGGTCATGGAGGACGGAGTTACACGGGTACAAAATTCTCGGGCGACATTTCTGTGATCAACAGCGGGACGGTGAGCATCCTCGGCGGCGGCAACGGCGACGCCTACGCCCAGATCGGACACGGAGGGCGGAGCGCCACTGCGGGAACGCTCAATGACGGAATCGCCGATTTCTCGGGAGAAATCACCGTCACTACCGTGAACGGCGGCGACCTCTTCGTGCGCGGCACTCAGCTGACGGGACAGGCTATCGCCGATGGACGCTATGCTTCCGGGCAACTCGGTCACGGTGGGACGGCGGCGCGGGGAGACGGTTCCGGGATCCTCACCCTCCAGATCGCCGGTCGAGCTCTGGTGCAGGGCGGCACGCTTCTGGATGCAGTGAATTCACGGGCGCAGAACTATGGACAGATCGGACACGGCGGTTTTGATGGTGACGGGGCTCACAGCGGAGCGATCAGCCTCCAGACGACGGGCGATATTGAAATACGAGCCGGCCTCAGTCGCGAGAGTTACGCCCAGATCGGCCACGGCGGGATCAATGATAACGTCGGGAATAATACGGGGAATATCACTCTTACGACAGGAACAGGCAGTGTTCGTCTCATCGGCGGCAATGGTGGGTCGGGAGGCGAGTATGCCACCTCGATGGTCGGGCACGGCGGCATCAATGCGACAGGTTCGCACAGCGGGGACATTACGGTGACCAGTGGGAATGAAGTCACTCTGCTGGATGGGGGACGGGACCTGTCGTTTAAACTGATCGGTCACGGTGGTAGAAATGCGGACGGAGACCACAGCGGGAGTATCCGCGTCACCGCGCAAAACAATATTCGTCTAGTGGGCGGCACGAATGACTATTCCTATGCGCAAGTCGGGCACGGGGGCGATTCCAGCGACGGGAACCTCACCGCAGATTTTCTCGAAGTCATTTCGAACTTTGGGCGGATCGATGTGATCGGCGGGGTTGCTGGCACAACGGGAAGCGATGGTCGTAACGGGTATGCCCAGATCGGTCTCGGGGGGAATCTTAGAACCGGTTCCCTCTCCGCACCCATTATCGTGAGAGCGGCAGGTCCGATCACGGTGCAGGGCGGAGGGCGTGATCAAAACTTTGCGATCATCGGCAATGGAGGGGATCGATCGCTAGGAACCAAGTCAGGTGCCATATCGGTGACCACAACGAGCGGAGATATTTCTGTGATCGCAGGTCGGCAGGAGCATACTATGGCCCAGATCGGACACGGGGGATTCCGGGCCACCGGCGCAGCTTCCGGTAGTGTATTTGTGCAGACCCTAAACGGCAATGTGATCGTCCGCTCGGGCGGAGGCACGGACGACGGAGTCACAAACGGATCGACTGAGGTACCTCCACTCGTCACTTCCAACGACGGAGGCAGTCACAGCTATGCGCAAATTGGACATGGTGGCGATGAAGTCGGTGTATTTGACCGAAGCGGAGCGATCACCGTTCTCGCGAGCGGCAGTGTTTCGCTTGAAGCGGATCGCGACACAGGACACAGCGCCCACTCAC
>JAGPCC010000358.1 GCA_018058245.1 Verrucomicrobiales bacterium
CCTGATGGACCATACAAGCCGTGGACGGATGACAGCGAAGGCTTCAGCAAGCTCTATGCCTGTCCCTGGAAACCCGGTGACGGTAAGGTCGATCTGTCTCGGGCCACGGTGATGACTCTGCCGATTATCGGCGAGACGACCTTTGCCTGGGGAGTGCTGGGGGATCAAATCGTAACCGGTTCAAATGTCGGTGGAGTTTACATTTATCACGAGGATGCGTGGCGCATGATCGTCGAGCCCTTGTTGGGGACCAGCTATCAGCTGTATTCGAGTGTCATCGAGCGGGATCGCCTGCTGATGGGGCATTATCCGACGGGGCGGCTTTTTGCGTTCGATGGCTCGGAGATGAGCGATCTGCCCGGCAGTCCGCCGGTTCCCGACGGGGTGTCCACAGGGGCCCGCGAGGCGCAGACCACGATCCTCTACGGCGGCGAAGTCTTCACAGGCGTTTGGCCCTGGGGGGAACTCTGGCGTTTTCATCCGGACAACAAGCGCTGGGTTTTCCAGCAGCGGATGTTTGATCACCCGGAACTGTCCGCTGCGATCACGCATCCTTACGACATCGAAAACAAGGGCAACGATCCCGGGAATCTGTGGGGGCAGCGCGTCACCAGCCTTGTCACCCTCGGGGCGGATCTGTTGGTGGCGACCTCGGCAAAATCGCCCGTCGAATGGAAGGCGGACAGAGCACTGTGGCTCGCTCCGGACAAGTGGAAATCCTATGGAAAGATCTATCGCATCACCCTGCCGGGGCATCTCAGCTCGGTTGCAAAATGGACAGAGGGTCCGACCACATTTGAATTTGGTTTCGGCGATCAAAAACTCACCATCCGCCAGGACGGTGAGTTGATCGGTGAGGCGGCGATGGACGACAAGTGGCAGGAAAGCCTGAGCTTTCCCAGGGTGCTGCCGGGGCAGGGGATCCACGGTGAGTTTCGCGGCAAGGTCATCGAGATTGCCGAGTAGAGTTCACGCGAAGGCACCCATTTGCCGGTCGACCGGCCCGTTGGATGATATAACGAGTCGGACGCGGCACGAGTTCTCTCGTCGACCTCAGTGGTACTCTGTCTCAAGACAGGAGATGCCCTTTCCGGTAGTCACGGGGAGAACAGCCACAGGCCTTTTTGAACGCTTCGTTGAAGCGGCTCAGGCTGCCAAACCCGGCTTCCATCGCAACGTCCATCACTGCGGCATCTGTGGTCAGCAGCAAACGCTGCGCATGGGAGATTCGATGCTGGGTGATGAAATCCGTCATCGTGGTTCCGAATGTTTTTCGGAAAAGAGTCATCGCGTAATTTGCATGCAGGTTGTTCTCGCTGGCAATCTGAGCGGCAGTGAGTGGTTGCGCGTAGTTGCGGGCGATGTAGCAAGCGAGGCGATCGGCAGCGGAAAGATTCCGTCCCATCGGCACTGGCTGCCTGTTATCCTGAGAAGTCGAGGTCATGCGGAGAATACGGGCCTGTAGTTCGAGCAATGCAGCCCGTTTGCGAGTCTCAATTCCCGAGTCTAAATCCGAAACCCACTGTCGGAATCTCGTTTCATCCCCGGCGTGTTTTCCTTCGTCGCAGATCACCGCACCCTTCAAAATCGACTGGCAGAATTTGTCGGACCATCCTGCGCTGAGGAACCAGCTCATCGGCAAGGTCGCGACAAAATAGCCGTTACATCCCTCCCACTCAACGATCTGGTGAGGAATCGCCGCCCAGAAGAGAGCAAGATTTCCCCGCCCGACGGTGACTCGTTCTCCCCCCAGAAGATACGTGACAGAGCCGGTCGGAAGGTAGTTGAGTTCGATCTCATTGTGCCGGTCCGGCTTTGCCATGAGCGTTGGTTTCCAACTCTGACAACTGAATCCGTAGGGCGAAAACGGTTCACGGGCCGGGTCAAACTGGTAGACGGAGTGCATGATCGGAATCTTAGAATACCGGGAGAACTCAGTGGAAACAAGGTGGAATGACGATGATTCAAAGTGCTATCTTCGATCAAAATGAATCCTGCCTTGTGTTCAACGTTCATGAACCAATTCAACCTTCTGATCGTATCCTTTGCCTTTTTGTTCTTTTCGTCTGGAATTCAAAGCGCTGAACCATCTCAAAAACCGCGCGTGCTGGTCACGACCGACGGCGAAATTGATGACGAGTGTTCGCTGGTGCGTTTTCTTCTGTATGCCAATGAATGGGATATCGAAGGCATTATCACGTCGAGCTCCCAATACCATTGGCAGGGGCACAAATGGGCCGGCGACGATTGGGCGCAGCCTTATTTGGAGGCGTACGCCAAAGTCTATCCGAACCTGATCCAACACGACGCCAATTATCCGGCTCCCGAGTTTCTTCAGGCCCGCACGCTGCTCGGGAATGTGAAGACGGAGGGCGAAATGGGCGAGGTCACGCCCGGGTCGAAACGGATCGTCGAAGTGCTTCTCGACGACTCGGACCCCCGGCCCATTTGGATTCAAGCCTGGGGAGGAACCAATACGATTGCGCGCGCCTTGAAGACGATTGAAGAAGAACATCCGGAAAAAATGGTGACGGTCGCAAAGAAGATCCGCTTCTACTTTATCTGGGAGCAGGACGATAGCTACCAAGACTACATCCGGCCGCACTGGGGAAAGTATGCTATCCCGACGATCCTCTCCGACCAGTTCATCGCAATCTTCTACCACTGGAAAAAATATCTTCCGGCCGACAAGCAGGCGTATCTGACTGGCTCGTGGATGAAACCGAACATCCTCGAAAATCACGGACCGCTTTGCGCGCTGTATAAGGCACATGGGAACGGAGACAAAGGATTCGACGAAGGGGACTTTCGGTCCGAAGGCGATTCGCCATCGTTCCTGCACACGATACCGACCGGATTGCGGAACATTGAGTCGCCCGACCGGGGTGGCTGGGGCGGCCGCTTTGTGAAAGTTCGCGACAATACCTGGCTCGATCCGGTGGCGGATCCCGGCTACCGATATCCGGAAGGCCGATATTTCGGAGACTCGACCTGGGGACGCACCCGGCTGAAAAAGGAAATCCCGAACGACGTGGAACTGACGGCGTATCTCGAACCCCAGTGGCGCTGGATTAATGCGCTGCAAAATGATTTCGCGGCGCGGGCCGACTGGTGCGTGAAGGAGTTCACGGATGCCAACCACGCGCCGGTTATTCAACAAATCGGCGCGATCAATCGAACCGTTACAGCCGGTGAAACGGTGAAGCTCGCAGCGAGCGCCACCGACCCCGATGGGAATACACTCACCTGCCGATGGTGGCAATACGCCGAGGCCGACTCTGCGGCAGAGACCGTCACCATCGCCAACAACGATTCGTGGGAAGACGCCAGTTTCATCGTGTCAAACGAACCGGGGAAGCAGGTTCACATCATCCTTGAAGTCACCGACAATGGCATGCCGCCGCTCGTGGGGTATCAGAGGATCATCTTCGACATCAAATAATGGAACCCAATCTATGAAACTCGCTTTTTCTCTGATATTCACCTTGTTTCTCTCAATCGTGAGTCCGCTCACCTCCGATGCGGCTCCGCTCAAACCACGCATCGTTGTCCTCACCGACATTTCACCCATGACCGCGGAGCCTGACGACTTTGAGTCAACGATCCGGCTTCTGGTGCATGCGGATCTTTTCGAGATTGAGGCGCTTGTCGCCACCACGGGGTGGAGCAACAGCGGTGGGCGGGAGCGTCCCGACATCCTTCATGAGATTCTCGATGCCTATGAAAAGGATCTGCCCAATCTGCGCAAGATCTCCGACCAGAAGGATCACCTGACAGACGAGTCGAAGCAGTCGCTCGGTTACTGGCCGAGTCCGGGCTATCTGCACTCCCGGACCGTCTTGGGCAGCGCTAAGATGGGCTTTCGTTTTCTCGGCAAGGACAACCACTCTGCCGGGAGCGACCTGATCATCAAACTGGCGGATGAGCAGGACGAGCGCCCCATCTGGGTGCTGATGTGGGGCGGTGGCAATACGCTCGCCCAGTCGATCTGGAAGGTGCAACAGGAGCGCACCCCGGAACAGTTGAAGGCCTTTCTTCACAAGCTCCGCGTCTATACCATCACCGATCAGGACCGCCCGCAAAAGGGTGAGTCCTACGAGTTCAGCTCGCACCACTGGATGCGCCAGGAATTTGAGAAGGACCTGTTTTTCATCTGGGATGAATCTGCGTGGAGATACCAGAACGACAACGGCAAGCGCAACTGGGATCAGTATGCCGAACACATTCAGAATCACGGAAATCTCGGCGCGATCTATCCCAAATACCGATACGGGGTGGAGGGCGATACGCCTTCGTTCCTGTATGTCTGGCCGAACGGGCTGAACGATCCGGAGCATCCCGGTTCCGCCGGATGGGGTGGCACGTTCGCCAGATCCACGTGCCCCGACACCACCACAACCGCCTTCAACAACCATGCCGGTCACATCAGA
>JAGPCC010000103.1:0-9979 GCA_018058245.1 Verrucomicrobiales bacterium
CGTTCCCTCAACGAGTAGTAATAGCAGTAGCAGCAGTGGTGGTGGGTTTTTCGGATTCGGAAAGAAAAAAGCGGTGAGCACCGGACCAACGATCGATGCCGGACTTTTCCCCGCGGGAGCGGTGACTGAAGCTCGGGTTCCACGTTCCTTCAACAATGCGGAGATTCTTCAGACTCCGGCAGGCTCGTCAGATCAGTTTGCCTCTGACAGTTCGGTTCGTTCCTCGGACTCTTCTGTAGATTTGCCAGGACAGACCATGGAAAAAGAGAAATCGCGAAAGTTTGCGATCCCTTCACTTTCCATTCCGTCTTTTCCCACTTCCTCCAAGCCTGAAGGGCGGAGCGGAGGAAATCTGACGACAGTGAACTCCTCCGGGTCAAGCTACTACGTCGTAGCGAGCACGGCTCAGTTCATGGTCTACGGAGAAAGCCAGATGCAGTCGGAAGTGCGTGCTCTTCCCGCTGGAACGGTGGTGTTAATGACAAAACCGGGTGAGCAATGGGCTTCCGTGCGGATTGCAAATGGAACCGAGGGCATCGTTCAGATCAAGCATCTCCGCCCTGCCTCTGGTGCGGAATCGGGTGGGGGATTTGCCCCATCGACTCCGGGACAGTAGTCACCGAAATTGAAATCGTGGCGACCAAAAGCGGGCACATACACGGAGGATCTCGCTGTCGCGTCACAGGAGATTCCGTTGCTGATGATCGCGAAGCGCCTCGGTCCGAATCCCACCGCCTGTATTTTCTTGCAGGACGACGTACTTCCGCGCTAGGGTAAGGCGATGCGACACCGGTGTTATTTTCACCTTTTGGCACTGATTCATTGCCTGATGCCTCTATCTCTCTCGGCTGGTCCCCTGCGGGATGAGGTGGCGGCAACCCTGAAACGGGCGGGGACTTACTTTGCCGAGTCGGTCGCTCTCGAGGGTGGATACGTCTACTATTACTCTCCCGATCTTTCCAAACGACTCGGTGAAGGAGTCGCCACGAGTTCGGAAATCTGGGTACAACCTCCCGGGACTCCCGCAGTGGGAGAGGCGTTCCTGTCCGCCTACGCAGCGACCTCGGATGCGTTCTACCTCGGGGCCGCCTTAAAAGCCGGGCGGGCGCTGGTCTACGGACAACTTGAAAGCGGAGGATGGAGGAATTCGGTCGATTTTGATCCGTCCGGTCCTCGGGTCGATCAATACCGCAACGGCAAAGGGAAGGGAAAAAATTTCTCCTCGCTCGACGATGACATCACCCAGGCGGCGCTCGGATTTCTGATGCGACTCGATGAGGCGACCCAGTTTGCTGAAGCGGAGATTCACGGAGCGGTCGAGTATGCACTGCCCCGCCTCCTCTCGGCACAGTTTCCCAATGGTGCATTCCCGCAAGGCTGGAGTCGGGAAGTGGAGGTTCGCTCGATCGTGCCAGCGTCGTTTCCGGGCTACGACTGGAAGACGGAAGGACGGATCAAAGAATATTGGAATCAGTACACTTTGAATGACGGGCTTGCCGGGACGATGACGGCAACCCTGATGACGGCACATCGTATCTATGGTAAACCGGAGTATGAGGTTGCGTTGAAACAATTGGGCGAATTTCTCGTCATCGCTCAACTTCCAGAGCCGCAACCGGGATGGGCGCAGCAATATGGTGCCGAGATGCATCCGATCTGGGCGCGCGCCTTTGAACCTCCGGCGGTGAGTGGACGAGAGTCGGAAGACGCCATGCTCGCGCTTTTGAAAATCGCCGATTACACGGAGGACAGAAAATTCATCGCTCCGGTCGTGTCGGGAGTGAAGTATCTGGAGCGGTCCCTCTTGCCCGATGGACGACTCGCCCGTTACTATGAGATTGGAACGAATCGCCCTCTCTACATGAATCGCGCCGGCAAGGGTTACGAGTTAACCTACGACGATTCGGAACTACCAGATCACTATGGCTGGAAAAATCCTGTCCAGATTCCTCTTCTCAAAAATGCCTATCGTGCTGTCGCTGCGGGTGGTGCTCTTGAGGCCGTTTTTGTGAAACCTACTGTCACGGTTGCGGAAGTGGAAGAGCTCCAAAAAAGTCTCGATTCCGTGGGACGTTGGATGAGCATCGCTCACGCCGGTGATGCCCGCCTCGTAGGTCAGCCCAAATTTCAGGAAGGAGAGAAATTCCTCAGCAGCGCCGTTTTTGCAGAAAATATGCTGACTCTCAGCCGCTTCCTCGCGGGATCAACTCCCTGACGGGAAGCGAATCTGAAGACAAGAGGGTCTGGTCGCACTGTCGACCCTGTTGCCTTCGGTGAAATGGTCTCGCCTCCGTCATCATTTTTTGATATATGTCAGGGTTATGAGCAGGGCAAACAGAATCGAGCGTGACACAATGGGGGAGATGGCGGTGCCGGAAGCGGCGCTTTGGGGAGCGAGTACGCAACGTGCGGTTCTGAATTTTCCGGTCTCAGGCGAGTCGGTTGATCCGGCACTGGTCCATGCATACGGCCTCATCAAATGGGTGGCCGCCGGGGTCAATGCCGAGTTGGGGATCATTCCCCGTGAAGTTTCGGAATGGATCCGCTTGGCTGCGGAAGAAGTGCATCAGGGGAGACATGATGAGCATTTTGTAGTGGATGTCTTCCAGACTGGATCGGGGACTAGCACGAACATGAACGCCAACGAGGTCATCGCGAATCGTTGCTCGCAACTCGCGGGAAAGGCAGTGGGCTCGAAGGACCCGGTTCACCCGAATGATCATGTAAATCAAGGTCAGTCCTCGAACGATACGTTTCCGACTGCGATTCATCTGGCGGTCGCGGAGCTACTCCAGGGGATGCTGCTTCCCTCGCTCGTGGCGACACACGAGATTCTCACGGCCAAGGCAGAAGAGTTCCACGAAGTTTTAAAAATCGGTCGCACGCACTTGATGGATGCGACGCCGATTCGGCTCGGGCAGGAGTTTGGCGGATATGCGAGGCAAGTGGAACTCGGAATGAAAAGAGTGGACAAGGCCATCCTAGCGCTGCTCGAACTTCCTTTGGGAGGTACTGCGGTAGGAACCGGGTTGAATTGTCCCGCTGGATTTGCCGGGAAAGTGATCGAAGTTCTCGCTGAAAAGACGGGAATCCCCTTTGTGGAGGCGGTGAATCACTTTGAGGCGCAGGCGGGGCGGGATGCTCTCGTCGAGGTGAGTGGACACGTGAAAACCATCGCCGTGAGTTTGTTCAAGATCGCCAATGATATCCGTTGGCTCAGTTCTGGTCCGCGATGCGGAATCGGGGAGATCGCTCTCCCGGCAACGCAACCCGGTTCCTCGATCATGCCTGGAAAGGTGAATCCGGTGATGGCGGAATCGCTCCTGCAGGTCTGTGCCCAAGTGTTTGGAAATGATGCTGCGATAACTTGGGGTGGAGCGAATGGAAATTTCGAATTGAATGTGATGATGCCAATGATGGCGCAGAATATTCTCCGTTCGATACGGCTCCTGAGTCGGGCGGTGGATGGCTTTCGAGACAAATGCCTTGCGGGGATCACCGCGAACGAGGGGCATTGCGAAGAACTCATCGAGTGGTCAATGGCAATGGTCACCGCACTGGCCCCAAAGATCGGTTACGAGGTCGCCAGTGAAATCGCCAAGGAGGCGTTCCAACGCAGGAAAACGGTGCGGGAAATCTGCGATGAGCGGGCCATCCTCCCACCGGAGGAATTGGATGCAGCACTCGATCCGACAAACATGGTCTGAGGGGGGGGGCTCAGGAAATCATGAAGCGGAATCATTTTTCTTTCCGGGAGAATCGCGGCTGTGCTATTCTAGGCACTGAGAGTTAGGAGCGTATTATTTTTGTTATGCCGAGAAGAGCCAGTTCTGGAATAAATATCGGTCAAATCGCCGGAATCGCCGCTGCGATTTTAGGGTTCGTTGTGATCGCAGCCCTTTTGTTTAAATTGATTGCCGGTGGGCTTCTCTCAGGCTCGGGGGGCAAATCTTCCGGGAAGCGGACCAGCGCAAACGCTACGCAGCTCAATTTGTCGACCTACCGGACAAATGGAAACAGTTTGCGCGGAAACGTATATCGCGTCGAAGGCCGGGTCGAGGAGACGCTACGTTGGACGCCGGACCGGGGACGCCTCATCAGTTTCGAAGCCGATGACGCGACCGAGACCATGCCGGTGCCGATCCTTGTTCCCGAAGATTTCAGTAACGTCAACATCGAGCGAGGCAATCAGATGGCGATGGTGGTTCGAGTGGACCGCGACGGGACGCTCGTCGCTGAGACGATTGAAAATTGATTGGCCCCCTTTGCAAACGAAATGAAATCCCGTTCCGATATTTTCGCCTTTGTTCTCAGTTCACTGTGGATCACAGGATCTCACGCGCAGGTCTACACGCCTCCCCAAGGGAACCCCGCCCCCGCCGGGGGAGCACCCCAGTCGAACAACACGACCATCGTGAACCAGGGCGCACAGCCGCAGGGGAATCAGCAGGTTGTCGGCAATGATATTCCCTATTTTGATCCCACCACGGATGTATTTTCGTTTGATGGGAAGAATTTCAATGTCAACGACAACCGCGTTTTCCGTGCTCGCTTCGAAAAGTATCTCAACGCCGAAGCCGCCAGTTCGGAGGCGGACATCGCGTATCGGGCTGCGATCCGCGAGATTCTCGACATGCTCTCGCCTCACAATCGCGATCCCGCGAAGTTCCCCAAGGCTGTCGCCCGCCTGCAGCACGCCGCTGCTTTTCCACAGGATGCTCGGCTCTGTGAGTCCCTCGCAAACGCCGTCTATCGCGTCTATCTCGCGCAGCGCAGTCAAGCGCAGTTGGAGGACTTGAACACTCTCTTAGAAAAGGAGCGTCAACAGCTCGATTGGAACTTTGATACCTGGACGAAACCGTCCAACGTGCGAAAGGAACGAAAGCTCTCCGATTCTCCACAAAAGGAGGAGCCAGCAGTGGCCAATCCATCGAACGCGGGCCATATTCAGCGCTACGTTCAGAGAATCGCCGAGGTGGAGGCGGAAAGGGTTGCGAACAAGGCAAAAGGGGCGATCTCGGAAGTGGAGGCAAAACTGGAGTTCCAGGCGCTTGTCGTGCAGTTTTTTCTTCAACGGCGTTTTGAGCACGTCGTCATGGCGACCCGTTTTTATACCGAATTTTTTCAAGACGGAGCAGGCAAACTGAATTTTGAAGAAGGGTCCGAAGTAGAGGAGTCCTTCAGCAAGACGATTGGATTTAGCCCCACGATCACGACACTTGATACCTTCGCCAACGAAGCGATCCGCGATGTTGCGCAGTCGGTCGAGTCCTTTGGTTTTTTGCTGGGACAGGGAGAGATCGACGGGGCCATGCGACAGTTGCAACAGGCCTTTGTCACGGGAGAAAATCTGCCGTCCGTCCAGAGTGTCGAGCGGGAGAAAAAGCGGATGGTCCTTGGTTATGCGCAGAATTCCTTTCAGCTCGTGAATGCCATCGAGGTGAAGGACTATACCCTCGCGGAGAAATTGGTCGGCGAGATGAAAACGCAGGCTTCCGATTTTGACTATTCCAAACCGACCGCAGCGATCGAGACGGCCAAACTCAGCAGCAATATGCGGATACGCACCGCAAAGAACGCGGCCCTCCAAGGGGACAATGAAGCCTACGAAACCAACATCCTTGCCGCAGCGCAGACCTGGCCGACGAACCCAATGCTGCAGGAGCAGTTTAATCTGATCGCTGACTCCGCGGATGTCCAGCAGCAGGCAAAACTCGAATTTGATCGCCTCCTTTCCACGCAGAGTTATCGCCAGATCTTTACGGACAAAGCTCGTTACATGGCGGCGACTTCCGACGATCCGGACCGCCTCAAGGCCCTCGAACAAATCATCGGAAATATTCAGGAAATCGAGACCGTGATGAAACAAGCGGATACGCTCGCAAAGTCCGGGAATGACCATGCTGCCTGGGAGATCGTCGAAAAGACTTTTCAGCGCTTTCCAGATGATGTCAGTCTCAGCGCAAAACGTTCCGACCTCGCTACGGACGTCGCCCCATTTGTGAAGGCTCTCAAGAATGCCGAAAACCAAGAAAATCGAAAACAATACGGATCTGGTCTCGCTTGGTTTCTCTCGGCCCGACAGCTATATCCGCAGAGTGAGTTTGCGGAAGAGGGCATCAAACGACTCATCGACAGTATTCTGCCGGAAGAGGGTGGAAAGGCGACCGAGGCGACCGACGCGAGTGACAGTGCCGGCGGTGGAGAGGAGCGTTGAAGGTTCCCGGGACTTTTTTGCGTGACCGGGCTAAAAGGCGGACGTTTCAGACATTTTGCTTGGATTGATCTCCGGCCTCACGTTTATGCGGTGGAATAATTAGGAAAATTTGTCACATACAAATTGACGGAACGGGATTTGAACGCAATCTCTAAAGTCTGCTTCTTTCATCAACATCTCATGATCCGTCGATATCTCTGTTATTCTCTTTCCTCCGTATTCCTCATCAGTGCTTCTATTGTTTCCACCTCGTGTACCACGGTGGAGCAGAAGGCTGGTTTTCTCACCGGTGCTGCTAAATCGGGGGAAAAGGAAAAGAAGGTAAAGGCAGAGATCAAAACCGACCCCGAGAAACTTTCTTGGTCGGAAAAAATGAAGGTGGATCAAGAAGCGAAAGCGGCGGAAAAAGCAAAGCTCGCAGCAGCGAAAGAAAAGGAAACCGCAATCGAGGCGCGGAAGCTGGCGGCTGAAAAGAAGGTGGCTGACGCCGCCAAGGTGAAGGCTGAAAAGGCCGAAGCGATTCGTCTTGCTTCGGAAAAACGACTCGAAGACGCCGCCAATTTGAAGGCCGAAAAGGCCGAAGCGATTCGTCTCGCTGCAGAGAAAAAAGCAGAAGAGGCCGAGAAAGCCGCGAAAATTGCAAAAGTTGAAGCCGAGAAAAAGGCACGCGACCTGGCTGCTGCGGAAAAACTGAAGCAGCGCGAAGCAGAGAGGCTTGCCAAGAGCGAAGCAAAGAAGAAGACAGAGGCAAATCGTCTGAACCGGGGTGCCGCGACCGAAGTATCCGCGCTCTCCGAGCAACGTGGAGGTGGAGGATTCTTTTCCCGACTTTCGATTCGCAGCAATTCTAGCCAATACAAGAGCGAAGGACACGATATTTTTGTCGATCAAGGTCTCCTCGCGACACTTGCGCCCTCCAATGCAAAAATCGAAATTAGCCTGAGCGAGCAGCGTGCCCGGATCTATCGCAAGGATGGTGCAAACAAGTTGTTGGTCATCGATACTCAGATTTCCAGTGGGAAACCGGGTCATGCGACCGGGACTGGGACCTACACAATCAAAGAGAAGCTCGTCGCGAAACGGTCCACGCTCTATGGGACATGGGTCAACTCGTCTGGCCAGACCGTGGCCAGCAGCGGCAGCAGTAGTTCGCGTCCATCCGGTGGTGCTCGCTTTGTCGGTGCAGAGATGCCCTATTGGATGCGAATCAACGGCGGGATCGGGATGCATATCGGATACGTCCCCGACTATCCAGCGAGCCACGGTTGCATCCGGGTTCCGGAGGCGGTCCAGCCTCTCATCTATTCGAAAGTGGGCGTAGGAACGTCGGTCACGATCTCTCACTGATTCCTTCGGAGTTCATCCGGAATTTGAAGGGCGGTCATCCGAAGGGAGGCCGTCTTTTTTGTTTAAGGGGTTTCTTTTTTGAAAACGACTCCTTTTGTCGGCCGGAGAAACGTTCTAGCTTTGCATATGAATCCTTTGCCAAAACCTTCTCTCCTCTTGGGGGTAAACATTGACCACATCGCAACTCTGCGTCAGGCTCGCTACGCGCCGATGTTGGAGGCCCATAACGCAGAGCCTTCGCTACTCGCTGCCGCCCATGAGGCGGAGGCGGCTGGTGCAGATTCGATCACGGTGCATCTGCGTCTGGATCGTCGCCATATTCAAGATCGGGATGTTTTTGAATTGCGGGAGGGCATTCACACAAAGCTCAATCTCGAAATGGGAAATACCGCCGAGATCCTCGAGGTCGCATTGAAGGTTAAACCAGACTTTGTTTGTCTCGTTCCGGAGAACCGTTTGGAAGTAACCACTGAGGGCGGTCTCAACGTCGCCCATGCCGACGCCTCTCTGCCCCGGACGGTAAAAAAACTGCAGGATCATGGGATCAAAGTGAGCCTTTTTGTCGATCCCGAACCAGAGCAGATCATCTCGTCCGCTCGAATCGGGGCCGATATGATCGAGCTGCATACCGGGGCCTTTGCGAATGCCGCACCTGCCGGAGGCGAGCAGGAGTATCGTCTCCTGAAGGATGCCGCGATCCTGGCCCATCGGGAAGGATTGCAGGTGAATGCCGGTCACGGGATCACGATGATCAATCTTCCCATGCTGATGGGGATACCGCACCTCACGGAGCTCAATGTGGGGCACCATCTTGTTGCTCGGGCGGTATTTGTGGGGCTCTCTCGTGCCATTCGCGACATGCGGACGCTCCTTGGGGCCTATCCGATGATCAGTGGAACCTGATCGATTGAATCCCATCACATACCGGTGACTGCTGCTTCTTGGTCGGGGATTGCTCGCAGGAAGCTGAAAGAATTCGCGTTTGAGAGAAGGATGCTTGACCGGAGGGCGCTAACGAGTGTTCAGTAACGGGGAATTGAACTCCTTCACAGAAAATTATCAGCGCCTTGCCCGAGGCATATTCGGAATGTCGAGTCTCTGGTTGGGGAACGATCATTTGGTCTATGTGAAGGGTCGCGGGTTTCTCGTCGCTTTTGTCGAGGAGTATCAACGTTTCCGTCTCTCCGACATCCAAGCGCTCTCGATTGCCCGCACTTCGCGGGTCGGAAAAGGGTTCTTCTATCTTTTTGTGCTCCTTGTCTGCGCAGCCATCATCACCCTGATTCTCACTCTTTCGGATGGTCTCAGCATTGCGGCATCGGTTTTTGTTTCCTTGTTTGTGCTTGTCGGTCTCGCTTTCCTTGCGCTCTTGATTCGCCACTTGATACTCGGGCCTACCTGCGTCTGCGATCTACAAACTGGGCTCACAAGAGAACGAATCACTCCTCTGAATCGCTATCATCGTTCTCTCGAGACGATTCAGTTGATTGAGAAGTTCGTCCGCGAAAGCCAGGCAGATCTTTCCAATGAAGGAATCGGGACACGGGAGTCTGGAGCAGAGATAGAAATCTCTCGGGGATTTTTGGGAGAAGGGTTTCAAATCCCGAAGGTGGTCTCCGTCGCTTTTGCTGCGTTTCTCCTGATCGGGTTAGGTTCTCTTGCAGCGCTGCATCTGGATAGCATCGTGTTGACGGGTATTATGCTCCTACTGATTGCCATTGCGAGTACGCTCCTGACAGTCACCCTGATTGCGGTTGTTCGGAAACCGACCCCTGAATCGATCCGGACGAATTTGTGGATCTTGATGGGGATCCATTTCCTCGTGGTGGGCGCAGGCGCAGTCTACTATCTGATGGCGGCGACCGAAAATCCTGCCTATACGGTCGGACTCTCCGGACCTCTGGAGGCTTTTACTGGGATCGCAAGTGATGGTGGTGTCGGGTACTACGTCCTGTTTGTTTTGTTGTTTTTCGGCTACTTTCTCGGAGGGATCTCGGGAACTTTGCAGACCGGCAAGTGGCGACGCCAGCTGGGAATTTCTGCTGCCCTGGAACGGGCCGCTGAGGCCGGGGGGGGACCCCAGACATGAGCGAGAGTCCGGCGAGGTCGCTTTGTGTTCTCCATCACGACCGGGCTGCCTCGGCGCGATGTCCCGTCTGTCGACAGTTTTTCTGTTCCGAATGTGTTACGGAACATTCGGGGAAATTTATCTGCTCTTCCTGCCTTTCCGCCGCTTCTGCATCTGGGACTTTCGCAAAAGGAACGCCTTCGATCTTTCATCCGGCGATGTATTTACAATTTCTAGCGGCAGCGATCCTATGTTGGACCATCTTTTATCTGGTCGCCAAATTTCTGGGGGGCATTCCCGATGAATTTCATGACGGGACGATATGGGAGTAGCTCTGAGAGTAGCTC
>JAGPCC010000103.1:10079-15451 GCA_018058245.1 Verrucomicrobiales bacterium
GAGTAGCTCTGAGAGTAGCTCAAAGAGTAGCGTGAAAATGAGTAAATCAAAACGCAATCACCTGCATCGGAAGAGCGAGAGAGGTTCGCTCCAGATTCTCGAAGAGGCTTTTCACCTGATCCGCTCCACTGATGTTAAGTGGTTTTGGATCTATGCCCTGGGAGTGATCCCGTTTGCGATTGGAGTTCTCTATTTTTCCACAGACATGAGCCGAAGTTCTCTCGCAGGACGCGACGCCGCCTTTGCCGCGATGGGCATGGTGTTACTCTCGTTCTGGATGCACTACACCCGAGCGAAGTTTTGCGAGGGTCTTTGGAAAACCCTCAATCCAGGGAGCGTCGCCCAGCGAAACGCTGCCGAGACGATGTCGCGACTTGCTGCGCTGTGGTTCTTGCAATCACTTCAAGTTCCTCTGCTGTTCATCGGGTTCTTCTTTGTGATTCCTCTCGGGTGGATTCTTGCGACCATCCAGAACTTCAGCGCCCTTGCACTCGTGGGGGAAACGGGGGGACGCCCCCTCCGGAGTCTTCTCGGAAAGAGTGTTCGGTATTCGCACTACGAATGGGCGCAAAACCACGCGATCCTCCTGATTTTTTTCTTTGTTTCCCTCTTCACTTGGATCAACATCATCTCGTCGTGCGTCCTCCTCCCCGGTTTGGGGAAATCCTTTTTCGGGGTGGAAAGTATCTTCACCATGAATCCGACTGCGGCAGTGATGAACACCTCATTTCTTCTCGGGACTTTTTTGCTGATGCAGTTGGTGATGGCTCCCTTCTTGCATGCGGCCTATGTGCTCCGTTGCTTCTATGCCGATTCACGGTCGAGTGGTGCCGACCTGATCAGTCGCCTCGCCGACTGCCGGAAAAAGAGGGGCAACATCGGAGTGGCAGGCCCGAGGAGCCTCTCCTCAGGAAAAGTCGCGGTTCTCACTTTGCTCATTTTTCTTTCAGGGCAAACGAGTCTGCATAGTAAAGAGACGGTGAACCTTCCTGTTGATGAAAGCGTTCAGCTAGAGCCGAGTCGTCTCGGTGAGGAGATCAGTAGGACCCTCGAACAGAAGAAGTATCAATGGCAACTTTCCCGTAAATCCGTGGAGGGCGAAAGTGTTTCGGAAAAATCTTGGATAGCGCTTCGGCTCCAAGAAATCGCCTCTTCTGCACGAAAAGCGATTCGTTCGTTCACGAATTGGTTTGAAGAAGCATGGAAGAAGCTCATGAAACGGGGGCTGAAGAGTGGCGGTGGAGATCGGAACGTAGATACCAAGTTCCTCAAAGAACTCAGTTCGATGGCATCACTCGCGCTCATTGTTCTGATCGGGGGACTCGTCCTCTGGCTCATGATTGCACTTTATCGAAAGCATAGTGGCAAAGAAAAAATCGTTGTGAGCGATGAGGGAATCAGTGGAATGATCGACCTGGAAAGTAGCGACATCGTCGCGACCCAATTGCTGGAAGAGGAATGGATGCGCCTCGCCCGCGAGCAGATCGCAAAAGGAGAAGAGCGCCTTGCGGTACGTGCGCTATTTCTCGCGACCCTCGCTCATCTTGGGGAACGTGGGCTGCTGAAAATTGTCAGATCAAAATCCAATCGCGATTACAGGGCGGAGCTCAGAGTTCGCTCGAGGAATTCTGGGGTCATCGCTGCGGCTTTTGAAGAAAACACGACTCTGTTCGAGCGGGTCTGGTATGGGGTCCATCACTTAGGGCAGGGCACGGTTGATTACTATTTAAAGAATCACGAAACGATCGCTCAGGAATCCCAGCGAGCAGGAGGTCAGCCGCAGGAGGCGGGCCGCTGATTTTGTCCTAATTCCCGTGAATCATGTTGACTCAAGATACAGTGACACGCGTCGGATTGCTTCTTCTGGGAGGGGCGCTCCTCGCCGGGTTTTTGAGCATCTTGGAAAAGCGATTTGCCGAAGGGGGCATCTATCCTCATTACGCGAGTAATCGGAGCGATCCTATGGGTACGAGCGTTTTTTACGAATCACTCGGTCAGATGGAAGGGCTTGAGGTACGCCGCAATCTCACTTTCTTGAATACGGTAGAAGGTTTGGATGAAAATACGGCGATTCTGTTGCTCGGATATCCTCGGGAATCCTTTGATTTGTTGCGAGCACCGGGCGATTCGAAGGTCATGGAGGCAGTGGAAAAGGGTGCTCGACTGATCATTACGATGAATCCCGAACTCGTTCCGGAGGTCTATCAACCACTGCGGTCTGGCGAGGAGGATGACTGGAACGAAAAACGAAAGAAAGTTCGAGAAAGGGCCTCTCAATCAGGTCAGGCAGGAAAGGAGGCTGACGAGAAAGAGGTCAAGAAAGAAGCGGAGGAAGAGGAAAAACGCAAAAAAGAGCAGGAAGAGGAAGAGGCTCGATTAGAAAAGGAGGAGGTTGACCTGATCGGACCTTTTTTACGAAAAAAGATCGATTTTACGATTTTGCCCCTAAGCGGATACGAGCGACCGGAAGACGGATGGCCTGTGAAAGTCGGGAAGACTCTTCCGGGAGGGAAATTGCCTTCCCGTTTACCTTCCTGGCACTCCCAGTTCCGGTTTCAGGTGTCCGAATCGTGGAAAACCGTGGGCATGATCGAGACCGAACCGGTCGTGATCGAGCGTCAATACGGAGCGGGGAGTATCGTGCTGACGACCGACAGTTATTTTGTGAGCAATGAAAGTCTCCATAAGGAGGCGAACCCGGAGTTTCTCACGTGGTTGATCGGAGGGAAGAATCGGGTCGTCTTTGATGAAACGATCCACGGAAGCGAAGAGAGCGGAGGGGCAATGAAATTGATCCGTCGATATCGGGCGCACGGGGTCTTTTTTGGTCTTTTCTTTTTCCTCGTGCTCTGGGCTTGGCGTAGTGCTTCGTCTCTGGTTCCCGGGAGCGATGACCGGGATCGTGGGCTTGTCTCCGCCGATGGGATGGTCGTGGGGGAGGGGACAGGCTCCGGATTCATCCGCTTGCTGCGGCGCAGCATTCCCTCCAGACAACTCTTGGAGCAATGTGTCGCTGCTTGGAAGGGCTCGCTCGTTACTGAACTACCCGAAGAAAAAGTAGGCAAGGTGGAACAGATTCTCGCACAGCATCGTGAGACGCCCTCTCGTTTTGATCTCCTCTCGAGTTATGCGGCGATCACGGAGCTGCTGCGAAAGCGTTGACAAGTGCGGGAATCTCCGCGATTGAACCTCTATGATGAAAGGTCTCTTCCTTGCGCTCCTCTTGGTTACAATCCCCCTCCTCTTCACCAGTTGCGGGATTGTCTCCAATCAATTACATCGTGCCGTGAACCTTCTGAAAGTGCCTGTCCGAGTTTCACTGGTGGTTCCGGTCGGTCCCTCGGCAGAAGTGTGTGGGGAGAGAGCGGTCTCCTAGTCTGGTTGGTTTTCTTTATTCAACTTCTTTTGGAGGCAGCTGCGAATCACGATGACATTCTGGTATTGGCTCGGTCATTCCCTATCGAAAATTTTTGCAAAGATTGTCTGTTCCTATCGGGTTCAGAATATTGAGGGCTTGGAAACCGGCGAGGGAGGTGTTCTCATCGCTTCCAACCACGTCAGTTTTCTCGATCCACCTTTGATCGGGATCGCCTATCGCACCCCGATTTACTATTTTGCGCGGAAGACACTCTTCGATAACCCGATTGCAAATTTCATCTTTACCCGAGTCAACGCAATCCCCGTTAATCAGGATAAACCGGAGATTTCGAGTCTAAAACTGGTCATCCGTCTCCTCAAAGAAGGAAAAAAAGTGGTCATTTTTCCGGAAGGGGAACGCACCCTCGACGGAAAAATGAAGACGGAGGGGGAACCTGGCGTGGGCATGATCGTCGCCAAAGCGAACGTCCCGGTATTGCCGGTTCGCCTCTTTGGACCTGAAAAAGCGCTGCCACGAGGCAGTAAAAAAATCACACCTCATCCAGTGACTCTCGTCGTGGGAAAACCGATTGAGTTTAGTGATCTCCTCAACAACGAGGAAATGAGCACAAAAGAGCGCTATCAAGCGATTTCCGCGCGCATCATGTCGGCGATCGCTGCCTTAGAATTGACGGATAACCGCGGAGAGTGAACCTCACTCGCGATTCCAGAAAATGACAAGATTGCCGGTGCTCCTACCGGCCGCGACGATGTCGAGACGACCGTCGCCATTGAGATCGACGACCTTCAGATCCTCCGTTGCAACGAGATCGTTGGTTACCCAGAGTGGTTCCCAGCGTTCCCCTTGTTGGAGGAACGCCTTTATCCCGACATGCCCTTCGGTATCCGGGTTCCGCCAACCGGCGATGATGTCCTCATTCCCGTCTCCGTCGATATCGCCAACGGCGAGAGCATGTCCCTGATTCAGCGTATCGGTCAGAAGCGTCCGCTCCCATGTGTCTTTGCCTTCGGGCTTCTGATAGACTACAAGATCATTTCCGTGAAACGGCTCGATCGCCGTAAGAAAATCACTGCCTTTTCTCACTTCTCCCACTCCCCGAGTGGGAGGGCTAGAGTTTTCCACGGTAATCAGCGGAGTCGAAACTCCTGAGGCGATGGATTCCTCCACGATTCCCTCCGCTCCTCCGAGGTAAAGAATCCCGTCCCGATCATCGAAATTGTGGGCAACGTGGAGCTTTGCACCGAGGACTTGATGGGTCCATGCCGTGCTCTCGGTCGCCTTTTTGGGATCTACCCGGTAGGCCCGGACATTGACGAAATTTTCCCCGGCTCCCTTGATATTGCCGATTCCATGGAGGGGAAGCACGACGAGAGTCTGTCCTCCTTTTCCATCCGGGATCCAACGCATACGGTGCGTAGTGGGATCGTGAAAGAGCGGGACGGGTGTCCATGGCTGATCCGATTGTTCCGGTCGAGCGAGGAAAAAAACTGCCCCGGAGTCTTCTGGTTTTGTGGTTTCGCCAGGATTCCACTGGGCTCCCACGGCGATTTCGACCTTGCCATCCCCATCCAGATCGGCCGCTGCGACACAGACATTGTCTCGGAGCGTGAGGTTGCGGGCGAGGGAGAATTCCTTCCAGTCAGGATTCCGGAACCAGGAGATTTCCCGTTTGTCAGCGAGAATGATGTCCTGTTTTCCGTCCCCGTCGACATCCCCGATGGCAAGGCCATAACCGATCTCAACGTTCGCATCCACTACCGCAGCTTCGAAGCGGGGCGGTGCCGCGTTGGTCGTGGCGACGATCCCCCCCGTTGAAACCAAAAGGAGAGGGAGATTCAACAGGGTTGCCTTCATAAGAGGAGAGGGTCGAGTCTGGGCAGAGGCGCTCTCGGTCAGTCCAGAATCAGTTTTCCTGGTCCCGAGGGGGGTGCCGGTTTCGGGGCCGGTTTATTGGGATCGGCGGGAGGAGTCGGGGCTTTTGGTGGCGATGACG
>JAGPCC010000359.1 GCA_018058245.1 Verrucomicrobiales bacterium
CCCACTGGAATCAATCCTTTGATGAATCCCTCGCCATGTGGGTGGGGACCACCACCATTGACACGACCGTCACGACCTCGTGGTGGGTTTACACCGATCCTCTCTCCGCCGACACCGACAACGATGGCATGCCGGACGGCTGGGAATACACCAACTGGCTGAACCCCGCAAAAGCGTCCGACGCCGTCGAAGATCCGGACGAGGATGGTCTCACCCATCTTGAGGAATTCATTTGCAGCACTGACCCCTGGGTAAGCGATACGGACGGTGACCAGCTTACGGATGATCATGAGGTCAATGTCAGTCTCAGTGATCCCCTCGACCCGAACGATCCCGGGGTCCCGGAGGGAGGAACAAATTCCTCCGCAGGAGTCAATAAGATCTCTACCGTGACCCGGAACCAAGTCTTTGAAAATACCGGCGGAGGTGTTCTTACCGCAGGTGGTGGCGGTGGAGCTTCACTTCCTTTGTCGTTACCTGAACAAGGTGGCGGAGGTGGCGGAGGACACAACCCCTACTGCACGCCGGATAAAATGAGTGAAAATGGCAATCTCGGGGATGAACTCTACCTTGAGGTCAGGCTGATCACCAAAACCTACGGCCCAGCCCCAAAGAGTGGTGATCCAATCGAACCAAATGACGGTGATGGAGTTGACGACGGATATTGGGAGGAAACGAAAGATCCCGTAACCGATCAAGTCCAGGCCCGAAACTGGGTCCCAACTGGGGGCAGCGTGGGCGGTTCTGGTAGTGAAGGAGAAGATCCAAATGAGTCGAAAAATTACTCTGCGAAAGCAGATTGGGTAGAGTCGGGGAATTCGATGGAAGACACAAGAGAAGAAAATAGCAGCGCTTCTTCCGCAATCCAATATCTCCAGCACTATCAAATTTCCAAGAATATCGATTGGAACGCTACTTCAGGCTATCGTCTTTCCGATGGATACGGGGCTAGCGCTTCATTCACGGCCATTAAGGAGAAGCTAAAGCATGGAAAATCAATTAGCCGCGGTTCTGGAACAGTTCAGGAAGCAAGAATGGTTCGAAAGACGGGTGAAGGGGGAGACTATTTGATCGTAGATCAAGATGTGAAACGCACCTTCCTGAAGATCACCAAAAAACGTTCCGCGCCAAACGCAGTGGGCGAAGAATGGGTAGTCACCAATGTAGAAGTCGTTACTCTGACGATCAAAAGTCAAGATTCGAAATCAGTCGATGACGGACGGAATCCCGTGGATGACGCTGTTCTAGATCCGTTGATAATTGAGGAAGAGAATACGGCTGTGAGTTTTGTGCCGGTGGAGTTAAACATGGAGGGTGTTGCGGAAGAAGACGAGGAAACCGACAAGAATATCATTTTGATCAACGCGGACAATGATAACGATTCAGATTGGAAAGCTGACACGCAGGACACGATACCGAGTACACGCGACTTCGAGCATGGCGGCGGGATCAACAAGGACGACGAAGAGTTGAAACTTTTCGAAGTCACCGCCCCTGATGAAGAAGGAATCGAAGTGAAAATTAAGATTTCACCAAGTGACAAAATCAAGGCTTGGAAGAACCGAAACAAGACTGATCGAATTACAATTGAATCGGATGGAACGCTGAGTTTCACGAACGACGAAATCACCAACTTCTACGTAGAGGGGATCAAAGTTAGTGACGGGAAGGGAGAAATCGCGATGACGATGGAGGTGAAGGCTGGAAAGCATAACAAGGTTGCTGATACGATAAAGTTTGCGGTTGGGCCAATCTTGGAAGATTTAAAGGTTGATGACTCTCCGTCTTGGGCGGCTGGAGCGTTTCAACTTCCGAATGAGAGCCTTCAACGAGTCGTTTTCTCACCGGGCCAGTGGGATAAAGCAAAGTATTTCCCGGTCAAAGGCATAAAGACAACGGCAACGGTAGTTCGAGGCGATGCCCTTGCTGGCACAGAATTTCCGAAGGTACGCTTCATACAGAACCTACTCTCTGAGGGCGTTCGGGATGTCTACTATTCTGATCCTGAGCGTCAGAACCCGATAAAGCACCTCGGAATCGATGGGAGTGGCCTCAATTTTCCGGTGCTTGATGCAAATCCGAACGATGATCCACTATTTTACGAACAAGATTTTGGATCGAATGGAGACGATTACTTCGTCTATGATTCGGTTCCTACTTTGCCGGGTGCTCTGTCGGATTACACCGATCCCGAGACGGGTGAATCTCGAAGGCAGAAATTTGATCGGCTTATTTTGAAGGCAGACTTCAAGATTTTCATCGTTATCGAATTTGATGACGGAACAGTTTTTCCGCTTGGAAATATGAAGTGGAATCTGGATGGCGAGATGGAGGCCGAACTCGATGGCTCAGGTCCTGACAAGAGAGCATTCAAGATCAAGAAGAAGGTCCTGAATCATGACGGCCAGCCGACACGTTCGCACGATGCGCCGGAGACGATGATACCTCCATACCCGAACGACATATTGAAACTTCAGCCACAATGAAAGTTAAAGCCGTTTTCTGTTCTGCGCTTTGTTTCCTAATTTCGTCTTGTTCTGACGATCCGGAGGCAGGGATTGTGAATGCCCAAGAAAAATCGGAGGCAATGACTCGGCAAGGAGTCGAGACGAAAACTAATCCAGATGCGACTGAAGCAGAGGACGAGCGAAGCGATAGCATCACTTTGCGGTCTCGAAACGTTGTTTCGACCGGAGAGAAAGTGTCCGAAGATGACCAGAACACTCCGCAAGAAGCTGCGCGAGTTAAGGTTGCCGACAAATTAGAATCGACTGATCAGGGTGCTCCATTTGGCGTGGAAACTAGCTGGTTTGAAAACCTATCTGCACGAGAGCGGAGCAGAATCGAAAGCTTGAACGAATTGCCTGAGGGAATCTCGGAAAGCTGGTTCAGAGAGCAAACGATTGAAGTTCAAGCAAAGGTGTTGAAATCAAATTTCCACTGGGGGAGGCAAAACGGGGAAGTAGTGCTAGGAGTCTACTTTTCGGGAAATGGCTTCGTTACGTGGCCCGAAAGCAGAAAGTTGGAAGGGGAAGGTCCGAACGCCACTGGAAATCATCTGTTTGGCTATCCAATTGTTCCGGGGGTTTTTGGCGACATAGAATTGCAATCTTCATTCTAGAATTTCTCCCAATGGCACAACCGTCGGCAGGGCCGCAAAGGTACTTTGTGGGAAGACCAATTTGCAAATTTGCAGGGACAGGTAAATTATTGAACAATGTTCTAATTAGCAGGGACAGGTAAATTATAAATTGGTAAATTATAAATTGGAAACGACAGTGAGGGAGCGTTTTGCACAGTGCGGAATATGGATCAATGAAATCACTATCGACGACGCCGAATGGAAGGCGGAATACGGTGCATCATCACCGTTTTACATCCGAAAAAAAGATGTCAATGGGGATTTGGAAATTCCGCCCGGGGCAACGGCGTTACTCGAAGATGCCGTCGAATGGGCGGACGGCAAAATAGTAGCCCTATACGTTCCGACCTTATTTGATTGGAATGAAAACAACGTTTTTGGACCGAAACGCGGCGTCGCGCTCACTCCAAGTCTCAATTGGCCATATTTGGATCAGGGGCTTCGCAACATCGTAGTGATCAACTCGAATTTAAGTGGACCATGGGTGCTCTCGCACGAGCTCTGCCACATTATCGGCAATATCGCGTCGCACTACGAGTCTTCCGACGATGGGAAGACCAACCGAAATCTCTTAGTCGACTTCGGGCGAGAAGGGCTCGATCCGGATAGCAAGCAAATCACTGGTCCGAAACGGATCTACGAGTCACAACCGATAGAGTAGATGAAACCTTTTTTAGCAGTGTTGTTTCTTTTCGTTTCACTGGTCTTAGCGATTGGCCAGGAAAGCTCCACGAAACCTTTCGCAGAGATGAGCGAGGAAGAAGCGTTTGCGCAGTTGCTCAAATACGCGGGAATCCCAGAAAATTAACAAAATTAACAGGGACAAACAAAATTAACAGGGACAGGTAAATTATTGAACATTGTTCTTGCGAACACATCATGCCTGCTTCATCTTTCCGCCATGAGACAAGCTCGTATCCGTGGGGAGGGGAAAAGCTACTACCACTGCATCTCCCGTGTGGTGGACCGCCAGTTCGTTCTGAAAGAGGAGGAAAAAGAGCATTTTGTGGCCTTGATGAGGAAACTGGAGGCCTTTCACGGGATGCGAGTCGTCACCTACTGCATCATGTCCAACCATTTTCATCTCCTCATCGAAGAGCCCGATCGGGAATCCGTCGTGAGCCTAGATGCGGAGACCATTTTCCGACGGATCGGCTTTCTTTATGACACGTTCACCGTCAGAACCGTTGAGGAGGAATGGGAGCGGGCCAGAGCGGCAGGGGATACGGCATGGGAGGAGGAGATTCTGGATCGATATCGGAATCGCATGGGGGATC
>JAGPCC010000104.1 GCA_018058245.1 Verrucomicrobiales bacterium
CTCACGGAGAGGCTCGGCACGTTCCTGACGGACGGGGAGCGACGACATTTTGTGCAGGGCCTGTCCCTTGACGAATCGATTGCTGGATTGACCGAAACCAGCGCGATGGAACGGCAGATCCTCCTCTCGATGGCCGTCGGCGACACGGACGAGGTCATCCAAGGTCTCGGCCCCTTGATGGATCGTCAGATTCAGGTGCTGCGTCCGGGGACCACTGACGCGGATGACCTCGGAAACATCCGCAGTCAAGGCTGGCAGCGAATGAGCCAGATCCTCCATTTCTACGCCGATCGACTCTCTCTTTCTCCGAAGAATCGGACGGATTTTGTGGCGGTGATGGGGGGCAATTCCTTTGCCGCTGAAACAAAGGAACCTGTGAATCCGCAGTGGGAACAGTTTGAGATCGATCGCCAGATCCTGCTCTTGGAGGGAAAAAACGCTACGGAACGGGAAGCTCTCGTGCGCGAGATTGCCGGCGGATTGGTGGATCCGGACAGCCGGATGGAGCTCGCAAAAGCGCTCGAGGGACAGGGATTCCACCGGGAGGCGATCCCCGTTTATCACGAGATTGCCATGGGTAGCAATCGTGACTATGCCGCTCTGCAAGGACTCTTCGATGCAGCGGCAGAGGCTCTCGAACCGGCACCGGGTCTGGAGGTGATCCAGAAAATCAACAGCGGCCAGTTCCTCGCCCCGCCCGGACTGACCGTCGATTATCTGAATGACCAACATGCCCGTTTTCTCCTTTTGGAGCGGAATGTGGACCGCCTCGCCCTCCTCGGTCGCCCTCTCGAAGTGGGATCCGGCTCTCCCCCACTCACGGGCGAGAGTTATGTGCCCTATCAGGATTCCCTCGTCGAAGTCTTACGCCAAACGGGCCGCACAGACGAGCTCCTCGAACGGGTTTCGGAAATCCGGGGTCGGGGAAAAGCGAGCGGCGAACAGCTCCTCTTTGGGGCAGAAGCTCTCGGGAAAATGGGGAAAAACGAAGAGGCTCTAGATTGGCTCGCCCCCCTCGCCTTGAATTCCTCCGAACCTGCGATCCAGCGTCGTGCGATGCTGCTCTCCGTCGAGCAGGAGCGCGCCCTCGCCTGGTCGCACAAGGGGGCAATCCGGGCACTGGCACTCGTCTCGCTCGATCGACAGCCAGCCGGTGTCACGAGTCACCTCGCCGATGCCCTCCACGAGTCCGGGGAAACGGCGGAGGCAGTGAGCGTGGTCCATCTCCTCCGTCGGAAAAACACCAATTCCTCCCTCCGCAGCGCAGCCTCACTACAGATCCTCCGACTGGAGCGATTGGACGGGAAGGAGTGGCCGCAACTGGAGGACGAAGTAGGGGGCCTCTTTCGCGATCTGTTTGACGGATCTGAGAGCGAGGCCGAATCGGGTACTGCCGCCTATACGTTTGTGGAATGGGTCGCCGCGAATCGAGGGAGTGCCGAAGGACTTTCCGGCATCCTCCATCGGATCGAAGGGAGGAGGGAATGCCGTGAATTTGCCGAACTCGTATCTTCTTTCCTCGAAGGTCGGTTGCGACCGGCGGCGTTCGCTTATGCGGCGGATTGTGATGAGAACACCTTGAACCACTTCCTCTGGATCCTACCGGCTTTTGGGTCAGAAGGCAGGGAAATCGCGCAACGACTTGTCGAGGAATCGGGACGATCAGGCAGCGATTTTTTTCGCACCGAACCACAGCGACAGATCACGTTTTTTCATCGCATCGGGGATCGGGATCGGCTCATTGAGATTTACACCCACCTCGTCGAAGAATCCCGGTCGGATCTCTTTCGACAAAGTGGCCTCGATGCCTGGGTTCCCACCTTGGACACACGGTATCCGATACCGGCCCTGTTCGCTTCTCTCGGGGAGGAGGATCTCGCGGCTGGCCTGTTTGAGGCCTATGATCAGGTCCTGACGAGCTATCGATGGAATCATCTCGCCTTTCTCAATGACTATGGCAGTTTCCTGATTCAAAATGGCGATTTTGAAAAAGCGGAAATGCTCTTGAAAAAAATCCTCCGCAAATCACTCCGCGTCGATCTGCGATTGGTGCCTCGACTCTATCAAGCGTGGGGGCGACTCGACCAGTGGGAATCGAGAATGGCCGAGGTCGATCTGACACGCGGGCAGTCGGTGATCATTCGCGACTGGGTCAGCGCACTTGCAGAAGGTCGGGAAATGCTGGATTATAGAACGTCATGGTGAACTCTCTCTCCCACCTCTTGCGGATTCTCAGTGCAGCCTCGCTCTGCCTCGTCCTTTGCCACTGCGCGACAAAGCGAACTGTGAAATCGACCCGTTCCTCGATCTCCTTTGATCAAAAGTCCTGGGGGGGACAAGGCGGAGGCTCCGATTCGCCGGAGATTCGCTCCAAATTTGCCGAGCGTGGGTATCAGATCGCCGAAGACGGAACAATTAAAGCGGACAAACCCGACCTGTATCAAGGGAAAAAACCCAGAGGGTTCGACGGGGAGTATGGAACCAAAACCGCCCGTTTCGAAAAAATGAATGCCGAGACGAAGCAGTTCCGCACACCGGAGTATCTGAAACGGCAGGAGTTCGCAGGGGTCAAAACGGCCAAAGAAAGCGGTAGTGCGGCACGGGAAGGGAACTCCAGTCAGTCCCGGGACCGGCAGGCGGGAAAGCTGTTTTCCAAAGACTCAAAAAGCTCGACGGAGTTGGACACGTTCAAAACGGGCCGTGATGCGAGCGCAAACCGCGAATTCGCGACCTCGGCAGATCGATCTGCTTCCGCCGTGGCCGACTCTCCCCGGGCCACCGGAACACCCCGCACCGCCGGGTATCAAGACAACGTCGCTATGAGCATGGACGATGTGAAAAAACTGCTGAACCCAGGCAGTTACGCGAGAGGAACCGGGATTTCAGACTGAGAACTGTCTTTTTCCACAGTCCCCTCCCCTCGCCCTGCCGACCGCACACACAACAATGCCTCCTTTTCGCCCACTCCCCTTGTTTGTGTTTGCGCTGGCCGTCGGGACTGCGCTCAGTTTTGCGCAGAATGCTCCGGGTCCGTTCCGAAAACTGGAGTTCTCCGGACGGCCATTGGATGGACTCAAGGTCGCATTGGATGTCGGACACACCCGCCTTTCTCCCGGAGCGATGAGTGCGCGAGGCAGAGGGGAATTCCTCTTTAACCTCGCGACGACCACGACCATCGCGAGAGTCTTGCAGCAGGCCGGTGCCCGCGTCATTCTCATCAACGGCGACGGAGCGATCAAAGGATTATCGGAGCGCGGAGAAATCGCGAATCGGGAAAATGCCGATTGCTTTCTTGCGATCCATCACGATTCCGTAAATGATAAATACCTCAAAACCTGGGTCCACGAGCAGCTGAACCAGAGTTATGCCGATGACTTTCGCGGGTATAGCGTCTTTGCTTCCAGCTTGAATGCCCAGTCAGAAAAAAGCCGCAGTCTCGCGCTCGCGGTCGGCGCTGCTCTCTACGACTCCGGGTTGAAACCGACCTTGCATCATGCCGAGCCCATTGAAGGCGAGAATCGAGCGCTGCTCGACGAGCGCACCGGAGTCTACGAATACACTAATTTGGTGGTGCTGAAGGCAGCGACCATGCCCTCCATACTCCTGGAGTGCGGCGTCATCGTCCATCGCGAAGAAGAGTTGCTCGCGCAGGACCCCGCCTACCAGGAAGTCATCGCACACGCGGTGGTGAAGGCTCTCTCCGAAGTATTTCCGTCCGAAAAGAAAGGCTTCTTCCGTTTCAAAAAAAGGAAGTGACGTTGAACCCATGAACGCCTTCCGGATTTTAATACCGCCTACTTCATGAGCTCGGTGAAGAGTTCCTCCTGCTCCGCAGCCGGGAAAAGGGTCCGGGAGAGGACTAGGTCACCGAGGTGAACCATGCTGCCGACTGCGGTAGCTGGTTCTTCTAAAAATCCAAATTCATACGAATCGAGCTGCATTTTTCCCGCTTTGACGGTTTTGGTCGGCGGGGATTGTTTCAACGGGTTTTTCCCCTGTTTGATGAAAATGGCTTGCGCTCCCGTTCGACCATCCCATTGCAGCAGCACTACGCCCTCTTTGCCGAAAATCCAAGGCACGGTGGAGTCGGCAGTCAAATTGCCGGACTGAGAGCGGAACTGGAGTTCGCCTCCGGTGGAATTCAGAACGAGATCCATGGCGTCGGACGGGCCTTCTTTTGCGATCAGCCGGAGTTGGGCAATGCGACCTTTCATCCCCGGATCGATTTCGAGTCGGAATGCCATGGTTAACGAGTCAAGGAGGAGGATTTCGTTCTGAACGATTTCACTAGCGACACTGAATTTCTGACCGGGGGTAAAACTGATCCTCCACAGTCCGATCGCGCTGAGAGAGAGGGTAGGGAGTTTTCCGCCAATGACATTTGCTCGGGCGAGGTGGTCCTTGTGCCTTCCGGGGACCAGATTCTGGGCGGCACGAATCGATTGCCCTGCCGAGACGGGGCGTTTCCCGTCCCAGGTCAGGAGATTTTCCTTCATCTCATACTGCGAGATTCCGCCAGATCCCGGGAGGGATCGGGGAACCATGGGCAATGTGACATTGGAGAAGGAAACGGGCGGCGCGGCTGGTGTCGATGTCGATGACGTCGTCGATGGCGCGGGCACAGACCCCACGACCGAGGAGGACGCGGGAAGCGGCGGTGTCGCAGCGGCTGATTCCCGGGTTGTTGGCAGGTCCGGCGGAGCAGCGCTCACGGATTTGTCGGAACCTGACTGTGCCACGATCAGCACGATGACTCCGAGGAGGGAAAGCCCGACGATGCCGCCGATGATCCATTTCTGATTTTCGGTTCCCTTTTTTTCAGGGGCATATCGAGATCCCGAGGCGGGCTTGGGGACCCTGTCCTGGTAGGGGCGGCGCACCGGATAATTCGGTTCCGTATAGAGCGGTCGAGCGACGTGGTAACCGGTTTTTTCGAGTACGACGGGAATGTTCGCAGGGGCTGCGGTGGCCATCGGGATCGCGACAGGGATCTCTGTCGAGGGATGTTCGAGGTCCACTGCTGCTCGTTTCGCCGCTTGGAAGGTTTCCATCGCGACGGTGGCGTTCGCGGGTCGGTCCTTCGGATTTCGCGAGAGCAAGCTCATGACCCAGTCCGCGATCGGCTTGCGCAGATCGGGCCGCAGCTCACTGAGCGGGGTCACGAGATGGTTTAGATGACGATCCATCGTGTCGGCAATCGACGTCCCGGTAAAAGGCGCTTTTTGCGTGAGTGTGAAGTAATAGACGCATCCGAGCGAATACAGATCGGTGCGTTGGTCGAGCGGTTGCACCTCAATTTGTTCGGGAGCGATATAGTCGATCGATCCGAGAAAGGAGCCAGATTGATCGAGGGTCTGAAGGGACGGCGCTTGACTGAATTTGGCGAGTCCGAAATCGAGCAGCTTTACCTGAAACCGCCCCGAAGGAAGCCAGGTCATCATGATGTTGCTAGGTTTCAGGTCCCGATGCAGCAGGTTGAGTTCCTGCGCGGAAATGAGAGGATCGAGGGTCTGATCTACGAACTCTAGAAAGTCCTCAATCAGAAACGCGTTTTTCTCCGTAATGACTTTGAGGGTGTCGCCTCGGACAAGCTCGAAGACGACGTAAGGACCTTCTTCGTCTTCGGCAAACTCGTAGATGGAAACCACATTTTGGTGCTGGAAACTCGCCAGCGCCCGGGCTTCACGAGCGAGAGTCTCCGAATTAGCAGGATCGTTTAGCTTGGTGTCGGAGACGGGGAGTAGTCGCTTGATGGCAACACTCCTCTGCAACCTCACATCAAAGGCTTCGTAGACGGCTCCTATGCCCCCCCGGCCAATTCGGCCCTTGATATCGTAGCGGTCAGCCATGACTCATTTTCCGCCCAGTGTACTCCGGTTCTTCCGATTATCAAAACAGGAGGGAAAGGATTCTTTGGAACCAGGGCATTCGGACTTTGCCGGGGCAGTCAGAGGAGTTACCCTGCGATTCAATGTATGAAGAATCAATTTTACGGACCTTTTGATACGGAGCGGATCGGCGGCGAGTTCCCGAGCCGGGAGGGGGAGTATCGCACTGCCTTTCAAGTGGACCGGGATCGCATCATTCATACCTCGGCGTTCCGTCGACTCCAAAATAAGACACAAGTGTTTTTCAGCGGAGAATATGATTTTTATCGCACGAGACTGACTCACTCGATCGAAGTCGCGCAGATTGGTCGGAGCATTTGCATGCGACTCAACCAAACGTCCTCACTTCTTTCCCCGGATCGATTCATTGATCCCGATCTCGTAGAAGCGGCCTGCCTTGCACATGATATCGGACATCCACCCTTCGGACATACCGGCGAGCGCACCCTGCATCGGCTGATGCAAGTTTACGGCGGTTTTGAAGGAAATGCCCAGACCCTGAGAATTCTCACGAAGATCCTCTTCGGCCCCGACCGGGGCATGAATCCAACGCGGGCATTTATGGATGGTGTGCTGAAGTACAAAACGCTCTACGGAGAAATCACGGGGCAGAAAAATCATTTCCTGTATGCGGAACAGCTGGACGCACTGCAGTTCGTCACCGGCGGTCAGGCTTTCCCTCTCGATCTCGTTCCCGGAAAGGAACGCAATGCTTTCCGCTCGATCGAATGCCGCATCATGGACTGGGCGGACGACACGGCCTACTCGTTGAATGACATTGCGGACGGGATCCAGGCGGGGTTTATCAATGTGGATCGGATGGAGCGATGGGCCGCAACCCAGACCCTGACAAGCCATAAAAGCAAGTGCCTCGATGCACTGCTCGATGCGATCCGGCGGGGACGGATCGAGTCAACGGTGGGAAAAAAAATCGGGGCCTTTATCAATGCTGCCGATCTCGAGGAAATCTCCGGTTTTCTCAGCGGGGAAACCGCCCGGCATTGCTATCGACTGCGCATCGACCCCGTCATTGAAGAGGAGTGTGCGCTCTACAAGAGAATCTCCCTCGATCTCGTTTTCCAGAGCCAGCAATTGCAGCAGCTCGATCGGAAGTCGGACTACATCCTCACAAAACTCTTCGCGGTGTTTGCAGAGCTATACATCTGCCGCAGCAGCCCCGGCGACGATCACTACCAGCTTCTCTCGAGCGAAGAGGAGCGGTTGATTTTCGCCCAAGAGGACGAGGCGGGGAGAGCCCGTGTCGTCTGTGACGTTCTCGCGACGATGACAGACGGCATTGCCTCGCGGACCTACCGCCGTCTATTTGATGCCGACTTCGGTTCCATCATGGATTTGGTCTGAGGGAGGAAGTTTTTTTTGAGGCTTCGACAAAGGCACGAATTAGTTTTGACTGGATCTCATCTTCCGGCATCATTTTTTCAGGATGCCACTGCACGCCGATGAGGAAGCGGTCGGGATCGGTGGATTCGGTAGCTTCGACGATCCCATCGGGACTCTTTGCGACGATGCGCAGCCCTTCGCCTACTTCGCGAACTGCTTGATGGTGGAAAGAGTTCACGTCCAATTCGGCCTTCCCGTAGATTCTACCGAGACGGGAATCAGGTTCAATCGCAATGGCATGGTTAGTATTCCGATGTACGACCCCAAACTCGGAGGGAATATCCTGCACGAGGGTCCCGCCGCTGGAGACATTGATCCATTGGCTCCCCAGGCAGATTCCGAGAAGCGGTTTGTGCGTTTTTTCGATCCAGGCCCTGCTCAGTGCTTTTTCGAACTCGAAGCGGGCCGGGTCGAGAACCTCGACACTCTCATGAACAGATTCCTCGCCGTATTCTGTAGGAGGGATGTCGGCTCCCCCGGGAAGAAGGAGACCGTCCAGAATCGCGAGGTATTGGTCCACTTGCGCCACGTTCCCATCAGTGTTCGGCAACACCACGGGAATCCCCCCTGACTCTCTCACTGCCCGGATGTAGCTCTCGCTGGAGAGACTCGCGATCCCGATGAGCGGTGCCTCGCGGCCCGGAAGGAGAGCCGAGGGACGGACCGAGATTCCGAAAAAGAACCCTCCTAGCGCCACCGCGACCAAAAGAGAGGCGAGGAGGACTTGTCTGCGAGTAGGGCGATTCATAGGCGGAATCTACGGACCGCGCTCCCGAAAGTCGAGAAAGGAAGTCACTCCGGCGAAGAGCCGTCGGCCGCTGCCGCAACGAGTCGCTTCAAATTACCCCGATTCAGTTCCCAGGCCCGCTTCAGCTCGTCAGAGCGGCGCTCCCAGAGCACCTTGTCATCGGGCACCCACTCGTAACGCATCATCGTAAAGGTGCGGTCCTTCAGCATATCGAACTCAACCCGGGCTCCGGTCTCATCTTTCCCCGTGATGAGGATCTTTTTCACGATTTCGTTCTCCTCGTCCCCAAAATCGGCGTGAATCTTCAGCCACGACTCGATGATCTCGTGTACAACGGCATGGTTCAACGTCGCGTCTTTCTCCCGACCAGATTTTAGAACTATCTCGATCGCGGGGGATTCCGCCTGCGCCGCGTTCCGGATCACACTGCGGGTGTGCTCGTCGATGTTTTCGATCGTAGGCATCACGTCGATGACTGCGGAGGAAATGTGGATCTTACGGAGCATGGGAAGAATTTTCACTTTTCCAAGATCGCTGGGCCGAAGAATTGGCTTCAGCTCGACCTCGTCATCTAGATCGGCTGCGCGCTTGAAATAAGAGGCCGCCTGCTTCCAGGAAACCGCCTTGCTGTTCCGCTGCAAGGCAAGGATACCGCTCTCGAAATCGTAATAAAAAGCGGACAGTTCCGCGACGCCCTCATCTTTGCTGAGATTGATCGCCGTGACTTTCCCGCTGAGATCGGCTCGGAAGCCGGCCGGGGCCATCGAGATGCGCATGAGGTCGCCGAGGTATCCATGGTCCGAGAGCTGGCCTCGAGCGAGCCGGATCCAGTCATCATTGATCTCGATATTTCTCTTCGGACTGTCCGCCGAGAGTCCGTGGAGATTCCGCAAGATGGATTCGAGTGTCGTCGAGTCAATTTCGACGGTGAAAAAGTCAACTTTGGCCGTTTTTTGCATGGACCGATCCCGTAGACGGATTTGCGAAGCCGGTCAAACGATTCGCAATCGTTGAAAATTTTCGTAGCGTCTATCAAGCTCTTGCGAAAGAGCCGAAAACATTCCAGTACTCCCCAGATGATAAAATTTCTCCACACCCGCATCCGCGTGAGCAATCTCGAAGCCACGATCCATTTCTACGAAACCCTCGGGTTCCAACTGACACGGCGCACCGACAAGTCGCCGTCAGGAAATCAACTGGCCTTCCTCGAATTGGAAGGAAACGAGCACTTTCTCGAACTCTGTTATTCTCCCGATTTTGAAGTGAAATTCCCCGAAGATCTCATGCACACGGCCCTCGGAGTGCCCGACATCATGACTTATTGTGATGGCTTGGAACGGGCGGGGATCGACATATGGCCTTCCGACTGGCGCGAGGCATTTCCCTCGGGCAGCAAAGGGAAAATGGCCTTCGTGACCGATCCTGATGGATATGAGGTAGAGGTCCTCGAGCGATAACTTGGCAGTCTCTCAGACTGATTCCGTCAGGCTCCTCGGCGTAGTTTTGTCATTTCCAAGAAACATTCGCCCTTTATTTGGTTTTCCTGACTCTCAAATTTGATAAATTTTTAAATTACCTTTAATAAATTTGCGAAAATGGTCTTATTGAACTAGTTTCGAGGACTTCTTTTTCAAACTATCGATTCGATGAAACATTCTGGATTCTTTACTTTTTGGGCTACTTTGAGTGTCACCTTGGTGATCCTATCGTCCTGCAACACGAACCAAACGGGAAAGGAAGGCGCAAAAGCCGGGCTCTGGGAGCGCGAATTGGGAGCTGTTGCCAATGTCCCTCTCGATCCCGGAGAGGCACAAAAAGATTTAAACATGAAGATCGATCTGATTCCGCAGGGGAAATATGGTCGCCGCCTCGTTCGGGAGATGACCCCGCAATACATCACGATTCACAGCACGCAAAATCCCACCGGTGATGCCTATGCGCACGCCAAAGCGCTCAATCGTGGAGCCCTTCGTGGTGGCGTCTGTGGGTACCTTTGTTGGCATTTCACAGTGCAGGGTGATACCGTGATTCAGCACATCCCGACCAACGAGCGCGGGGAACATGCCGATTTTGATGGTCCCGGGAACCGCTACTCGATCGGAATCGAGATGTGCGAGCACCAGGGCAACAATCAACTGGCGACGATGGAGCGGACTGCAAAGCTGGCAGCCTCTCTGATGTATTCTCACAAGATTCCCATTGAAAACGTCCGCGCTCACTATCATTGGCCGCGCGAAGGGTACACTCCCGCGAACAAAGATTGCCCCCATTTTCTTCTCGAAAATGGAAAACCAGGCGAGACCTGGCGCTGGTTTGTGGGCCGCATCAATCAGCACTACTCGCGCCTCGTGAAGTACGAGGAATCCACTCGCGAGCAAAAACAGAAAGAGGCAGCGGCGAATAAACGAAAGCAAATGGTGCAAGAAATCTGGGAGAAAGTGACTCACTTCATAGGACTGAGTTGAGGTGCCCCCGAGCCGTTTCCATGCTTCCTACGCAGGCACGTCCGGGGTCGTGGTTGCTTTTACCTGCTCCCCGGGTAAGATTAACGGCACTGATGCTCACGATCACAACGTGACTTGAACAGACATGACTCTTCGATTCTTCCTTCTCACCCTACTCGTGGTTTTCGGATTTCCGATGGTTCCCGAGACATCTGCAGCGGCGCTCAATCCGAATGACGAATACATCATCATCTCCGGCGGCCCGTCCCTGCAATCCATGGAGGGATATCGTCGCGAAGCCCATCGGCACGACAAGTGGTGGGGCAATTTCATCCGCACCGCTCGGTTTCGCATCGAAGATCTTAAAAAGGCGAGCAACAACGCGGTGAACATCACCTGGCTTGTCTATCGGCCCGCCTACGATACGCGAGCGTCCGAGGACAATGCCCCCCTCATCGCGAACATCGAGAGCGTCCGGGACAAATACGGCATCAAGCTCGTCTGGTTCAATACCACAGAAGAGTTAATCAACTATGTCAACAATGGCCAGAATCGCAACTCAGTCAAAGTTTCCGGTTTTGAGTACTTCGGCCACTCGAACAAATTCTGTTTTGTCTTCGATTACAGCAATCACGTCCTCGGAGCTTCGCAGGCCTACTTTCATCAGAGTGATTTGAAGCTACTCAACCGGAAGGCCTTTGCCAAGGGTGCCTACTGCAAAAGCTGGGGATGCCATACCGGTGAGGCCTTCAGCGCCGAGTTCAAGCGTGTTACCGGATTAAAAATGATCGGTGCGATCGGGAAGACCGATTATTCGGAAACCTGGAAGGGACATCTGCCCTTCATCTCCGATGGTGGTCGCTGGGCCGGTTGATTCTGTAGAAAATTGCAAGAAAAGGGTGAAATCTCGCAATTCCGTGGTCCACTCTCGATGACTCCAACGTGAGAGCCGAAACTACAACCCACGCCTGCACCGATGCAATTCGACGAACTAAAACAGCTCTATTCGCTTCCTTTTTTCGACTTGATTCAGCGCTCGCGCCGCGTCCATGAGGAACATTGGACAAAAAATGAAGTGCAGCTCTGCACCCTCCTGAGCATCAAGACCGGAGGTTGTTCCGAAGACTGTTCCTACTGCGCCCAATCCGCCCGCTACAGCACCAGTGTCGAGGTCGAGCGTCTCATGGAAAAGGACGATGTCCTCGAACGTGCCCGCCACGCCAGAGAGAATGGTTCGACACGTTTTTGCATGGGTGCCGCCTGGAAAGGCGTGAAAGACGGCACCAAGCGCTTTGAGCAAGTCCTCGAGATCGTCGAAAGTGTCAGTGAACTCGGCATGGAGGTTTGCACGACCCTCGGGGAACTCGGTCCGATCGAAGCCGCCAAGCTCAAGGAAGCGGGAGTGACCGCCTACAATCATAATATCGATACCTCGCCCGAGCACTACACCACGATCGTTTCGAGTCACACCTTTCAAGACAGGCTCAACACCCTCCGCCACGTGCAGGATGCCGGGATGTCGGTCTGTTCCGGGGGAATCCTCGGTCTCGGGGAAACGACCGACGACCGGATCAAAATGCTGGAAATTTTGAGCAACTTCAATCCACAGCCCGAGAGCGTTCCGATCAATTCGCTTGTTCCGATTCCGGGCACTCCGCTCGCCGAGTCTCAGGGCGTTGATTCCTTCGAGGTCGTTCGAATGATCTCCCTCGCCCGGATTGCTCTTCCGAAAGCCAAGGTTCGCCTCTCGGCCGGTCGCCAGCAGATGAACGAAGAATTGCAGACGCTTTGTTTTTTCGCCGGAGCCAATTCCATCTTCTACGGAGACAAATTGCTCACCACCGGGAACCCTCAGTCGCAAGCCGATCTGGCGCTGCTGAAAAAGCTGGGGCTGGAGCCGCAGAAGCCCAACCGGGATCTGAGCGCTCCGGATCGGGAGGCATCTCGTCCTCTTGCGCCCGCGCTCGCTTGACCAAAATCGGTTTCCGTCCAATCTCCCCACGATTTTTTTCCGAAAGCCTCGCATGAAGTGGCGCTGCGCTGATCATGTTTTTGACCTGAGCATCCAGGGCGAGATCATGGGAATCGTCAATGTCACACCGGATTCATTTTCTGACGGAGGTCATTTTGACACCCTCGACACTGCAGTAAAACAGGCTGAAAAACTGATCCGGGAAGGTGCCGCAATCCTCGACATTGGCGGCGAATCGACCCGTCCCGGGGCCGCCCAAGTGGGGGAAGAGGAGGAGTTGCGGCGAGTCCTCCCCGCGATCCAAATTCTTTCCAAACGATATCCCGAAACCGTTTTTTCCATCGACACCTGCAAACCCGCCGTGGCCCGCGCCGCCGTCGCCGCCGGTGCGAGGATTATCAACGACGTCACCGGGTTCCGCGATCCCGCAATGATCGCTGTGGCGACCGAGAGTGGAGTCGGGGTCGTCGTCATGCACATGCAGGGCACGCCCCGTACGATGCAGCAGGCACCCATCTACGACGACCTCCTCGGGGAAATCTATGGATTTTTTGCCGAACGCTTCGAGGCACTCACGGCAGGCGGAGTCGACCCGGAATCAATCGTTTTTGATCCCGGAATGGGTTTTGGGAAAACCTTGGAGCACAATCTCGAAATCCTACGTCATCTCGACCGTTCCCCCGTGGCGGGGCGTCCCCTCCTCCTCGGAGTTTCGCGCAAATCATTCCTCGGCAAGTTAGTCGGATCGGACCGGATCGAAGACCGGCACTGGCCCACCGTGGCGATCACCTCGCACGCGCGAGAGCAGGGGGTTCCCTTGCACCGGGTCCACGAAGTCAAAGCCAATCTCGAAGCCCTGCGGATGACCGAAGCGATTCTTGGAAATTATTGAGAACGAAGTGACTTCCTCTTGATTCCCGCTTCGAAACAGCGCAATCTAGGCCCGTCCGCAAGGACCACCAAAGCGGGTGTCGTTCAATGGTAGGACGCGAGCTTCCCAAGCTTGAGACCGGAGTTCGATTCTCCGTACCCGCACCAAGGTCTTTTCCGAGCTGGAAGCCAGTAAGAACAAGGGGGATCATGCTCCGTGAACAAAGGCGGATTTCTCAGGGCCTGCACGAGTTGTAGTCAGCAGTGGTACCGCATGGCGCTGCTCGCTGCCTCGTCTCAAGCGCAAAGCAAGTATCCCTGCGAGATCCTCCCATGCATCTTCCTTGCGAATACTCCCCAAAGCGCGGATAAGGAATTGAACAGGGTACGTTCTTCTGTTAGACCCTGTAGGATCGCACCGTAGCATCGTGATCCACCGGTCCGATTTCCCACTTTTCCCCTCGTATGCACTGGACCGAACCC
Source organism: Verrucomicrobiales bacterium (assembly GCA_018058245.1). GTDB lineage: Bacteria > Verrucomicrobiota > Verrucomicrobiia > Verrucomicrobiales > DEV007 > Arctic95D-9. Next base: position 13,807 of record JAGPCC010000104.1, read on the forward strand.
GCCGACGCCGCCGACTCTCACGCCGAATTGGAAAGCCGCCTCTGGGCCGCGGCGAATCAGCTTTGGGCCAATGCGGACCTCAAGCCTTCCGAGTTCTCGCCCATCGTCCTCGGGCTCATCTTTTTGCGCTTCGCCGATGTGCGCTTCTCCCTCGTCGAGGAGGAGATCCAGCCCAAGGCCGGCTCCCGCCGCACCATCGGCCCCGCCGACTACCACGCCCGGGGTGTTCTCTACCTTCCCGATGATTCCCGCTTCGGACACCTGCTCCAACTCCCCGAGGGCAGCGAGCTGGGACAGGCCGTCAATGACGCCATGCGAGCCGTGGAGCGTGAGAACCCCGATCTCGCCGATGTCCTGCCGAAAGCGTATCAGATCCTGGAGAACCGCACCCTGGCCGAGCTGCTCAAGGTCATGGCCTCCATCCCCATGGACAAGGGCGGCGACACCTTCGGGCTGATCTACGAGTATTTCCTCGGCAAGTTCGCCATGTCCGAGGGGCAGAAGGGCGGCGAGTTCTACACGCCCACCAGCATCGTCCGCCTCATCGTCGAGGTTCTGGAGCCGTATCACGGGCGCATCTACGATCCCGCCTGCGGATCGGGCGGCATGTTCGTTCAGTCGGCCCGCTTCGTGGAGCACCACCACAAGGATCCGGGTGCTGAGATCATGGTCTACGGCCAGGAGCGTGTCACTGACACCAGCCGCCTCGCCCGACTTAATCTCGCCGTTCACGGTCTCAGCGGCGACATTCGCCAGGGAAATACCTACTACGAGGATCTCCATGACTGCCCGGGCCGCTTCGACTTCGTTCTCGCCAATCCGCCTTTCAACGTCAGCAAGGTGGACAAGGAACGGATCGCCGACGATCCCCGCTACCGCTTCGGGATTCCCCGCACTGACAACGCGAACTACCTCTGGATCCAGCACTTCCACAGCGCCCTGAATGGGAAAGGCCGCGCCGGCTTCGTGATGGCGAACTCCGCCGCCGATGCCCGGGCCTCCGAGCAGGACATCCGGGAGCAACTGATCCGCTCCGGCGATGTGGACGTGATGGTGTCCATCGGGTCGAACTTCTTCTTCACCGTCACCCTGCCCTGCACCCTCTGGTTCATGGACAAAGGGAAAGCGGCGCTTCCCCTTTGTCCACCCTCACCCCCGGCCCCTCTCCCAGAGGGCGAGGGGAGCAAGAAGGCAAAAAACTCCTCTCCCATTGGGAGAGGCGGGGGTGAGGGTGACAGTGTCGCGGCCTATGACTATTCCAAACATGTGGGCGCCCGCTATCGCGACACTGTCTTATTTCTGGATGCGCGGCACATCTTCCGCCAGCTCGACCGCGCCCACCGCGACTTCACCCCGGCGCAACTGGAGTTTCTCGCCAACGTCGTCCGCCTTTATCGTGGCGAAAAGCCGGAATTCGGGGACGGATCGGAGGAAAAGATCGGCGAGGTTTTCCCGAAGGACGCCTATCGCGATGTCCCCGGCCTCTGCAAGGCGGCGACCCGCGCCGAGATCGAGGCGCAGGGCTGGTCGCTCAATCCCGGTCGCTACGTCGGTGTCGCCAAGGGAGAGGACCTGAGCGATGAGGATTTCAAGGGCCGGTTGGAGGCG
>JAGPCC010000360.1 GCA_018058245.1 Verrucomicrobiales bacterium
CGCATTTCGGGGACGACTCGTAGATGACCAGGCTTCTGCGATTCTGGGTGGTCTCGGCCTGACTCCGCGGGAGCTGCGTGACGTCGAGCGAATCGTGCTCTGCGGATGTGGCACTGCCTCCCATGCGGCCATGGTAGGAGAGTACATGATCGAACACCTCGCCCGAATCCCGACCGAGGTCGAGATCGCGAGTGAGTTCCGTTACCGAAATCCTCCTCTCGATAAAAACACTCTCGCATTTGTCATCAGTCAGAGTGGCGAGACGATCGATACGCTTGCGGCGATGCGGGAAGGCCAGCGCAAGGGGCACCGGGTTCTGGGAATTGTGAACTCGGTAGCGTCGACGATTGCAAGAGAGTCGGATGGCGGAAGCTACCTCCACTCCGGTCCCGAAATTGGCGTCGCCGCGACGAAGTCGTTCACCTCCCAAGTGACCGTGCTCGCGCTCCTCGCGATTCTTCTCGGGCGGATGCGACACCTTTCCGTTGATTACGGTCAGCGTCTCCTCAAAGAGTTGCGGGAATTGCCCGCCAAGGTGGAGAAAATCCTCGAACAGTCCGATTCTATTCGCGAGATTGCGTTGAAATACATCGATGCTCCCGGAATGCTCTTTCTGGGGCGGCAGTTTAATTATCCCACCGCTCTCGAGGGCGCGCTGAAGATGAAGGAGATCTCCTACATTTTTGCGAGTGGTCACGCCGCTGCCGAGTTAAAACACGGTGTTATCGCGCTCGTGAGCGAGTCCGTTCCGAGCGTATTTATCATGCCTCGCGATTCCGTTTACGAAAAAAACGTCAGCACGGTGGAGGAGGTCAAAGCCCGCAAAGGGCCAGTGATCGCGATCACGACGGAAGGCAGCACGGATTTGGAGCGCATCGCCGATGATGTCATCTACATCCCGGAGGTGTCCGAGTGTCTCAGTCCGATCCTTGCCGTGATCCCTCTTCAGCTCTTGAGTTATCATTTTTCCGTGGCCCGTGGTTGTGATGTCGACAAACCCAGGAATCTTGCAAAAAGTGTCACGGTGGAATAGTCGCCAGACTCCTCCAATTTCCACGATTTTTCTACTATGGACGCAGACAATGAAACGAACGGGCAGGTTGCGACCGTCCACGGAACGCCGATCCGACAGATCGCGGTTTTTCTCCCCAATCGGCCCGGAGCCTTTGTATCGATTCTCGACTTACTTACCGGCAGCCACGTGGTAGTGCTAGGACTCTCGGTGCAGGACTCCATCGACAACACCGTTGTGCGTCTCATCGTGAGTGATCCCGATACGGTCGAGACACTTTTTATTGAGAAAGGGATTCCCTTCAACTCCACCGATCTTCTCGTCGTGGCTTTGAAGGAAGGTGCCGAGCAGATGCCGGCTTGTCTCCGCACGCTGCTCAAAGCGGAGACAAACATCCACTTCATTTATCCCTTGCTCTCCCAACCTCAGGGCAGTGCGGCGCTGGCACTCTGTGTCGAGGACAATCACTTCGGTCAGTCCGTCCTCACCAAGGCCGGTTTTAAAGTTCTGCGTCAGGAGGATCTCAGCCGCTGACCTCACACGGAGGCGCGGCGGAAGAGTGTCTCCCCCACATTCCGGACATACTGTTCGTCGGAGAGACCGATCGTGATTTCCTCGGGGAACTCTGCGATCTCGCGGAAGTGATCGGCGAGCTGTGAAAAGAGTGCTAGGCGTGACTCCGGGGCGAGTTCATCCCGGCGGGTCATGGCATCGAGGACGATCCGAGCCTCTTCCGGTGACGTGTGCTGTCGGAGGCGGGCTTCGAGATGGGGTTGCATGGCAAACGAATTGAGCCCGGTTTCGATGAGGTTTCCGAACGCGGGAGGAGCGATCTCGACTTCGCGGACAACAAGCGTGCCTGCTGCGATATCGCCGATTCGCTGGCAGCGTTTCGTCACGAGGCAGGCGAAACCGCCGAGTAGGTAAAGAGTCGAGGGCATCATATCGAGGATACGGAAAAGATTCCGGATCACGACTTGCTTGAATCCGAGGGACAGTCCGCGCTCATCGATGACCCGGAGTTTCAAGAGCCGTTTCCCTACGGTTTGGCCCGACCAGAGCCATTCCAGGCTCATTCCATAAAAAGTCGCGACAAAAAACTGAAGTAGTATCGAAGTCCCGGAACTGAAATCATTGAGGATACGACCGACAACCGGAATTGCAGATCCTGCGACCGCGAGGAATCCAATCGCCCAGAATGACAGCATCGAGAGCGCTAGGACCACCGCAATGTCGATTGCCAGCGCGAGGCAACGAGAGAAAGGACTCGCGATCGGAATTTCAAAAGTAACTCCCTCTGGAGTCCTCACTTGTAGCGTTGTTGTCTTCCCGAGCATTAGGCCGCGATTTGCATTTTGTTTTTTGATTTTCTGCCCGAAAACGAAAGGTAAAGGATCAGCGCCGTGAGTTGCACCGCACCAAAGCCGATCTTCCAAGGGTAAAAGAGCGGGCCATGGTACTGGGAGAGGAAGGACTCTACGATGCCCGCCCACACCAAAAGGAGGGCCGCGCCGCCGATCAGGGTGAGGAGGTCGCTGCGGATGCGGCTGAATCGTTCGCGTAGCCTCAGATTCGTGCCCCACCCGAACATCGTATGGGCAATGATGAGGCCTGCCTGTCCGCCGATGAAAATTGCGGGGAGTTCGAAGGAGCCGTGGGGCAATAACCATGCGGTCAGGAAGACTCCCTGACCGTCCGAGAGATAGTCGAAAATGACCACTCCGATGATCGTGCCGTTATAGAAAAGAAGGATCAAGGTGAAGATACCCCAGAGAAAACCCATGACCATCGTCATGATCGTAACCTTTGTATTGTGGGTCATGAGCTGGGCGGAAAAGGCATGGCGTCCCTGGAAGGCGTCAAAGTCCTGCTTTTCTTCCCGTGCGACCCGTTTGGACGGTTTTTCATTCAAGTGACTGAACTGCGGTGGGATGAAGTCAGACTTGGTGCTGTAGTCGACCTTCAAAGCAGCGATTCCGAATCCTGCCCCGATCCAGAAGGTGCCAATGGAGAGCGCAAAGGCGATCCAATGACGCCGGAAGGTCGCGGGAAAAGTTCGTGCGATCCATCGCCACGGGCGGAAAGGCACCTTTTCCCCGCCGTCTTCATGCAGACGGCTGTAGGAGCGTGCCACGAGTCTTTCGAGGAACTGTGTCGTCTCTGCTTCCCCGGCAAAGGTTTTTAGTTTTACGAGGTCCGACGAAGTTCGCTGATAGAGGTAATAAAAGCGCTTTGCCTCCTCGAGGGAAGGTCTTCGATCTGGTTGCTCGTCCTGGTGACGCAAAAGTCCCGCCAGCTCTTCCCAGAAGAAACGCTCTTTTGCAATAAACTTGTCGAGGTCCAGGATCACAGAGGGAGTATGAAGGGTTCGGAAAGGAGGTGCAAGAGACAAGTCTGGGAGGAACAGGGCAAGAGGACGGTGTAATTTCGTGGGTTTCCCTTTACGTGAGATCCTCAAGACCCACTTCCGTTGCGCCAGCGCAGAGTTCACCTCCCTGAATGGAAGCCTTTGTTCCAAACGGAATCGGTTCGTTCTCTGGGATGTGACCGGCGGGGAAACCAGTCAGCACAGGGTAGGGGGCATTCGCAAAGTGGCGTTCGAGGACATCGACGAGAGTGACGCCGTCGTTTCCGGGATCGCCTTCGGTAAATGCGCCGACAACAAGCCCCGCGATCTGATCGAATGCCCCGGCCTGCGACAGACTCGTGAGCATACGGTCAACCCGATAGGGGCGTTCGCCGACATCTTCGAGGAATAAAATCGAGCCCCGAAGATGGGGGGCGTAGGGAGTCCCCATGAGCGCCGCGAGCACAGCGAGATTGCCTCCGGTCAAGCGGCCTGTCACCGGAGTGGGATCGACATCATTGAGCGGGGTGAGATCCCATCGCAAGCGAGTTTCGGGATGCTCGACGGCAGTGATCCATTTTTCCCGAATGGATGAGGACGCGTTTGCGAGCGCGGCGACCATGGGCGCGTGGACGGAGCGAACCCCGGCGGTAAACCAGCGCGCGTGAAGAGCGGTGATATCACTGAAACCGATGATCATCTTGTTCGCTTTCTGCACGAGATTCAAGTCGAGTCCGGGAAGGATACGGGTCGCCCCGAAACCACCTCGGGCACATACCACTGCGTCAATGTCAGGGTCGATGAGCGCGTCGCTGAGTTCCACGAGACGTCGATCGTCGACACCGGCGAGGTACCCATATTTGGAAAAAATATCGGCCCGGTAAATGACCTCATACCGCTGCGAGAGCCAGGTGATTCCGTCTCGGAACGTCTCTTCCTGGAACGGGCCGGCTGGCGCGACGACGGCGAGGCGCGATCCTCGAGTGACGGGGCGGGGTAGGGGAAATCTCATTTCGTGGAAACGAAAAACGGGAACAGTCACAACCGGAC
>JAGPCC010000361.1 GCA_018058245.1 Verrucomicrobiales bacterium
TTCCTGATCGAATCGAACCCGAGTATCGGCTCGAACTTCATCTCTGTAACGACTCGGATCACATTCTGCGGTTTGATGCGATGATTGTTACCTTCTCTGGTCGCATCGGATCGGGATTGAATATCACCGTGAAAGACTCACCTCAGGGGGAGGAGGGAGCGATCATCGAGCTTGGCAGGGGAGAATCGTGGTCGAGGACAGTGAGGACCAATGGCTACACCGGAGATCTGCTCCGTGATTGTCAGGGGAATCCTTTGACGGTCGCCATCGTGATCAAGCGGCGGGCCTTGCGGGTCGATGGTCCGTTTCATGGGTTTCTTCCCTCGATCAACGATCTCCCCTTTGACGCTTCCAATGACTGGGACTTTGACAAGACGGCAAAGGTTCCCGGCAAACGGCTCGTCCTCGGACCGGCAGGTGCCAACTGAAGCGGTTTTTGAACTCGTTGCAGAGCGAAGGGATCAGGAGTAAGGTCTCGACCGTCGTTTTCCCTCATGATTTTTCGCACTTTAGTTGTTGGGCTGCTCGCCGCCATCCTTTCTTCCTGTGTCACGGATGATCACCATCTCGTCGAGATCTCGGTGCCAGAGCAGCGTATGGCCGTGTATCGGGACGGAGTGAGGATACGGGAATATCCCATTTCCACCTCGAAGTTCGGTCTCGGGGATGAGAAGGGTAGTAATCATACGCCGCTCGGTTCCTTCAAGATCGCCCGGAAGTTCGGCGAAAACGCCCCGTCCGGAATGGTGTTCAAATCCCGCAAGCCCACTGGTGAAATCCTGACTCCCGATTCCCCGGGACGCGACCCGATCGTCTCGCGCATCCTCTGGTTGAAAGGAGGCGAACCGCAAAATGCGAATGCCTACAAACGCTATATCTATATCCACGGAACTCCCGAAGAAAACCGGATCGGGACCCCCGCGAGCTACGGCTGTGTTCGCATGAAGTCCGGTGATGTCATTGATCTTTTCGACATCGTCGGCCAGGGCGCACGAGTCATTATTGCCAATCTGCCGCTACAAGGACAGACCGCGCCGGTGCAGTGACCTGTTACCGCTACGGAAAAAACGTGACAGCGAGGCCATGTTTTGTTACTCGTAAATGGGCGCGGAACTGCGCCTTGCCTTTTTGATGATTGCTTTGAATCACAGATCTTCGTTTCGATTGGTCTCACGGACGATCCTGTGCTGCCTGGTTTTTGCTGTCTTTCTGGTTCCGGCGGAGGCGGGCTGGTTTGAAAAACGGAAGGCAAAACGAAACACGAAGGTCGTCCTCACACCACCAGTGAAGTCCGTCCCGACACCGCAGAAACGTTCCTACTATCGTGATTCACACGGCGATGAACTCGTCCGAAGCGAGCGGGAACACCACCGGAATTGGAACGCTCAATGAAAGGCTTTATTGCGTGATGAATTACTACGATTCAACCGGCAACTTGAACCGCTACACCGCCGCCTCCGACGGGGCTGAAACCCTCGATCAATCGAGCGACCGAATAGGAAGCGAGATGGACAACGCCGTAGGCGTTGCCCGAAGGGCGGACTTTGCTTCTGAGATGCAAATCCGTCAAACCCGGGTGAACAACCGCGACAACCAACGGACTGACCGAATAGGAAAGTCCATAGCCTGCCGCCTCGCGGCAGCCCGCAGGGTGAGACTGGCGATGACCCGCCAGTCGAAGCAAATCACCCAGCTCGACGGCAGCAACGAGGGCATCCTCTACGACCGGGCTGGTCAGGCCCTGCAAATGCCGCCGGATGTGGATGGAGATTGGAGCGAGTACTACCGGCTCGTCTGGGACGCCTGGGGACGGCTCGTACAGGTGAAGGACGGCAGCCTCGCCACCGTCGCGGCCTACGCCTACGACGGCACGACCCGGCGGATCACGAAGACGGTTGGGGGCACGACGATCCATTGCTACTACAACGATCGCTGGAAGGCGATCGAGGAGCGCGAGGGCAGCTCAAGCGACGCCTCGCGGCAATACCTCTGGGGCGCCCGGCCCAACCATCGGGACGAGCTGGTCCGCCAAGACCGGGACACCGCCGGCGGAGGAACGCTCGATGAAAGGCTCTATTGCCTGATGGATTACTATGATCCCATCGCGATGACCGATGCCTCGGGCGACGTCGTCGAGCGATACGAGTTCAGTGCGTTCGGGCTGCGAACGGTCATGAATGCGGCATGGGTAACGTTGGCCGACTCCGCCCATGCGGTCGAGTTCGCGTTCCATGGCCAGTTCCTCGACGAAGAGACGGGCTACTACAACTACGGCTACAGATACTACTCGCCACAGATCGGACGGTGGCTGAGCAAGGATCCCATTGAAGAGAGAGGTGGAAATAATCTTTATATATTTGCGGGAAACAATGGCATTGGGAGCATGGACCTTCTCGGTCTTCAAGCGGAATACGATAGTTTTACCACTGCCGTGGAGCACGCCGCGACAAGCACGAAGGCAGAAACGACGCGCTCATCAATGAAGGCAGCAGAGAATTTTAAGGCATTCAATCGCACATCAACACCTGATCAGTATATAACGGACGAAGACGGATTTGGGGCATGGCGAAAATACAATCCATCTGAAATATATATATACGGAATTGAATATGCGGAAGGTGTGCTGTGCTGTCCCCAGGAGCCATATGGGGAAAAATTCATTCTAAGCGGACCGATCGCAGGAAGACTTCCAACAAAATCAGAACTCGACGGTGGGAAATATGGAACGGTCGAGACGTCCTCATTTCAGGCATTCGTAAATCGATTGGAACAAATGTCAAGGTGCACGCTTGTGGCCCTCGTTCATTCTCACAACGTTTGGGTGCAAGATGGGATTTCCGGATTTACGGGCTTTGTATCTGGAGCCCTATCGATGGAAGACAGAGGGTTTGCAGATATAAATCAAATAACGATCTGCTCATCGGGCCTTGACTTTACCGAATGCTATAATCCAAATGATGAAGATTACCCAAGCTGTTGTAAAACTTCGAAATGATGATGAATACGATCAGGCGTATTTTAGCAATGCTGTTGCTTTGTGGCGGTTTCGCGACCGCGAACGAACCAACGCCAATATCAAACTTTCTCAATAAGGCATACGCGACTCTGAGCCCGATTTTGAAGTCTTCCATGGAAGGAAAGATTCAAGATTTTGACATTCGCGAGATACAGTTAAAACTCGACTTCTCACATTTAGATTATGGCACCTTGACATTAGGTCAGGAAAGCCAGTTAATTTCGCATTTTGTATCTAGTGACACTATTGAGGCGTCAGTCGCCGCCGCCGCAGTAAATCGATGTAATAGAGAATTTCGCTCAAGATTTTCGACTTCAGTTAAAGCTTTTCTTGTAAAATACCCTCAACATAATACCGAGAGGAAGATTGGCACTATTGGTGACACTGGTGTTACATTTGAGCAAACAAAGCCATCGGAACAGATTGAATCGATACTTGCTAGTTTATAATAGGAATAAATAATGGATGCTCTTAATCTTCCCGCCGCCTCTCTGTTGCGAACCGAATTGATACCGTACGCTTTTACCAAATTGATATCGTAAAATCGCCAATTTTTGACCGCAGCCGTCGTACACGGCCCCAATTCGCAGGGACAATTCGCAGGGACAGGTTATCTATTGCGCGTCCAACTCGCAGGGACAGGTTATCTATTGCGCGTCCATTTTTAAATTTTCACAATTTTGATATTTTAAGGGAGCGGGGCAGAGTCCGAATTCCCCGTTTTCTCGCGATCGGTGAATTTGGCAAGGGAACTCAATCGGCTCACCGGGACGGTTCGCCCTACCTCCTGGATTTGGAGAATAGAGAGGTGTATGAGACAGATTTCGCGAAATTACCAAGGAGCGGCTGCGTTTCGCTGCCGAGCGGGAGTCGTTCGGTTTGCTAACTTTGTAGGACGATGAATATTGTCGCGCCGCGACACGACCCGCAGCCCTCCTTTGGGAAAATCGCTCAGGAGAGTAACGGTTCCGCTATTTTCCCTCTTATTCGCAGGTGCCAGGTTCTCTATCTTCTCCAGCAGATTCAGGGAGGCCAGCAGAAGAAAGACAAATGTGAAATCTGCTGGCTTCCTCGAATCTGCTGGAAATCACATCTGTGATGAAGCCGCCTGATTCGGCTAAAGCCGAAGCTCGTGCCTCTGGCATGGGCGATCACTCGTTAAATGAAAGGAGGTAATCGGAAGAAGTGACAAACAACCGTAGTGAAGCAAAAGCCGCCGAGGGTGACCGCAGGGGTCAAATTAGCAGGGACAGGTAAATTATTGAACATTGCTCTTGCGGACACATCATACCTGCTTCATCTTTCCGCCATGAGACAAGCTCGTATCCGTGGGGAGGGGAAAAGCTACTACCACTGCATCTCCCGTGTGGTGGACCGC
>JAGPCC010000362.1 GCA_018058245.1 Verrucomicrobiales bacterium
AGCCCAAGGCAAAAGGGTATGAAGTGACCGTGAAAGATTTTCTTGTGGCGGCTTCTGCTGGGGACGTCGAGGGGATGGAGTTGTTTTCTCGTGCTGGAATGGATATCGACTCGGTCGATTTGGCTGGAAATACTGCACTCATCAAGGCGGCCTCGTCGGGCCGAATCAGTGCAGTGGAGAAGATCCTCGGGATGGGAGCCGATCCTCGACACATTAATAAGGTCGGTCGAGACGCCTTGATCTCGGCTGCTTCGAAAGGGTACGAAGATGTGTCGCGCATGTTGTTGAACCGGGGTTCGGACACCTCGATCCGAGATTCAGAAGGGTGGGGGGCGCTCTCGATCTCAGCCTACAATGGCCATGCCGAAGTCGTTTCCTTGCTCTCTGCCAACGCGACTTCTCCGGAACTCGACGATGCTCTCCTCGTGGCCAGTTTCACCGGCGAGGCGAATGTGATCAATACGCTGCTCGGAAAAGGAGCGAACATCAATGCTCGCAGCCCCGTGAGTAAGACTCCGCTGATGATTGCCTCGGAGGTCGGGAAGATCGATGCCGTGCGGGTCCTCCTGCAAAATCAGGCCAATCCCTATGCCGTAGACTTGAATAATCAGACTGCCGCGAATCTTGCTGAGGTCGCTGGATTCGAAGCGGTCACGAGATTGATTACGACTCCCGATTCGTGGGGGACTTCGGACGAAGGTCTGCGAATCGTTGGTGAAATGGAGAAAGCCCAGGCAGCCTTGGTTCGGAACGGTGTTGAAGAAACTCTCGTGGCACCTCCTGCAAAAGCTCCCGGGAAAGCAGGCACTCTTGCCTCTGCGGCCTCAGACCCGACGACGAGCAACATCGTTACAGCGGAGGCGCCGAAATCTCTTGAAGGACCTGCTAGCGATGCGCCAAAGAAATCCGGCTCCCTCGTCTCGGCACCACCAGTTCCAGGGGCGAGTCTAGCGTCGGAAACTGGGAACTCGGGGGCACGGGCCACCGCAGTCGCGACAAATCAAGGGGCACGCTCCTCGGGTGATTCGGCCGTGCTCGTTGCTTCAGGATCGCCACAGAAAACGCCAAATCCTTCCCTGAATGATTCCCATTCCAGTGCTGGCAATTCGACTCGGCAGAAATCCTTTCGGGACAATTCCCTTCGGGAGACGTCCCTTCAAGAGTCTCGATCGTTGCGAGAGAGTTCAAAAACCAAGCCGATGGTTGCTCTCAATGGCACGACAATTCACTCGAGGACTCCTGAGCTCGCGCCTGTGAGAACGATGGTCCTGGCGGCGTTTCACGAGGAGTCACTTCCGATCATTGTGGAGCATGTCGATGGGACGACCGCTTCGGTGCGTCGTCTTGATCAGCCCAACGGATCTACGGTGGAAGTGGCAAAAGGATCTGTGATACCTGGGACCAGCTTCAAAGTGCAGGAGATTACAACAAAGTTTGTCAGTTCTAAAGAGGGAAAAGGGAGCTTGGTGGATGTCTCACGAGTGAAGGTGGAAGACACCCAGAACGGTTCGACGCATTTACTCGTGAAAGATATCTCAGGTCAAACGTCGGACACCTACGCGATTCTTCTCGTTCCGAACAGTCAGTATCGTTATGTGGTAAAGGCTGGTGATATTTTCCGGACGACTCAGCCGGGAGTCGGCACGAAAGACTACGAAGTGCTCGATATTCGGCACTCGGGTGTTGTGATCAAAGATCTTGCCACTGAAGAAGTCGTCACGATTGCTCGGGACGGAGTGCTGAATCCATAGAGTAAAGGACTTTTTCGAACGGCCCCCGCTTCCATCGCTCGAACCTTCCAAGTCCGGCAAACCCAAGTGGGCTAAGTCCGGCAATCCCAAGTGGGCTAAGTCCGACAAACCCAAGAGGGGTGGGTATATTTTATGAAGGGCCAACGGCCCGACCTAATCCCAGCCTGGGGCACCGCCCCAGGCCACAATATCCGACCCTCTAAAAGGGCTGAAAGCCCGACCCATTCGATTCGAATTACCGGCATTCTGGCACAGTCCGGCCACTAGTGGGATCGTTCGACAGAAATTGCCCGTCTCGCTATCAGCGTTACACGATCGTTCCGTCAGGAATGATCTTTCCTTTTGGCACGACAACGATTCCGTCTCGGATGTGGCACCATTCGTTGTCTTCGTAAATTCTGCCACGGGGATGGATGACGACATCTCTCCCGATGGACACGTTTTTATCGATGATGGCTCGGTGGATCTTGGTGTTCTCCCCGATCTTGATCGGTCGCTCTTCCAAGTTTTCTCCATCGGGCATCTCTACTTTTGCGTAGTAGTCCGAACCGATAATAATTGATTCGGAGATTTCACAGCCCGTTTCAATCACGGAGCGAACGCCGATGATGGAGCGGCGTATCGTTGCACTGGTAATGATGCATCCATCGGAGAGAAGGGCTTCCTGAATCACGGCATCATTGATCTTGCTTGCAGGAAGGAGACGAGCTCGTGTATAGATCGGGTTGTGCGGGTCGAAGAAGTTGAACGCCGGAACGATACGTGTGCAATCGATGTTGGCTTCGTAGTAAGATTGAATGGTCCCGATGTCTTCCCAGTAGCCCTTGAAGATGTAACTGTGGACCTTCTTCTCCTTGATGATCGTTGGGATGATGTGCTTGCCGAAGTCGTCGGAATTGTTCTCTAGAGCTTCGGTTAGGGTACGCCGGTTGAACAGGTAGATCCCCATGGATGCCTGAAAACGTTCCTCTTCGACCGGGATATTTGCCGATTCGAGTAGTTCCTTCGGCATCACAAGTTGATCGAGCAACTCATCGTTGCTGCCCGGCTTTTCTACAAAACGAGTAATAATTCCCTCCGCATTGCTGTGCATCAGACCAAACGCTCGCGCTGGTTCGCGCGGAACTGGGGTCGTGGCGATGGTCAAGTCGGCCTTGGTCTTGAGGTGCTGCCGTAGCATCTTCCGGAAATCCATCCGATAGAGCTGATCTCCGCTCAGAATGAGAAAGTATTTGTAGGGTCGCTCTAAAAAATAGCTGAGATTCTGCCGAACGGCATCGGCGGTTCCCTGATACCAGCTGTTGTCCCCAGGCGTTTGTTGCGCAGCAAGGACGTGGACGAAGTTGTCGCCAAAATGGTCAAATTTGTAACCGCTCGTAACATGGCGGTTGAGTGACTCACTGTTGAACTGCGTGAGCACGAACATCTTGTTCATGCCAGAGTTGATACAGTTGCTGATCGGGATATCCACGATCCGATATTTGCCAGCGAGAGGGACCGCAGGTTTGGAGCGTTTGTGGGTCAGCGGGAAAAGACGGGATCCCTGCCCACCTCCCATAATAATGGCGAGGACACTATTGACAGATTTTTGGAATGTTTTTTCTGGCATGATGGTGATTTTACTTTAGGACGTTTTCGAAAGAATGGGCAGAGAATTCGTGACATTTTTTTTTGATTCGCCCTGTGTTTTCCCTTACGCTTCCTAGATTTTCAAAATTTCTAGTATTTATGTGTGGTATAATTGGATATGTAGGGCAAGCATCAGCAGCGCCCATTTTGATCGACGGTTTAAAACGGCTCGAATACCGAGGATACGACTCGTCGGGACTGGCCGTGTTGAGCGATTCCGATTCCATCACTCTCCGGAAAAAGAGCGGGCGTATTGCGAATTTGAAGGCTCTCCTTGCCGTGGAACCGGCGGTAGGAACCTGCGGGATCAGCCACACACGTTGGGCCACTCACGGGGAACCATCCGATGAGAATGCTCACCCTCACCTCGATCAGAGCGGACGACTCGCTCTCGTTCACAATGGAGTGATCGAAAACTATCAGACCCTCAAGGATCATCTCCTCAAAGAAGGTCATACGTTTTCTTCACAGACCGATTCCGAAGTCCTCGTTCATTTGATCGGTCGATTTTACGAGGGGAGTGAAGAATCCGATCTCAAAGTGAAATTGATCGCTTCGATCCGGGAGGCGCTTAAACAGGTTTCGGGAACGTATGGGATCGCGGTCATGCATGCCGATATTCCTGGTTTTCTCGTTGGTGCCAGGCTCGGGAGTCCTTTGATCATTGGACTGGGGAAAGGCGAAAATTTCCTCGCCTCGGACGCGAGTGCCATCGTGGCGCACACTACCAGTGCGGTATATTTGCAGGATCGGGATCTGGTCTACATGACCGAGGACGGTTTCACCGTGGAGAATGTCAATGGGGACGAGTCTGATTACGAGGTGAGCCAGGTCGAGTTCACCGCCGAACAGACGGAAAAGGGGGATTATCCCCACTTTATGCTGAAAGAGATCTTCGAGCAGCCCACCTCGATTTTAAACGCATTTCGGGGACGACTCGTAGATGACCAGGCTTCTGCGATTCTGGGCGGTCTCGGCCTGACTCCGCGGGAGCTGCGTGACGTCGAG
>JAGPCC010000105.1 GCA_018058245.1 Verrucomicrobiales bacterium
GCTACCGCAACTGGAAGAACTTCCAAACCATCGCCTACTGGATCGCCGGCGGTCTCAACCCTGGCACGGGACTGCCCAACCCTCTTCCGCAGCGCTCCTGAACACCACACAAATCAGCGAAGCGCCTCCGAAATCCTCGATCGCCGGAGATTATCGTAGTTGATCCGAGGCGGACTGAAACCGCGATGCAGGCGACCACGCATCTTGCGATTTCTCCCAAGTCAGATCTCATTCTCTTCTACGGACTTGCCCGTCTCATTGTCGAGCGAGGTCTCGTTGAGGAAGATTTCGTGGCGGCGCATACGAACGGATTCGAGGGGTTTCGGGATCATCTCGCATCGTTCACGTCGGAATTCACCGAGAGAGAAACGGGGATTGCGGCGGAGGAATTGATTCGCATTGCAGAACTGATCGGAAGTGGGAAACGAGTTTCTTTCTGGTGGACGATGGGAGTCAATCAAGGCTGGGAGGCAACAAGAACCGCGCAGGCGATTATCAACCTGGCTCTCCTCACGGGGAATATCGGCAAGCCTGGAACCGGAGCAAACTCCATTACAGGGCAATGCAATGCGATGGGATCCCGTCTCTTCAGCAACACTTCGAATCTGTTGGGAGGACATGAATTTACGAATCCGGAGCATCGAACCAAAGTAGCGAAGATTCTCGATATCCCGGTCGAGAGCATCCCGGATCAGAACAGCCTGGCCTATGATCAGATTCTCGAAGGAGTAAAAGCCGGTAGAATCAAGGGTCTCTGGGTCATCGCGACGAATCCTGCGCATTCCTGGATTGGTCGGCAGGAGTTTTCCTCCGTTCTAGCGGAATTGGACTTTCTGGTTGTGCAGGATATGTATCACTCCACCGAGACAGCCCGGCTCGCAGATCTGGTGCTGCCGGCGGCAGGATGGGGGGAGAAGGAGGGGACGCTCATCAATTCGGAACGTCGATTCGGGGTGGTCAAAAAAGTCTCGCGGGCACCGGGTAGGGCATTGACGGATTTTAATATCATTCGTCTCCTCGCGACGACCTGGGGATGCGGCGAAATGTTCCGTCGCTGGAAGACACCTTCGGACGTGTTTCAAATCATGAAGGAACTGTCGGCGGAACAACCGTGTGACTTTGGAGGGATCGAGGACTTCGATCATATTGATCGAGAGGGAGGAATTCAGTGGCCCTTGCCAAAAGGACAGTCTCCCGAAAAAGAACGGAGATTGTTTCACGAGGGTGCCTTCTATACTCCTGACGCCCGCGCGCGTTTTCTCTACGAAAGTCCTGCCGCCGATCCGGAACCGCCAGGCGGAGAGTATGCACTGCGTCTCCTCACCGGGCGTGGATCTTCGGCGCAGTGGCATACTCAGACCCGGACTGGAAAATCAGGTGTTCTGCGGAATTTATCTCCTGCATATAACTACCTTGAAATTCATCCGCTGGATGCTCTCAAATACGGAATTGAATCCGGTCGCGAGGTGAAAGTGGCCTCTCTGCGGGGAAGTGTCACGGTGCAGGCCTTCGTGACGCCCACCGTGCCGGAAGGGGCGGTTTTCATGCCCATGCATGAAGAGACGACAAATCGATTAACTTTAAATTTCGTTGATCCGTATTCGCGACAGCCGAGTTACAAGTCATGTGCTGTTGCCGTTTCAATGGTTGAAAAATAAGCTCGATTTTTCGGAGGAGGCGAGCTTACTTGATTCCCATGTCTCCGAAAACCACTGTCAGCATCCATCCTTACTTCACCCCTCACGAAGGAAAGCTCGCTGAGTTCATCAAAGGGATGGAAGCCTTTGTCGAGAGGACTCGAACAGAGGATGCGGTTCTCTTTTACGACTTCACGGTAAGCGGTGATACCGTTTTCTGTCGCGAAGCCTACGTGGGTGCCGAGGGCGCTTTGCATCATCTCGAAAATGTGGGAGACCTCTTGGAGGCAGCTCTCCGGATTTCGGATCTTAACCGGCTGGAGGTCCACGGTGCCGCTGCGGAATTGGATCAAATGCGTGAGACGCTCAAAGATCTCGCGGTGTCGTGGTTCGTTCTCCAGACTGGACTAGAGCGCTAGCAGCCTGTCGGATTCAAAAAAGATTTGTGTCGGTGTGACTTCCGTTTTGAGGAGTAGTATGCAAAGCTGGCATATCTCTTCGACCAAAGGCTCTTTCGATTCATCCATTCGACGAGGTATGAACTCACTTCCCATGAAATCCATCTTCTTTCTCCTCCTCTGTGTGCATCATGCGATCGCGATGCAGGTTTATGCCGCCGAACATCAGATTCAGCCCGGTGACTCTCCTCAAAAGGTGATCGACAATGCCGCCCCCGGAGATCGTTTGGTCTTCCTGCCAGGTCTGCATCAACACCCACTCGGCAAGCGTAGGTCGCTGCTGTATGTCGATAAATCTATGGAGATCGAACTCCGTAAAGGTGCCACTTTGAAGCTCGCTGATGGGGCGACCATTTCGGAAAAAACACCTGAGATCACCACGGACCATGGTGCACCGAAGAAACTCGATGACCTTGATGTTGGTGGCGAATATGATCACTCCCTCGCAGACAACTCCCATTCCAACGAAGTCTCGCCAGGCATCACTGTCTACACGATCATCATCGATGGCGAGGGCAAGAACGGTGCCCCTGATACCTTCAGCTGGGGGGTGGGTGAGATCTTCAACAAACGGCAGCAGGGTGTGCCGATCACGAGTGCTTGGCAGGAGTTGGCCTCGGGTGTGAAGATTCGTTTTGGAAGTCAAACTGGTCACAATAAAGGCAGCCTTTGGTTCATTTCCTACGATGGTCGCGAGTCCTATGGCATCCGCATCGGGCACGGTCTACAGCCTGACTACATCGAAAACGTTCGGATCTTCGGTCAAGGCACCATCGATCTCAATGCCACCCACAACGTCCAGCCTAGCGGTTTAGTGAAAGACATCAACGCCTGCGTTCTCGTCCATGGCCGGGTGCGCCATGTCAGCATCGAGGACATTACCATGACCGACACGATGCGATCGGTGATGCTCTATGGGGAACACACTGGAAAATTTCTTGCAGGCGGCAATGTGACTGCCGGCGAATCTTTCGATGCGGAGCACATCGACATCCTGCGCACTCGTACTTTGAATCCCAATGGCAGCGGATATCTGCTCGGTCATCCGTCGCATCGTGGACATCTGCGCCACGTCCGTTGCAATGGCAATTACATGGAGACTGCGACCACCGCGATCGAGCCGAATTTTCAACTCGATGGATATGAGGTCATCGACAACGTCATCAAGAGCGCAGGTCAGGCGATTCACTGCTGGCGGATGTCATCGAATGGACTCGTGGCCGATAATCTCCGCATTTACGACAACACCGGTCTGCCCGTAGTCGTCGCCAATGCACCCGGCGGTTGGCTGCCGCCAGTGAACTTGGTGCAGCGGAACAACCGGAATCATTTAAGTCACTAGCACTACGACAGGCAACCTGTGATCATTCCGCTTTTGACAATGAATCTCCGCCGCTATTTTGCCCTTTCCTTCTGGGGTTTGCTCGTTTCTGCGAATTGTCCGGCGTTGCTTTGGGCAGGTCCAGTCGATGGGCCGGTGCGTGTTCTTTTTGTTGGGCATCGGGCGGACCATCACCCATCCGATCTCTATTATCCGAAACTCGTCACCGCGTTTGGGCGGGAGGCGATCTGGTTCGATTACGTCACGACCCCGGAGATTGCTTTCGGTGATCCCGAGTATTTAGCGAATTTTGATGCTGTGCTGCTCTACGCAAATCATGAAAAGATCGACCCGGCTCATTGGGCGAATTTGAAATCGTTCATCGAAGGGGGCGGGGGATTTGTCCCGGTGCATTGTGCGAGTTGGTGCTTCCAGAATATCCCTGAGTTTGATCAGGTGGTGGGAGGACGTTTTGCTCATCACAAGACCGCTGTCTTTCGAGCGACGACGATTGCTCCCGACCATGCGGCGATCAAAGATGTCCCTGGTTTTGAGGCGTGGGATGAGACCTATGTGCACAAAGATCACCATCCGGAAGGTCGTACCGTTTTGCAGGTTCGTGAGGTTGCGGCGGATGACAATATTATGGAACCGGAACCCTGGACCTGGATACGGAATCAGGGGAAGGGCCGCGTTTTCTATACCGCGTCCGGTCACGACGAGCGGGTTTGGGATCTGCCGGAATTTCAGGAACTCCTGAAGCATGGCATCCTTTGGAGCATTGGCGACCGGCGACGGGAAACCTACGAAACCTTCCTCACGAGTCGCGAACCGGAAGTTCGTGTGAAGAACACCAATGTCGCGAATTACGAAAAGCGTCCCGAGCCGCTCACGTTTCAAGAACCTTTTTCCGTGAAAGGTTCAGTGGAGCGGACGCAGGTCCCGGCCGATATGAAGCTGGAACTTTTTGCGAGTTCCCCGGACATTGGTAAACCCATCGCTCTCGCCTGGGACGAGCGCGGCCGTTGCTGGATCGCAGAGACCTATGACTATCCGCATGATGTGAAACCTGACGGTGTCGGGAGTGACCGCATTCGGATCTGTGAGGATACCGACGGTGATGGAAAGGCGGATCGATTTACCACTTTTGCCGAGGGTCTGAATATCCCAACGGGCTTGGTCTTTACGAATGGTGGGATTATTGTTTCTCAGCCGCCCAAGTTTCTGTTTCTAAAAGACACGGATGGGGATGATGTCGCCGATCTGAAACAGGAGATATTGACGGGATGGGGGATCGGAGACACGCATGCTCAGGCGAGCAATCTCCACTACGGATACGACAATTGGCTGCATGGCGCGGTCGGATATTCAGGCTACGAGGGAACGGTGGGCGGAAAATTGTTGAACTTCCGCATGGGGACTTTTCGTTTCCGGGCGGACGGTTCGGTTTTGGAGTTCCGCCATCAGTTCACGAACAACACCTGGGCGCAGAGTCAGGATGCAGACGGGGATTGCTTCGGCGGAACGGCAAACGGAGCACCGCTCTTTTTTGGCGGTATCCCGCAAACGATCGTGCCTGAAGGACTCCGCATCATGACGGCGAAAAAGATCAATCGAGTGGACGAAGCGCATGCTCTCACTCCAAATTTTCGTCAGGTCGATGTCATGGGTGGCTATACTGCAGCGGCAGGTTCGGCATTTCTCTACTCTCAGAATCTGCCAGAACGAATCCAAGGGAACGCGATGGTCTGTGAACCGACGATGAAATTGGTTTCACTCATGGATGTGCAGCGCGAAGGGGCCGGTTACACGGCCTTTGATGGCATGAACCTTTTCGCCAGCACCGACGAATGGACTTCGCCCGTCTCTGCCGAGGTGGGACCCGACGGTGCCGTCTGGGTGGCAGACTGGCAGAACTATATTATTCAGCACAATCCCACTCCAAATCTGGATCGTGGCGGCTACGAGGCAAAAACCGGAGTCGGCGGTGCCCATGAAAATCCTCTCCGTGATCATGAAAGGGGCCGCATCTATCGAGTCGTATGGAAAAAGGCAACTGCCCCAAAAGTGACGACTCTCGCCGGAGCCGATCTTCCTGCCCTCATCGCTGCGCTGGGTGCAGACACACAACTTTGGCGACTCACCGCGCAGCGACTCCTCGTGGAAGGAAAACGCGTCGAAGCCGCGCCCGATCTGATACGGATCGTGACGGCAAACGATGGTGCTATCGCTGCGATCCATGCACTCCAGACTCTGCAGGGGATGGACCTCCTCGACGAGGCGACTCATCAGAGCGCTCTCCTTGCGAAGGACGCTGGACTTCGTCGCAACGCTGTCCGTGCTCTCGGATCGGATGACGCTTCGGCAAGGCTCTTTTTTGGATCAGGTGTTGTCTCGGACCCTGACCTGACAACCCGTCTTGCTGCGTTTGTGAAGCTCGCGGAGTTTTCCACCACGCCTGAGATTCAGACCCTAGTGAAGCGTCTCGCAACCGATGAGGTGACGAGGAAGGACGAGTGGCTTACTGAAGCGATCAAAATTCTTTCCCGGGTTCATGACGCGGAACTCTATACCGAGGGGCCGAATCTCCTCCCGAATCCGGGACTGGAAGAGATCGGCGCGAATGGTTTTCCCGTCGGTTGGAAGCGTCGTGACTACGGAGGAGATTCCAAAAAAGAGGGCAATGCGAGTGCCGAGTGGTCCGTGGTGAGTGAGAAGGGAATGGTGAAGAGTGGAAAAACTTCCTTCCGCTGTATCACTCGGGCTCCTGCCGACACGAGCTTTTACGCGGACGTGGATCTGAAACTGAACGCGACCTACAAACTGAGTGGATGGGTGAAGGCCCACTCCCTTCAAAGGCCGAGCAAAGTCAGCCTCAATGATCATATCGGTCGCGCCGAAACAGAAAAGGTGATGAAGGACTCTGGCTGGGTCAAAGTGGAGACGACATTCACGAATACGGACCGGGCCAAAGCAAGCATCAACCTGTTGCACGTCGCTACGGGCGATTCGTATTTTGATGACGTTAGTCTCTGCGAGTTGATTCCTGTAGAAAGGAACGGGAAATTGACGGCGGGCGATCCGGATCGCGGAGAGGAGATCTTCTGGAAACACCCCGTGGCCGGTTGTGTGAACTGCCACATGCTGGGCGGTACGGGAAGTGCGGTGGGACCGTCCCTCGACGGGATCGCCGCCCGCAAGGATGCCGCCTACATCGCCCAGAGTCTTCTTGAGCCGAATGCGGTTCTTGCGGAAACCTATACCGCGACTCCCGTCTCCCCGATGCCGCCGATGGGGCTGATCCTGAAACCGCAGGAGATCGAAGACATTAAAGCATTTCTAGGAACCCTGAAGTGAAGTGGCTTGGTCGAATTTGTGTTTTGTCAGGATTCTACGCGAGCAGGTCTGTTATGATTCGACCGTGAACATCGGTGAGTCGGAAATCTCGTCCGGCATGTCGGAAGGTGAGCTTTTCGTGATTGATTCCCAGTTGATGGAGGATCGTGGCATGGAGGTCGTGGACTTCCACCGGATCTTCGATGGTATATTTTCCGATCTCATCGGTAGTGCCATGAATATGTCCTGCTTTGAATCCGCCTCCGGCGAGCCAGATACTGAAACAGTCCCGATGATGGCCTCTCCCGTTCGTTCCCTCGCGGGTCGGTGTACGACCGAATTCGGTCGCCCAGAGCACGATGGTGTCCTCCAGCATGCCGCGCTGTTTTAGGTCAATCAGAAGAGCGGCGGTGGGTTGGTCGACATTCTGAGCGAGGTCGACGTGATCCTTCATTTCCCCGTGTGAATCCCAGTTGGGGCGTGAACCGGTGTCTATCAGTTCGATGAACCGAACCCCTCGCTCTGCAAGGCGACGGGCGACGATACACTGCCAGGCGAAGTCAGCGCCGGGGCCTTTCACTTTCCGATCGAGACCGTAGAGTTCGCGAATCGATGCCGGTTCCTTTGAGAGATCAAATGCCTCCGGAGCCGCCTGTTGCATGTGGAAAGCGGTCTCGAACGATTTGATCCGGGCGGCGAGAGCTGTGTCGTGAGGGCGTTCCGATGCGTGGAGCCGATTTAGTTTACTGACGAGATCGAGCTCCTGATCTTGCAACAGATTGTTCGGATCAGGGGTCCGCAGATTCGCAATGGGTTCGTCGCCGGGAATCACGCGGGTCCCCTGATGAACTGCCGGGAGAAAGTCGCTCGCATACACCTGAGTGCCGCCATAGGGCAGATGAGGTGCGATCACGACAAATCCGGGCAGGTTTTCATTTACGCTTCCCATTCCGTAACTGATCCACGATCCCATGCTCGGACGCGCAAAAGTCGGGGATCCGGTGTGCATCCCGAGAGTTGCCTCACTGTGATCAAAGTGCGATGCGTTCATGGATCGGACAAGACAAACGTCATCCATTACCTCTCTCAGCCGAGGAAAGAGATCGCTCACTTCGGTGCCGCATTTTTTGTTTTTTCCCGAGCCAAAAAGATTACCCATGAGTTTTTCGGGACCGGTTCCGTCGCGACCTTTGCCCGGCGACTTCGGATCAAAGGTGTCGATGTGGGAGACGCCACCGGTTGCATAAATCATGATGACACGTTTCGCCCGTGCATCGGGCCGCAGTTTGTATCGACCGAGGGACGGCGTCTCGTCGGCGAGGAGTTCCGAGAGCAGTCCGGGCATCAGCAGTGAACTACCGAGGAGAGATCGTAGGGCATGACGGCGAGTATTCATCCTAGTCGAGATACAAAAATTCGTTCAGTCGGAAGAGGGACCGGGTAACACTGGACCACGCGGACTCTTCCCCTTGGGATTCAGAGCGAACCCTTTCGAGATGGGAGAGAAAGAGGGTTGACTCCTCCTCGGACGGATGACGTCCCAGCGTGGCGAGAAAGGCTCGATTGAGGCGAGTAGTTTCCTCTCCTTTTTCCGTGAGAAGATGTTTCGCAAAGGAGGCCGCCTGTTCGTGGACAAAGGGATCGTTCACAAAAAAGAGCGCCTGGAGGGAGGTCACGGAACTGTCTCGGGTCGCGGTACAGGCATTCGGATCGGGACCATCGAATGTCTGTTCGTAGGTACGCGCAGTGAGTCTTTTCGTCATTTGATAGAGCGACCGTTTTGTCGTCGGGTAGTCCTCCTTGAAGGGGTGGTGCTGCGTGTATTTCCAGTCTTTTGCTGGAGGAATGGGATAGGGCTCATTTTGCGGGGAACGATCTAGGGTGCCGCCGAGAAGGAGGAGCGTGTCGCGAATCGACTCGGCGTCGAGGCGTTGGCGGGAGAATTTCCAGTAGCTCTGATTCGTCGGATCTTGTGCGAGATTGATCTCGGTGTCTTGGCTCGAGAGCCGATAGGTCCGCGAAGTAACGATGAGCCGATGGAGATGCCGGAGGGACCATCCATGACTCATGAAGTCCTGCGCGAGCCAGTCGAGCAGTTCCGGATGGGTGGGGGCCTCGCCGCGCACCCCGAAATCCCCGTCCCCGGGAACCAGTCCGATTCCGAAGTGGCGCTGCCAGATGCGATTGACGATGACCCGGGCCGTGAGCGGATTGTCAGGGGCAACGATCCATCCGGCGAGTTCGAGTCGTCCGCTTCCGGATTTTGCGATATTTTCGGGTAGAGTGGCTCCTCCGAGAATGTCGGGAAAGCGGCGGGGAACTTCCGTCCCGGGATGTTCCGGATCTCCTTTGATCTGAACGCGGGCATTGATCGGGCGGGAATCCGCTACCGCGTACGCCGTCGCGAGTGGGGGAAGTGTTTTCAAGTGCTTGGCGAGAGTCTCCCCAGCCTTCCGGGCACGTCCCAGCTTCTTATCGAAATTTCCTTTCAACTTCCGCTGCTCATCCAGAGAAAGAGATGACTCTTTTTCAGCATTTGTTATGGATTCGGCCTGACACTCGGCGAGGAGCTTTTCCAATTCGGAGGTGAGACGGTCGGTCTCTTTCTGAGACGGCCCCCACTTTGCTTTGACTTCTTTTTCAGGAACGAGCGGAACGAGATCCCGTTGCGTTTGGAAGAGTTCAATGCCGGGAAAAGGGTAGCGCGTGCTCGCGAAGAATCCGTAGAGTCCGTAGTAGTCTCTGGTGCTGATCGGATCAAATTTATGATCGTGGCAACGGGCACAGCTGATCGTAAGTCCGAAAACGGTGCGACCGAGGTTGTCGATCGTATCCTCGATCGTGAGGTGCTGAGGATAGGTCTCGACGAGAGAGCCAAAGCGACGGGCGATCGCGAGATATCCAGTGGCGATGGTCTGGCGGTTCTTTTCCTCCTGATTTTTTGCAGGGAGAAGATCTCCGGCGAGTTGTTCGGTCAGGAATCGATCGTAGGGGAGATCGGCATTTAACGCATCAATGACATAGTTCCGATAGAGGTAGGCTTGGGGAATGGGAAAGTCGGAGTTGTCGCCTGCGGTGTCAGCATAACGGGCCCAGTCGAGCCAGTGACGCGCCCAGCGTTCTCCGTGGCTGGTTGATACAAGAAGTCGTTTGACGACCTCTTGATACGCCTTGTCGAAGGACTCGGGAGTGGAGGATGCTTGGAGAAATTTTGCGACTTCCTCTGGAGCGGGTGGCAGCCCGGTGAGGTCATAACTGACTCTGCGGAGGAGAGTGGCGGGCCCTGCAAGGGGAACAGGGACACGACCGGCGGCTTCGCGATCCGCTTGCAGGAATCGGTCAATGGGATGATGCGACCAAACTTTGTCTTTGACCTCGGGCAGTGCCGGATTCCGAACGGGTTGAAAGGACCAGTGATCGGACCGCAGTGCCGGGACGGTCGGGGAAGCGGAAGATTCCGGCCACGTCGCTCCTTCCGCGATCCACTCGCGGAGGATCGCAATTTCCCCTGGAGAAAGACGATCTCCTTTCGGTGGCATTTGTTCGTCTTTGTCAGTCGAATGAATACGATAGAAAAGTTCACTCTCATCCGGTTTCCCTGGCACGAGAGAAGGAGAGCCGGAGTCTCCCCCCGCCAGAGCGGATGCGTTTTGATCGAGCCGGATTCCTCCGCTCTGTTTTTCCGGTCCATGGCATTCAAGACAGTGCCGTTCGAGAAGCGGGGCAATCTCGCGGAGATAGTTCGGTGCCCCTTCTGCGCTTGCCATGCCGATGACGAAGGCTGCCGCGAGGGTGAGCTTGAAACAAAGATTCTTCGTGCGTCGGGTTCGCGTTTTCATTGATTCAAGAACCGGTTCGCGGGGGACAGGATCTGCCGTTTTCCAGCTTCGAGATGGTCGATGAGCGCCTGTTCCGCCGCCTCTGGTCTACCGGCGATGAGATGGTCGACAATGAGCTCGTGTTCGCGCACGCTCTCCTCGAAACGGGCGCGGTGCAGAGAGGAAACACGAAGGATAACAAGGCGGATCTTGTCACGCAACTGTTCCATTGTTGCCAGGATCTGCAGGTTACCGAGAAAGGTGGCAAGAGTGAGGTGAAAGTCCGCGTCGAGTTCAAGAGACCGGGCGAGGAATCCACTTTGTAAGGCCTTCTTCTGTTCCGCGAGAGCCTGACGCAGCGTGGTAATCTGCGCATCACTGAGCTTTCCGGCAAGTTTGCGGACAACAAATCCCTCGATGGCCTCCCGAAGCTCGTAGTGATCGAGAATATCGCCCGGAGCGAGTCCCCGGACGACGATACCCTGTTGCGGTGAAATGATCACGAATCCTTCTGCCTCGATGCGCTTCAGGGCAATGTGGACGGGAGTCTTGCTCATCCCGAGGCGAAGTGCGAGCTGCCGCTCGGAGAGGAAAGAGTCGGGAGGGAACTCGCCTGAAACGATCAGTTGCTTGATCTCCTCGTAGGCGCGGAGATGCAGGGGAGAATTCCTCGAGGACGGGATCGCTTGCGGGAGGGAAAGTGTGCTCGGAGGCATGAGACGATCGGTTTCGGAGGGGCTGTTGTGCAACTGGTATGCCAGTTGGGGAAAAACGAAACTCCTTGATTGCGTGATTGCTGAAGTTTGTGAAGGGCTCCTCTTGTGCCGGACGGTCAGGAGTCCGACTGCCGTCGATCCGGCAACGTGGCGGATTCGTCCTTCGCCACGCAGAGCAAATTGGTGAAACCTGCATGAAAGGCACGAAGTTGAAAATAGCGATAGAACGGAAGTCCGAGCCACACAAACCAACGCGTGGGACGGATATGGCAGCGAACCGAAAGGATCATTTGGTCCCCTTCGCGTCCTACTTCTGCAATCCACTCGCCGCTTCCGTAGTGTTTCCGAGTCGTAACGTAGCCGAGTTTCACCCGCTCTGACTCATCGGTAAGTTGACTGATTTCAACAACTGCAGCCAGACAAAGCGGATGTAGTCCTGGAAGGTTGGGCAGGAAGAGTCCGAGTCCGAGGCGATCTCCGACTCTGGAGGAACGCCCTTCCTCTTCAAACTGAGCACGCCTTATCATTGTCGATGGAGGGTAGAAACGATAACCGAGGAGGGCGTTGCGAACCCTGCCGAATCGCTCCGGTGTCCAGATGCCGAGTTCACGGCGGTGGTCATCGACAAAATGGGCGGTCTCTTCTGATCCCGGATGGAGAGGAATCTCCGGGTCGGGATCAGGAGCGCAGGGCAAATATCGAGTCACTGGGGCAAAGGCGATCAGGAGCGAAGTTCCGGCAAGGTTCAGCATGCCGTGTCCCATCAGCATTTCCGGAAGAGAGAAATAGGGCCATGCTAAATACTGGGTCAGCGTGTACCCCGCCCCGAGTGCAAATCCGAGAAGGAGCGGAAGAGCGAATCCACGCGAGCGTCTCGATGGGATTGTTACCCACCAGACAAAAAAGCTAAGCGCAAAGAGCACTGCGCAAAATACTTCTGCGAGGCTGGGAATCATCACCTGGGCTCGCAGCGCAAAACAAAGAGCCGTCGCCGGCGCCGAAATGACATAGATCCATAATGCGAGATCGTTCCAGGGCCTGGGAGTCGCTTCCTTTTTGGTCCATGCCACCAGCGCGACAGGGAGGGCTCCGAAAGTGATCGCAAAATGGACGGTGGTGAGTGTGGCCAGTGGATCGGGGAATCCGGCGAAGGTTCCGTCGTATCGGGACCACATCCAGGCAATCGCTGCGATGAGAGGTCCGGTCGTGCTGAGAGCATGCAGCCAGCGGATCGGGGGACGCTCGTCCCACGAGCCAAGAAAACGACCGCCGCCGTGAGCAAACAGCCAGATCGCGTAGATCAGCGCTGGAAACGCTAGAAAGGCGGCAACCGCTCCCCGTTCCCAGCCTGCTGCGAGGACCAGGAAAGGGAGCCCGGCCAGCGCGAGCCACCACATCACCGGGGGCAGACTCCCGTCCGTGCGCTGCGCCCACGGGAGTATCACTCCAAAACAGAAAGCGGCGATCAGCGAAAAAATGTCAGGAGGAGACCACGGCATATTGTCAAACTATGAGAAGGTTGTCATTGGATACGAACCCTATTTCCGCTCCGGCCGCTCTTCGGAATGTTTTAATGTTAGAGGCAGAGGAAGCGGACCTTGTTTCCATGCTCCGCTCATTTTCTCCTGTGAATCGAGCTTGGCGCTGTATTCGGCTTCGATGGCTTTGATCGTGAGTTTCAGTTGAGAATCCACTACCGAGAGGCTGGAAACCATCATGGGTTCTGGAGTTTGATCAGGGCTGTAGAGGCGGGCTTCCGCTACGCCGTCGAAGGCGTCGATCTCCAGAATCACGAACAATCCTGATTCTCCGCCAAGGTAACCCGACCAGTATCCGGCCACAGAGGAGGCGTCACCGGTAAAGTGTTTTCTGAGCGGTGTCTTCAGATCATCAGGAATCCCCGAAAGTCTTGAAAACCGGAGCGGAAACGAGCTTCCTTGCTTCCAAGTTCCGGTCAGAGAATCTCCTTCGAGTTTTCCCTGAAAGCTCCCACCAATCGCATTGAATACTGCGGAAAGCTGCCCATCGGAAAAGACGGACTTCCCTGCCGGCATTCCGTAGGTTCCCTGATCGAGACTGTATAGGACCAGACCTCCCGAGTTGCTGATTCGCAGGACGAGGCGCAAGGTTGCGTCGCCCGTATCGAGGTTTCCTTTCCAATAACCATGGAGGGCGGAGAAATCTCCTTCGCTCTTTTGACCTGGGGGAGGCGTGGTGCTGCTGATCAGTTTCACCGTAGCGCTCCGGTTTGGCACGTCAATGGACAGTTCGCTGCGGAATCCTCCGGTCCCGCCATCGTGCGAGATATTTCCTTCTCGAACAAACCACGCCAAGCCGATCTGATTCCGCTGCGGTTTTGCGGCAAAGAGGAAAGCTTCCCGCAGGGACTCGGGTGTATCCTCGGCCCAAAACGCTTTTGCGTAGATGAGCATATCCCGTGCCGATGAGACAATCGCCCCGGCACCGCAGAGAGCATCGATGTGCCAATGGCTCACGGGTTTCCCTGCGGCATGACCTGTCGCAAAACGTAATTCCTCCTTTGCTGGAACATCTCCGGGGCGACGCTGCACGAAAGTCGATTTCATCCGGAGTCGATCGAGAAGCGTGTCCTGCAAAAGGACTTCATAGGGTTTTCCCGAAACTTCCGCAAGCAAATGCCCTAACAAACCCATCCCGAGATTGGAGTAGCTCATCTCCCCGCGGTTCTCGAAGTCGGTCTCCTGGAAATCTCGCAGATACTCTTGTAGTCGCTCGACGGAATAGTGCGCGTAGGGATCAAGGGGATCGGTCCCCTTTGCAAGATTTCCGGGAAGTCGCGGCAGACCCGAAGTGTGTGTCGCGAGATCGAGCAGGGTGACGGAATGAAGAGGCGAATCTTTCGCGAGCAAACCGGAGGGCAGATATTTGGTGATGGGATCTTTGAGGGTGACTTTCCCTTTCAGGACAGCATCGGCGAGGAGGATGCCAGTGAAGGTCTTTGTGATCGAACCAATTTCAAAGAGCGTGTCCGGATCAACGGCAGGTCCGTCCGCCCGGAGAACACCCGCAATTCCGAAGGAGTTGGTTTCGCCTGAGATCTCTCCCAGTGCGATGCCCTCGACGGGCGTTTGAAAATCGCGATGGTAGATATCGGCCTCTTCTTGCGGTGTCGCTCCGGCAATGGAAATGAGTAGCGGGAGGACAAAGAGGATTTGTGTTTTCATCTGTGAGTAGTGGGGTAACAGGGTCTGGCCGATGACTCAACCCTGTTGCCCGCGACCTCTCACAGTCGTAGCAGAAATCCTCGCGCAGAGGAAAGCAAATCTTCCGGCACCGCAGTCCCTCAGTAAACGTCGCGCTGATAGCGCTTTGCTTTTCTCAGTGCTTCGAGGTACGCCTTGGCTTCGACCGGAGTCTTTTTCCCGTGCTCGGCAATGATGTCCATGAGAGCTTGCTGGACGTCTTTGGCCATGCGCGAAGCATCTCCGCAGACGTAAAGATGGGCTCCGGACTCTAGCCATGCATAGATCTCGGCTCCCCGTTCGATGAGTCGATGTTGCACGTAGATCTTCTCTTTTTGATCCCGGGAAAAAGCGAGTGAGAGCTCGGTCAGGGTGCCGTCGTCGAGGTAGTCTAGCCACTCGAGTTGATAGAGGTAGTCGTAGGAAAAGTGTTGATCGCCGAAAAAGAGCCAGTTCTTTCCTTTGGCTTCACGGGCGGACCGTTCCTCGATGAAGGCTCGGAACGGTGCGATCCCGGTGCCGGGTCCGACCATGATGATGGGGGTCTCATCGCTCTCGGGAAGTCGGAAATTGTTGTTGTGATGAAAGAAGACTCTCACAGTGTCTCCGACTGCTACGTCGTCGGCGATGTAGCACGAGGCGACTCCGGTGCGGTCGCGGTTGTGCGTGTGATAGCGGACGGCGGCAATCGTGAGATGGACCTGGTCTTCATGCTTCCGCATACTGGAAGCGATCGAGTAGAGCCTCGGGGTGAGCTTGCGGAGGATGCCGGTGAAAGTTTCTGCCGTCCAGTCTTTGTGCGGGTAGGTCTCGAGCAGATCGATGAGCTG
>JAGPCC010000106.1 GCA_018058245.1 Verrucomicrobiales bacterium
AGAATAAGGAATTTCAGCCTACTTGCCGCAGAAAGCGCACGATAAAATATAACGCTTTGTTTTGGAGACGGTGATCAGCGGTTGTTGACAGGCCGTCGGACCCCCACCGACCCCGGGCCTTCGGCGGGAAGGGAGCCGAGGGGATGAAAAAGCGAATTCCTAATTCCTATCAGTAAGGGAGCCGAGGGGATGAAAAAGCGAATTCCTATCAGTAAACCTGACCCCGTAACCGCTATAAGAAAGCGGCTTAATCCCGTGCCATTCTTGACTGCCCCCGTAACCGCAAAGCCCGACCGTTCACGGTCGTGCTTTTTTGTGCCTAAAAAAGACAGCACTATTGGCGGAAGCCCACCCCAACACAAACGTCCCCGCAGACTCCGCCGAAGATTCATTAAAGCCCCCG
Source organism: Verrucomicrobiales bacterium (assembly GCA_018058245.1). Classification (GTDB taxonomy): domain Bacteria; phylum Verrucomicrobiota; class Verrucomicrobiia; order Verrucomicrobiales; family DEV007; genus Arctic95D-9. Next base: position 404 of record JAGPCC010000106.1, read on the forward strand.
ATTCTTTCGCTGCTTAACTTCAATCAGACGAATAATTTCGCTAGCTTTCGTCGAAAGAAATCAAGTATTCTCTCTGCATGAACCACCGCTTAAAGCCATCCCTCGCGGCACTGGCCGCACTTGTTTCGTTCACCCTCGCCCCTCTCAACCTTACCGCACAGATTGCTCCTGACGCGGAAGCTGCAGCCCATCATGCAGCCATTGAGGCGTTTTACCCGGTCATGCTGGATGCGCTACAGAATCAACGCTATGATGACGCACGGGAACTCTGTATAAAAGCCATCGCCTGGGAGTCCAGTAACCCGTCCCACTACTACAACCTCTCCTGCATCGAGGCGCAGTCAGGTAATCGAATAATGGCGCTTACCGCCCTTGGACAGGCTGCTGCCCTGGGTTTCAATAAGGCAGACGTAATAGCGAATGACCCGGACTTGGAGTCGATCCGATCCGAGCCTCTCTACGCCGAAGCCTATCGTAAAATATACGCTAGTTATGAAATTGCGTTGGCTGCGGGGTCCGCGATGAAAACGAACCCGGCACCGATCGCTGAAGTAGCTGCCGCCCCGGTCGCCAGCGTCGCACTGGCTTCTGAAGTCGAGCCGGCGCCGCATAGAATTACTGGTAACAGCATCACCGGAGTATTCTTCATGACCAAGTTCTGGACTACGACTAATTCCTTGGACACCGCCGTCTGGTACTTCTCTCCTGAGGGAGTGGCTTATGAGAATCCCACCGGGTTTTCCCCCGCCGAGCTGGCGGCAACAAACAGCCAGTGGAGGATCAACGTGGCAGGTGATTCCATCTCCTACGCAGGTGCGGCTGGGAAGGTTTATGAGAGTTCATTTTCCATCTCCAGCAATACATCCTTCAACTGGGACGGAGGCATTTACACTGCCGCCAAGCCTTTCCCGCGTGGTACCAATCTGGTTGGAACGTACGGAGGCGGCACTTCCGTAACCGGTGCCAGTTCCTCGAGCACCTTGATTTTGAATGCGGATGAATCCTACCAACTCACCGGCTCCACGTCCGCCGTCACCAAAACCCGCGAAAGCATCGCTTCTCTGGGTGCCTATGGCGGTGGGGAAACCGGAACCTGGCACCACGGCACTTACTCGCTGACCCTGAACCCGGCGGGCGGGCAGATGAAGCGCTCCATCGCCTTTATCTATGAGGAAGGGCGAGGAGGCGCGCCCGCAAAATTCTACTACGACGGGTTTATGTGGTCCCGGAAGTAACCGCACTTTACAGAAAGTGAATAGGCTGCTCTGAGCTGAGATTCGTCAACGGTCAACGGGGTCGGTCAAAAAATCTGAAATCTTTCCGCCCGAGGAATCGGCGCATCAGTCCATTTGAACTTCGAATCAAAAATCTTTGGCTGACCACATCCACGCGGCCATCCCCTTCTCGGCCCAAACCACCCCCGCCATCCTTCTCCCACACCCCCGGGCCGCTATTGATCGAACGGGCAAAAAAGGTCTTGATTCAAGAAGGACGAATGCACTTTCCAAACGGGGAGTCCGCCGCTCTCCCGCGATCCCCACGGCTATGCCATCCGCCAAAGCCCGGCCCCGGGTCGTTATCGGAGCCGTGAAACCCGCCCGCGAACCGGCCAAAACCGGCAATGGTTTCGATAATTCCATCGATGGTTTTGCTAATCCGATCCACAGGCATCCCATAGCCTGAGGTGAAAAAGGTGGTGGCTGGAGGTCGATCCCACTTAGGATCGGTCTTGTGAAAAACAAACAACCAGCCACCAAATCGAAGTTCTGCGTTCTCGCGCAGGTTTGCAACCTCATTCCCGGGCATTTAGTCGCTAAGTTGGCGCGGAAGTATGGGATCGAAGCCCAGGCGCGGACCTTCACCCCGTGGAGCCACGTCGTGGCCTTGCTCTACGCGCAACTTACCCACGCTATCGGCCTCAACGATGTCTGCGACGGGCTGCGGCATCATGCCGGTCTGCTCGGGGGCGTCCGGGGTGCCGTGCCGCCGGCCCGCAACACTCTTTCCCATGCGAGTAAAACTCGCGACAGCTCCATGATGGAGGATCCGAGGGACAAGATCCGAGGGACAAGATCCGAGGGACAAGATCCGAGGGACAAGATCCGAGGGACACGAAGGGGCACGTCAGCAATCCAGATCGGTATTGTCAGTTGTATCTCCCAAGCGCGAGAATTCGAAAATTATGCTAATTACGAATCTGCGGGCAAATAAGTACCGCTCATCGAGGGCCATGCCCTGGAACATCAGCTTGCACTCGTCACCAGAAACGCCCGCGAGTTTTCACGCGTGAACGGCCTCCGTTTGGAAAATGAATTGGGACGATGGCAAAAAACGTTTTGGATATTGTTCTGTCAGTAAGAAAGTGAATTCCCTGAGCCGCCGCCTTACCGAAGCCAACCGCTAAATGCTAAGAAGTTGTGCGCAGCTCCAACGTTGGCTCCGAATCTGGAGGGTGAGAAATTGGCGGTTGATCAAGATTTTTCTCCTCTTGATACCTCCAACGACCACCTTGGACCTCTCGACGGGGATGTGGGTGACGGCAGATAGAGGATGGCGTTGAAGTTCTACGAGCTGAAGAGGGACGAGTCAGGGCATCGGATCGCCCCACTCGAGAAGAGCGTTTTTATTCACCTGATTGGCGAAGTTTCTCGGGAGAAAAGGATTTTAGGGAAAGCGAAATTTTTTGAATATCACGGAGATGTGGTCCGTCGATCAGGCAGAACAATTAACCATTACAGTCTATGAAAAAAATCATCATCGCAGCTACCGTCGCCATCACAGCCCTTTTCGTCGTAACTCCTGACGCTGAAGCTGGCCCAAAGTTCAAAGATTCTAAAAAAGGTAGCCACGACAGCGCTCACCGAAACGACAGCGCTCACCGGAACGACAGGGATCAACGCCACGATCAAACTCCACATATCGTTCGCACGGTTGAAATCAATCGTTCCCACAAACGCATCGTTAGCCACTATCGCTCAGGCGGTTCTCCCGTTTATCGCCACGTAACCATCGTGACCTACAAGCAGGTTTATTCAAACGGCCACAGCCGCACCTATACCAAGACGCTTAATTCATAAGCTTTTTCAAATCCATCCAGCAGCAAAACCAATTGAGAAGAGCAGCCAGCGAGGCTGCTCTTTTTCGTGCCGACACGACTCGAAGTTTGCAGAGTGCGTTGCTGTGGCTTTGGATTGTGCATAGGCAATAAAGGGACGGGTCAGTAACTGGGGGCGCAAGCAAAAGGAAAGCGATGCAGAGCCAGGGCATACGTATAAAGCCTTTCGATGATTTCAGTTCGAAATTTTGGATCAAGCATAGTCTGGAGTCGCTTTTTCGGCATTGAGGGTTTGGACGGGTGAGCGCGGACCAGGTAATTCGATAGATCCCGCACCGCAGAAAGATTCTGCCCTGGGGAGAGGTTGCGAATTGGATGGGTCCTTTTCGAAACCCATGTCAAGTGTCCAGTGGCACCGATTCTCGATTCCCCAGTGCCGACGAACCATTGAGAGAATTCTCCGCGTCAGCCTCCGTCAAGCAGAGGTAATACTGATCTTTCACATTCGCTTCGAGACCATCGCATCCGCTGGATGGGCGTAAAAACTCACTTTTGACAGTTTCGTGAGTTTCCCCCTAATTTCCTTTGAGCTCCAGGATATATAAACTGCCCTCTTCGTCGATTTGCTTTGCAAAGGCAGTCTGGCAGCCCGCCGCATTTATGGTGATAATGGATCCGGAGAGTTCGAGCGATTAAAAAAGCAAACCCTTACCAGTCTGAGCGAGGGTGTAGCTGGGATTGATCTCCGGGGAGTCGAAGCGCATTTCGGGCGGATCGGCAAAGTTCAGGGTTTCAGGGATGTCCGCCACGCTGTTCACAATCAGATCCGGCGCGTAGGCAAAATCCTGCACCTCATCCCGGGAGGTGCCGCCTGACAAGACAAGAATCGTGCGGTAACCGAGTCCGACTCCTCCGAGTATATCGGTTTCCATCGTGTCGCCTACCATCACCGTCTCCGCGCTCGTAAGACCGAGTTCCTTGCGGGCGGCGCGCATCATGACCGGGCTTGGTTTGCCGACGGAGAATGCCTTCTTGCCGGTCGCGCTCTCGATCATCGCCGCGATCGCACCACAGCCGGGACGGATCCCGGCTTCGGTGGGGCAGTTGGGGTCGAGGTTGGTGGCGATCAAGCGAGCCCCGGCGGCGACGAGCCGAACCGCCTTTTCGATCATTTCGAAAGTCATCGTTCGTCCTTCGCCGACGATGACGTAGTCGGGGTTCTCCTCGACTACGGAGTAGCCGTTCAGATGCAGGGCATTGAGAAGTCCGCCCTCTCCGATGACGTAGGCGGAGCCTCCCGGTTTCTGCTGAGCGACGAAACGCGCCGTCGCCATGCTGCAGGTAAAGATATCCCTCTCTGTCACGTCGATCCCCATCCGGCAGAGTTTCATCGCGACGTCGCGCCGCGTGCGTTGACTGTTATTGGTGAGAAACAGGAAACGCGTGTTGGTTTCACGCAAGCGCCGAATGAAATCCTGCGCGCCATCGATCAACTTACTACCGCGGTAGATGACTCCGTCCATGTCTAACAGGTAACCGTATTTCATATTTCCTCTGGAAAGCTTGATGCGTGCCAAGGAACGCGGGGATGTTGAAAAACTTCGCCAGTTCCTGCCTGGAATGCGGGGACGGGGCGGCGGACTAGCGCGGGTTATAGCGCCGGGAGAATGTGGCGTGGGGCAGGGAGCGGAGGAAATCCTCAAGGCGGGAGCGAAGCATTTTGAATTCACCGGGGAGGAGCTGCGCCAGAATCGCCGAGGAGCCTGGCGTCGAAGTTCCGTCGCGTGGGCCATCGCCAGAGAGACCAGCGTGCTGCAGGAATAGATCGCGGAGCGTCTCAATCTGAAGTTCGCCGCCAACGCCAGTCAGCAGATCCGCCGATTTTATCAAGTGCCCGACAAGGAGCTTCCCCAGGAGGAGCTGTCCTGGAAACTGTCAAGAAATGTTGCGTGACCCCTGCCCTCACCAACTCTCCCCTCCAACTCGCTACTTCAACGAATCAAGATACTCCAGCAAGTCGGCGGCTTCTTGGGCGGTGAGGGTTTGCAGGAGGCCTTCGGGCATCATGGAGGCGGGGGCGGTGGTGGTTTTGGCGATTTGGGCGACCGCAAGCTTTTCGGTGAGGCCTCCGGCCATTTTGAGGGTGAGTTCGTTGTCGTTGCGGGCGGTGATGAAGCCCAGCTTACTGACGCCGCTCTTGAGTTCTACGGTGGTGATCTGCCATTCTGGGTCGATGACCTTTGAGGGGGTGAGGAGTTGCTCGATCATCGCGGCCCGGTTCCATTTCGTGCCGATGTGGCTGAGATCGGGGCCGAAGTCGATCCCGATCCCGTCGGCACGATGGCAGGCGATGCAGACACCCGTAAAGAGGGCTTTGCCGCGTGTCGCCTCGCCTTTCATCGAGAGCAGTGCGTCGGGCTTGAGGTCGGTTCCGAGCACTTTGCGGCGCTGGGACTCGGGCAGGAATCGCTCGAAGAGGTCGCGTCGGAGCGGCTCGGTGATGGCGCTGCCTTTGGCGATGGCACTGGCACGGATCGCGGCGCTGAGCTGCTCGTCGAGGATGGCAAGGAGGACGCTGAGGGCACCGCTGTTGGTGGCGAGCAGCTTATCGAGCGGGCTGCTGTCGCCGGTTTTGAGCTGGGCGAGGTCTTTTTCCTCGACCTGGCGCTGGGCGATGGTGGCGGGGCTGAGGTCTTTCGGGTTGCTCTTCAAGCTGGCGATCCAGTCGCGTACGACGAGGAGACCCCTATCATCCACGAGCTGGCTGCCGAGGTAGGGCATGTGGCCGCGTCCGGCGGTGGCCATGCGATAGAGCAGGACGCTGCGGGCGGGATCGCCGCTAGCGATGACCCGAGCATCGGGCAGACCGAGATCTCCCTGCACGGGCCGGGCATCGATGAGATTGGCCTCTTTGAGCGCTAGATCAAAGTTCATGAAACTCGGCACGCCGCCACCGCTGTTGAAGCGATGGCAGACGCTGCAATTGGCATGCAGGTAGCTGCGGGCGCGCACCTCGGGACTGCCCCGGGTGCCGTGCGGATCGGCGAAGGTCGGCTCGGCTGGTGGGGTGAGACCGATGCGGGTGAAAATGTCGAGCTGATCGCCCTGCTCCCTCGGGGTGGGACGGTCGAGTTGCTCAGCGCTGAACCCCTGTACAAAGGTGTTCATGAGGGTGTGGCAGCGGGCACATTCGCTGCGGCTGTAAAAGCGCCATGGCTGATGGGTTTCGCCGTCGGGGGAGGCTTTGTCCTTTACGGTGAAGGTCGTTTCGTCACCTCCTTTCGGCACGAGTTCGGCGTCGCGTTGGTCATCATTCCACCGATAGCTGTAGGTGCCCCAGAGACTGCCGTCGAAGTGCAGGATCTGTGTTTCGATGCGCCTTCGCGTCGCGGCATTGCCGCGTTCCAACTCAAGGGAATAGGTCTTTGCCAGCACGGCACCGGCAGGGAATCCCCAGCGGCCGCGCAGCACGACTCCCTTTGACTCGGCGGCGACACTGACTCCGGATTGATCGGGAAAAGCCACCCAGCGCTCCGCCGTGGCGTGGTCGGCCCAGCGCGGGGCATTGATCTCATAGGGTAGCACGCCGGGAGCCGGAGTCTGTGCGGGCGTATCGCTGAAGAGTCCGGTTTCGCTGAGCTTGCGCGGAAAGTCGGAGTTCTGCCCTGAGAGTGGATTTTGCGCCAGCCCCCAAAGGCCGCCGGCGCTGTGGTCGACGATGATCAATTCTCCATCGTGATCGACGCCGAAGCCGCCGGGCATGAGTGAACTGCGTGCCACCTCACGATGTTCAGTGATTTTGTCGCCCTCGTGGCGTAGGGACCAGAAGGTGCCCATCTGCCAATCGCCATAGATGTAAGCGCCCTGCAAGTCAGGCAGTTGGTTGCCATGATAGAACTCACCGCCGGTGATGCTCGCGGCTTCTTCGTGCGAGTGCGCGACGAGTGGCGGCAGGATAGGGGAGGGACCGCGAAGGCGATCGGGGCGAACGTCTTGCCGACTGCCTTCGGTGATGCTCCAGCCGTAGTTGCCGCCGCGCTGGATTCGATAGATCATCTCCCACAACTCCCAGCCGACGTCGCCTGCAAAAAGGTCGCCCGTTTTCGGATCAAAACTTAAACGCCATGGATTGCGCAATCCATAGGCCCAGACCTCGCCGCGAGCGTTGGGCACATTGAGAAAGGGGTTGTCTTTTGGGATGCTGTAAGCGCGGTCGCCTTCAGGGTGATCGACGTCGATGCGCAGCACGCTCGCGAGCAGGTCGCTGATGTCCTGCCCGGTGACGAGCGAATCGGGCGGGTCGGGCTTTTCGGCGTCGCCGGTGGAAATGTAAAGCATGCCATCGGGACCGAAGCGCATGTTTCCTCCATTGTGACCTCCGGCACGCCACGAGATGATCTTTTTCGCACTGCCGGGATCGAGCCGGGGGGGTGAGTCTTCGGTGACGCGAAAGCGCACGATGTGGGTGCCATCGTCCCGGAAACTCGCGCCTTTCAAGTCCTGCACGATCCAAGTGAAGATAAAGCGGTTTTCTGCAAAGCGCGGATGAAAGGCGAGGGCATAGGAACGGGATGTTTCAGGATCAAACGCGGAGAGTTCTCCAAAGAGATCCGCTTTGTCCACGCTCGTGCCGGGCACGAAGGACAACATTCGTCCGCTCTCCTCAAGCACGACGAGGCGATCCGAACCGGGAAGGGGCTTGATGTCGAGGGGCTTTTTGAAAGTGAGGCCAGGATAGAGTCGCTCGACGACATAGGGAGGCGGCGGCTCGGGTGTGCCCTGGATGTGCGAAGTCGTCCACGGCACGCGCTGCTGTGCGAAGGTGGTGGTGGCGAGGACTGCCGCCAACAGAACAAGGGGTTTTATGCAGTGGATCTTCGGCATCGTCATCGTGTCACATTCATTCTCTCCAATCTATACTTTATCAACGGATGAAATTTTGCGTGTGAGGGAATGTCGCCGGGGGAGAGGTAGCATGGGCATCCCACCCATGACTTCGCCCCCCTTCCGACCCAGGGATTTCGGCGGGAGAAGTCCGACAGACTCCTTGCAACAATACTCCGAAGCTGTCACTGCGGGAATCGCAGAGTTCAATTCAACTACAGTGCGAATTGATTTCCCTCCACGGAACCGGAGGGTCGGGAGAACAATGAGTGAATCGAGGATTGAACGTCGAACTCCCAGTCTCGCATATCGCACAGCATGGACTCGCGATCAGAATCCGTGCTTCACGGTCGAACCATAGGATTTCTTCAAAGCAATCGCGTTCTCACCCTTGAACTTCACCCTGTTGTTTCCCGCCGGCGGAGAGGGAATCCCTCCCGTGAAATACATCGTGACGGTGGACGATCGCTCCGGTTTTACAGCCTCGATGTCGGCGACGAAGGTGCAATTCTCGAAAACGCAGTCCTCAGTCATGAGGAGGATGCTCTCGGGAATCTCGCAGTGGATGAAATGACAGCGCTCGACTTGTCTCCATTCGTTCGCAGATTCTTCGACGGGTTTCTCGACATATTCCCCCGGGGAAAGCGTCGCGCCGATCACGGTGCAATTGGTGAGTTTTACTCCGTTCGCTCCGACTTTCATGGGCGCAATGAAACACCCGTGGAGTACGCAGTTCTGCATCGTCCATTTGGCGGAAAACCACTTCACACCCCAGGCCCCGCCTTTCCGGATCTTGCCTCCATCAAAAATGCAGTCCGTCGCAAAAACCTCCCCGTGCAAATCCACGTTCAGATCAACCCCTTCTAAGAGCGATCCGGTCGCTTTGAGGCTTCCGTTGTTGATGAAAAATTCCCCTCCTTTGAATACGGTTCCGGGAAATGCCACGACGTGTCCGTAACGGTCCTCGCGCCTTTCCGGCTCGTCGCTGCCCAGAACGACGCTCTCTCGAATTTCGTAGATTCCGGTTTCAAGGTCGAGGTTCCCGAGAAAAGGTACCCCACTGAGGAGGGGGGATTCTTTCACTGTGTTCGTAGCAAACGAGATCCGGTCTGATCGTCCCGGAGTCGGCACGTGAGCGGGGACCGCTTTGTCGCTTTCGAGGCCTTTGAGATATGTATCGACTTCGATAGCGGTTTTGAGATCACCACTTTTGGTGAGTTCGACTTTCAACGCTTCCAGTTCGGCGAGGTGATTCGCCAAAAGTTCGGATCGCTCGGCAGAGCTCTGCGATGCAAAGGCCGAGCCTGCCTCGTTGTACTTCTGCCTCATTTTCGCATCACCGGAGAAGGGTTTCTCACCGGGTTTTCCGTTCGAGTTGACATGATCGACCTCGCTACGGATCGCCAGCAAATCCTCTAGTTTTCCCGCTTTCTGCGCTTCCTCTGCCTGTCGCTCAAGGGCTTTGACGTAGCTGGCATTGAGCGCTTCGATTTTCTTCCGTAACGGCGCATCCACTTCTTCGACACGAATGGAGTGGAGGAAAATCAGCTTGGCGAGACGTTCCTCACCCGATTCCCCGGCTCGCGTGATCCCAATCAGGGAGGAAACCCAATAAATTGCCATGAGAGAGAGAAATTTACTCATGTGGAAAACGGATCAGTTTCCAGTCGGTATGTCAATGCGGACTACTCCCGCGAAAAACACGTCAACAGGGGAGAAATAGGCTTTTGATGTCCCCGACACTTTCATTTTCCAGGGAGCCGGTCCTCGAGATTCTTGCATTGATAGATCAAACTGTATTCGATCGACTCGAAATCAAACTGAAGCGGTGAGACCAGACCGTCGCAATAGGCCACATACAACTGTTCAATCCCGCTTCCGTTCAGGACACTCAAGTCTGTGATCTGGTCGACGTTGTAGAGACGAAATCCGAGGACTCCCGATCCAGCATAGGAGGTGCCGATAGATCGCAGAGCCGGACAAGCGGAAAGGGAGATGTATTGCAGGGACGGATGAGAATCGAGATTCGCAATTTCCTCCAACATTGGGAGAGATCCCGCCGCGAAATGTTCCAGCTTCGGAAAGATGGCGAGGTCGAAACGGTTCAGTTCGCCCGTGCTCCGGGACACCTCAAGCACACGAAGGTTCACGAGTGATCGCAGCGGAGAGAGGTCGGAGAATTCTCCCCCGTAGAGAAAAAGACTCTCAATCTGACCAGCATTCGAGAGTTGCCCGATGGCTTCAATTTCTTCCTGGGTGGCGTTGTTGATCTTGAGCGCACGGAGACGGTTCAGTCCATTCAGAGAGGTGAAGTCCATTTCATCGTTGCGCTTGTCGTTGCGCAGGAGTTTCAACACCTCCAGATCGCGGAGCTTCCGAAAGTCGACGGACCGGTAGGTCTCTAGCTCCAGAAGCGTCTTCATTCCCCCTTTGTCCGCCCACTCCGTCATGAGATTTCCCGGGAAGGCTCCGATCGTATTTTTGAGCTCCGTTAGTCCCGTCAACAACGGGAAATCAGAGTACCCTTCCCCGCTTTCCGGCAAACCTCCGTTGTCACAGGAAAATACCTTCAATTTCGAGGCCTTTAACAGTTCCCTGACGGTGATCTTTGTCGCCCAGGCGAGCGATAGGGCTTCCAAATTCGGGAAGCGCTCCATCCCGTGAAATTCCGCAAACGTCGCTTTCTGGTGCGAGGCGCTGAGGGTGAGTGCCCGGAGTGAGGGGGCCTTCGCCGCAAGAGTATCCACGTAATCTCCAGGAATCACGGAGAAGAAATTGTTGAAGTAATTGAGTTCAGGCAGGGTCGGAAGAGCAACCGGATAGTCTTTCAATTTTGATCCTTCCATCACTTCCGGTTCGTTGAGAAACTCGAGAGAACACGACTCCAGTTTACTGCCTTCGAAATGGGAGAGACTCGGCATCAGGGCATAGTCCAGATCGATCGCCAGAGCCGTCGGGGCTGATTTCCCAATCGCATGGATTTCCGGATCGGTAAGAGGATAATTCGTCGCACAGATTGCATTGATCGGGACGGGTGATTCCTTGATGCGCTCGATTTGACCCAACTCCTGCAACTCGATCGAGATCGTTTTCGCAAAGGGGATCTCACCTTTCTGAAACCAGACCTCCGAACCCGTTCCTTCCTCCAGGGTGATCCCGACAATCTCCGTACGACCGTCGTCTTTGCGCAGGGTCACACGGGGGCCTTCGTTGGCGAACTCCCATTTGGCGGAACTTCCGTCGAAGCGGATGAGATGCTCGAGAGACCTTTGGTGGGATTTGATATTCACCTTCACCCAGCAACCAACCGGAAGGCGAAGCTCGATCTCCCTGGCCCCCCGTTGTTCCTGTCCCAACGAGCCAAGTCCAGCGACACCCAGTTCGTCGAGTGGATGCTCCAAAATCACGCGCAGTTTTCTCCAATCCCCGCTGACTTCAACGGCCTCTTTCTTTTCCTGACCTGTCTTCAACACCAGCAGTTCTTGTTGGCTTTCCGGACTCAACTGATCGAACGGAAGATCAAAGACTTTGCCATCCGTTGCCCGCCGAACGACCACCGAGCTGTTGAATATCTTCACGACCACGGCGGCGAACTCCCGACCATCGACACCCTTCAAAACGAGCTCCTGAGAACGTCCCTCAGACACTCCGATAGAGAAAACCAACCATGCCAATCCGACCAAGACAAAGCTCTTCATTCACGATCAGGCTAGTAACTTTTGAAGTTCACAGCGAGAAAAATCTTTCTTTCCAACACGGAACCGCACTGCCCAGCCTGCAGTGGGACAAACAACAATCCTTTCACCCGTCTACTCTACCTCCGGGAACACGGGATAGGGCGGCTCACCCTTTAAGGTCTCCGGGCAGGGACTCTTCGTCACGTAGAAGCCGGACCTTGCTTGAAGAGAGAGAGTGCATGGGAGTGAGGTTGCAACCCTGCGCAGGAACGTAGAATCTCGATTTCGTGGGTGGTTGTAAGTTTTTCTCAAATTCGGTCCCAGGCTAAACTTGTTCCGTTGTAGGTGGCAAGTCCGCGAATGGGCTTGTGTGCCGCGAGGGAGGTAGCAGCACCGACTCTAGAAATCGGCGGCAGCAGTTGCGGGCCGTTTCAGAAAATTTCTGACGGGAAACTCCGAACGAGAGCAGACAGCGCCCGTGGTCGATCCAGACCGCTCGTTCGGTGGCAATGAAAATGGCCTGAAACTGGATCGACCAGAGAGCGGCGGAGGCAGGCAGCTTGTTCCGGTTGCGTTGCCGGAAAAATTCGCTGTGAAATGCGATGTGGCGGACTTCATCGGCGAGAATTTTCCCACAGACTTTCCGGATCGGGTCATCGTTCACGTGACGATGCAAAAAGCCGTAGTAGGCTTCGGCGATGAGCTCGGCGGTGAGTAGGACCTGAACGTTGAACTCGAGATGGAACAAATTTCGTGCGCTGCGGAAAACGGCGTTCATCCAGTGCTTTTCGAGGAGTTTACCACCAAGATACCGGACGAGATGCGCCAGCAGTTCAGCGTGGTATTGTTCTTCCGCGATGAACAGCCGCATGGCGCTGTCGTACTCGCTGCCTTCACCGGTTTCCCGGCGGACGAAGCGCAACAGGCGACTGCCTCCGCCACTTTCGCCAAGTTGGAAGGTCGCCAGCGAGCGGACCAGTAGTTTGCGCCTTGGGTCATCCTGCAATGAACCGCCGTCTTGCCCGAGTTGCCACCAGTCGGGTTCGGAAAAGGCGTTTCGATTGCGAGTGAAATGTTCGATCCATTGTTTGACGTTCATGGGATGTTTGTTCTTTGTTTCCCTGACCTCCTAGCGAAGAGCTTTGAGCGCATCGAACAGGCGGAAGCTGCGGCGGTCGACGGCGATTTCGCGCAGGCGTTCGGTCACCTCGTGCACCGTTTCATCGAGTGTTGAGGTGCCGGCGGTGATGCCGACGTGTTCGCTGCGGACAAACCAGTGCGCGTGCAGGTCTTCGGCGCGTTCGACCTGCCATACACGACAGCCGAGACTGCGAGCGGTTTCGGCGAGTTGCGTGGTGTTGTTGCTATTGCAACCACCGACGACGACGATGGTATCGTTGTTTTCGCAGAGCTCATGCAGGGCCCGCTGACGGTCCTTGGTGGGCTGACATACTGTATCGGTAAAGCGCACCTCGGAGTCGGGGAAATTTTCGCGTAGAGCTTCGACGAGGGCCTCGACGTAGTCGATCGGTTGCGTGGTCTGGGATACCACTCCGATTTTTGGGGAAGCGGGAATCAGGGGGAAATGATCAGAATTTTGAATCACGACCGCGTCGGGAAAATCGCCAACGAGGCCGCGCACTTCGACGTGGTCGGGTTGGCCGATGACCACTGGCGTGTAGCCGGCGAGCACGAGGCATTCAAGTGCTCGGTGAGCTTTTTTCACCAAGGGGCAGGTGGTATCGATGATGCGATGGCCGGCATCGGACCATGCCCGACGGGCGGAATCGGCGGCACCGTGGGCGGTGATGACGACTGTGTCAGTGGACGAACTGCTGCGCTCGCGCAGGTTGCCGCTGCGCACGCCGAGCGTCTGCAAGTGAACGGCGACGAGGGGATTGTGTACCAGTTCACCGAGCACAGTGATCGGTTCAAGGGTGGCAGCGTCGTAAGTGTTGCGCAGGGCGTCGCGGACGCCGAAGCACATGCCGAAGTGGGAAGCGAGAGTGATTTTCATGGTTTGGATTTTGGATTTTTTGCGTGGCTATAGTTACTTTGTCCCACAAAGTGATCTTTCAAAAAAAGCGCTCTGTGGTTCAACTTTTTCCGGTGCTGACAATTTCTTCGAGCACGGAGAGGTAGTCGTTGAAGGTCTTTCGACCGGCATCGGTGACGGCGTGGAAAGATTGCGGACGCATCCTCGCCGATGGCCTGAAACACTTCGATCTCGACGAGGCGTTCCTACAAAAGACCGCAAAGGGCGAGTGGAGCAAAGTGGCGAGCGACTAGGCCATCAGCGAGCTCACCACGGTCCGGCATGACTGGATCGCCGAGCGTCTCAATTTGAAGGGCGCGAGCAACGTGAGTAAGCGGGTTCGGCAATACGGGCTGAAGACTGAGAAAGAGAAATTGAAATAAGAACGGGCCAGGAAAAAAATGGAAGAAACTCTAAATATTGGTGTGTGAGGGACAGTCAAACCAAACGTCATTCACGAATGAGCACCTGAGCCAGGGGCGCTCTTCCATGGCTGATGCAAATTGCACGGGAATCCCGTTTTTTCGCACAGGGATTCGGTTTTCCGGGAACGGGCGATTTTCGGAAAAGCTAGTGTAGATCGGGGTTGCAGTCCACCTAGGTGCGTTGGCAGGGATCGTGCAAAGGATGATGCGGTAACCCAAGCCGTTACCGTTACCATTACAAAACCAATACCCTTATGACACTCGGAACCATCCTACTCGTCGTCCTGATCCTTCTTCTTGTCGGAGCGCTTCCCAGGTGGGGACACAGCCGGAGTTGGGGGTACGCCCCCAGCGGTCTGCTCAGCCTGGTGGTACTGGTCATCATCATCCTGCTCCTGATGGGGCGGATTTGAGGAGAAACGGAGCGAACTTCCTCGGAAGTTCGCTCCAGCGCTTCATGGTGAGGACCGTGAAATTGATCCGCTGGTTGAGAATGATTTTTACTGCGAGGTTCGCTGGAGCGACGAAGTGGCTCGCTCGCGGGTGATCTACCTCGGTTTTTAGCGGAAGGTTTTCGCACGGTTTGCAGCCCCGGGATTTCGGCTCAGATCTGATGCCACCGCACCCCTTGCCTCCGACCGCAGAAGCGTGTAACCTCGCCTCCCTATGGTAAAAACAAACGTCTCCAAGAAGCTCATCTACCCTAGCGCTTTGCTCGCCGGAATCCTCTTGATCTCTTTCTCGGGAGTTTCCCAACCGGAGTCAGAAAGGAAATTGCCGGTGCCCGGAACGGTGATCGTGGACAACGAAAAACAAGAGGTCATCCTCTCCGCAAAAGTGCAGTTT